>CALVRG010000020.1 GCA_944358505.1 uncultured Bacilli bacterium | reverse complement strand
TAAGGAAAATGAAAGATATTAAAAGTAAGATATTTTTAGTTAATTTTAGAAAGGTTTATAAGGCTTATGATACTTGTTATTTAAGGCCGCTAAATGCTGATAAACCGCTTATTGATCATGGTACTTATAATTCAGTTAAATTAAATGAAAATGATATTAATTTATTAAGTGAGAAGCTTTTCTAAGCCCCGCGAAGCGGGCTAGAAAAGATTACCCATCTATAACATAGGGTAATCTTCCCATTTGTTGGGAATTTTTAAAATTTGGAGGTTGTTTATGATATTTTATATTTTTGATATTATTTTATTTATTTTATCTATTTTAATTATAATTGTTTCATTTTTATATTTAATTTTAGTCTTGGGTGTTATTTTTTATGATGATCAAAATTTAAAGAAAGGTATAAAAAAATGAAAAAGATTAGTTTAAATGATTTAAGATGTTTAGAATATTTATTGTTTAATATGTTAAATGATAAAAATTTATCTCGTTCTGATTATCGTGAGTTATCAAATAGTATTACTACTATAGTTGCTCATATACATAAAAACTTTTATATTTATTGATGGAGGATATATGCAAGATAAAATAGAACCTTTTAGTGAATTTAGTATAGATAAGTTGACAATATTAGGTACTTTAAAATATAAAGACTATTATTTTTCAATTATAGATATAGCTTATACTTATCCTATACCATTTTTTGAAAAAGTAATTGATACCCAGTTTTTTACTAAAAGTTGGAATATTAAGGACTTTGGATTTTTACAAATAGATATAACAACTTTAAAATTTAGATTAGAATTTAATCCTAATCATATAAATACAAGATTATCTAGAAAATTATTAGATACATTATTAACTTATATTAAAGACATACATTTTAGTAGAATAGATTTAGCAATAGATTTATATAATTATAATTTATATGAATATAATATAGTAGATTTGAATAGCAGAAAAAAAGCTTATTATTATGATAGAGTAGGGAAGTTAGAAACTTGTTACTTTGGATCTATGAGTTCTAATAAATTTATAAGAATATACAATAAAGCTGTAGAACAAAAGGTTAAAGATGTAGATTGGTGGAGAATTGAGTTACAATTACGTGATACTTACATTGATACATATTTAACAGGGTTTAAAGATTTCCTTGATGGAATATTAATATTTAAGTATTATTCTATTGAGGATTTATCTTTAAGTGATAAGGCTATGCTTGATTATATATTAAGAGATATATCTAGGTTAGGACTTCTTTCTAAAAATTCTAGGACTAGATATAAGAGCATTATTTCTGATTTAAGGTTAGAATCTTTAAGTTTTGTCAATGATTTAATGCAGCATTCTTATGTATATACTCTTTCTTATTTAAAAGCACTAGCCCCTAGATTATATTAATTTATGTGTCAAGGATGCGATAGCACTTGCGAAGTCCTTGACTAAATAAATTAATAATTTATAATGGAATTTAAAAAAAGACAAGTTTATACTTGTTCTTTTTTGTTATCAATAAAATAAATTAAGAAGTACTCATAAAGTGTAAAGTATATGTAAAGCACTTATTTTAGGATAGGGGAGTAATGTTTTTTTTGATATAATTTTAATGTAAAGAGGTGTTTTTTATGGATAGTAATACTATTTATAATTTTTTTTCTTATAATTATTATTATTTTTTGTTTTTAACTTATTTTTTTCCTTTGCTTATATTGGTTTTTCTTTTTTTAATAGTTAGATATTTATCAAAAATCAATTCTAAAATTAATTTTTTTGATCAAAATAATATATCAACTAGTTACGAAAATGAAATTGAAACTTTAATGAATACTGACAATAATATTAGTGAAAAAAAAGGAAAAACATTATATGAATTGACTTTGGTTCCAGCTTTAATTATGTTTGCTATATTTTTAATTATGTTTTTTATTGCTTTATTTTCTTCTTTATGATATATTTTAGTTGGAAAAGAAAAATTCTACCTCGGGTTTTATTATTATACTAGTTAACATAATATATATTATGGGAAGTTGTAGATTTCTCTTGTTTTGCTTATCCTTTCCTTTGAAGTAATTTAAGAACAAAATATAATTTCTAGTTACATCATGCATATTAAATTCATTACTATATAATTGTTTATTAATTTATTAATACATGGATTTATATGTATATTTTATTTATTCCAAAAATAATATAGTTTAATTATTTTTGAAATCCTTTATTTAATATGAATACTATTAAAATATTCATTTTAATATTGTTATTAGTTTAAATGTACCAATCAAAAGTATTTAGGTACTATTTATGCCATATATAATAATAGTAATGCCCTATCCTGTTTAAAGATTGATAAATAATAGGGGAGTTAGGTTAATGTATGTATGGTTATTATGTAGGTTGTGATTATATTTATTCGTATAGGGAAGAGGAAATAAATTCTAAAATTATAGTTGACTTTTATTAAAAAATGATATCTTCCCCTACTCTAATTAAATTTAAATATCTAAAAATTATTATGATAGTATATTTATTAAAATTTAGTAAATACTATTATTGAAGGAGAGATAAAATGAAAAAGAAACAAAATATTAAATGTGAAGTGGATAGTTGTAAATATAATAAAAATAATCATGAATGTAATTTAGAGGAGATTAAAGTTAGTAGTAACTGTGATTGTCCAAAGGATGAGGTTAGTGATCAAGAGCAAACTGTGTGTGCTAGCTTTGAAAAAGGAGACAAAGAAGACTAATAGCAAATGACTATTAGTCTTCTTTATTTTATTCTTACTACTCTAATTCTTCTAAAATACTTTTTCCTATTTCTGGTGGTGCGATATTAAAGTTTTCAGCAATTGTAGCTCCAATATTAGCTAAACTATCTTGTATTTCTATTCTCTTTGGATACTTGAATTCTCTACTATATAGTATTAAAGGAACATTTTCTCTTGTATGATCATTACCTCTAAAAGTTGGATCATTGCCATGGTCTGCTGTAATAATAAGTAAGTCGTCTACTTCTAGTTTGTTTAGGATAATTGGTATTTCTACATCTAGTTCTTCTATAGCTTTGCCATATCCCTGTACATCTCTTTGATGACCATATAGACTATCAAAATCACATAGATTAACCATGCATAAACCTGTGAACTTTTTATCCATAATATTGGTTAATTTATTAATTGCATCCATATTTGTAGATGCTTTTAATGATTTATTAATACCTTTATTGCAAAAGATGTCATTCATTTTACCAATAGCAATAACATTATAATTATTGTTATTTAAATCATCTAATATAGTCTTTTTTTCTATTTGTATTGGATAATCTTTTCTTCCGGCATTATTTAATTTAAATTTATTGTTGCTACCATTAAATGGTCTTGCAATAACTCTACCTACTAAAAAATCATCTCTTAATGTTAATTCTCTTACTTTTTCACAATAACTATATAATTGTTCAGGACTAATAATATCTTCGTGGGCGGCTATTTGTAAATCGGAATCAGCGGAAGTGTAAACTATTAATGAACCATAATCAAGCTGCCTTTCACCTAGTTCATTAATAATGGAATTATCATTACTACATTTATTTCCTATAACTCTTCTGCCAGTTTCTTTTTCGATAAGATCTATCAATTCTATTGGGAAGCCATTTTCGTTAAAAGTTTTAAATGGGACATTAGATGTAATACCAATCATTTCATAATGACCGGCTAAAGTGTCTTTACCGGCGTTATTGGGTCTAGCTATAGTATAATAGGCATCAACATCATTGTTTTCATCCATATTCAAAGTGTTTAAAAATCCTAATTTTGCAAGATTTGGAATAAACAAATCGTATTGTTCTTTAATATGACCTAAAGTGTTAGCACCATTATCACCATAACTTGAAGCATCAGATGCCTCACCTACTCCTAATGAATCTAAAACCATTAAAAATATTCTCTTAAATTTCATATTAATTCTCCTTTTTAGCACGTGGATGATTTTCTAAATAATCTTTTTTTACTTTTTCATTACTAATATGTGTATATATTTTAGTAGTAGCAATGTCAGAATGTCCTAACAGCATTTGTATACTTCTTAAATCTGCACCTCCATTTAATAAATGTGTTGCAAATGAATGACGTAGACTATGAGGTGATATATTCTTATCAAGACCTTTTTCTTGCAATATTTCTTTTAAATTTTTAAAAAATCCTTGTCTTGAAATAACATTACCTCTGGAATTTAAGAATAGATAATTTGATTGTCTTTTTTTAATAAGTAAGTTTCTTTTATTTAAATATTCTTTTAAATAAAAGATTGCTATATCGTTAATGGGTACAATTCTTTCTTTACTACCTTTACCTTTAATTCTAATAATTGCATTTTTAAAATCAATATCATAAACTGTTAGACTTATAAGTTCTGATACTCTAAGTCCAGAACCATACATTAATTCTAACATAGCTTTATTTCTATAGTCAAATGGGCTAATCAATTTAATATCAAGTAGTTTATTGATTTCTTCAATTGATAAAGTATGAGGAAGTGTTTTGGCGGTTTTAGGTCTATCTATGAATTCACTGGGGTTGCCTTTTTCATTTTCTTCTTTTTCAAGATAATTATGAAAGTTTTTAATAATAGTTAGTTTGTGAGCAACAGTTTTACTATCTTCATTGCGATCATAACAATATTTTAAATATTCTAAAATGTCATTTCTTGTAATGCTGTTAACATTTTCTATTTTTCTTTTTTCTATTAGAAAAAGAAGATAATCTTTCATTTCATAGTTGTAAGATTTGATAGTGTTATAAGAAAGACCTTTTTCAAATTTACAGTATTCTAGGAAATTATCTTTTGCTATATCTAGTTTCATAATATCATCCTCTAAAACTATTATATAACTATTTAAAGAATTTGTAAAAAATCTAAATTTATTTTATAAAAAACGTAGAAATTTAGAATAATTTTACTTTATTGATTTATTAATTAAAAAATGTTATAATTAGTGATAATTTTAAGGAGGTGGATCATTTGTACAAACATGTTATTGGGATAATTGCTGAATATAATCCATTTCATAATGGACATTTATATCATTTAGAAAAAGTTAAAGAAATGTTTTCTGATAGTCCTATTATTTTGATACTTGGTGGTAATTTTACTCAAAGAGGTGATATTTCTATATTAGATAAATGGACTAAAACCAAATTAGCTTTAGAATATGGAATAGATTTGGTTGTTGAACTTCCTTTTCCTTTTTCCTGTGCTTCAGCTGATATATTTGCCAAAGGATCAATTGATTTATGTAATTATTTAGGCGTTACTGATATTGTTTTTGGAAGCGAGACTAATGATATTGAGGGAATAAAAAAATTAGTAGAGACAGAGCTTTATAATTCTAATTTTGATAGTTTAGTACAAGTTTATTTAAGAATGGGTTATAACTACCCTACTTCCCTTTCTAAAGCTTTAGAAGATATAACTGGTAATTGTTATAAATTACCCAATGATATTCTTGCTATTAGTTATATTAAGAGAATATTAAAGAAAAATTATAGAATAGAAGTACATGCTATAAAAAGAACAAATGATTATCATGATAAATCTCTAGATTATAAAACTAATATAAGTAGTGCTACTAGTATAAGGCAATCTTTATTTAAAGGAAATGATGTTAAAGATAGTATTCCATCTATTACTTATAGTTATTTAAAAAGCAAAAAAGTTCCTAAACTGGATGATTACTTTAATCTTTTAAAATACAAAATAATTAGTAGTAACGATTTAACTGTTTATAATTTGGTTGATAGTGGAATTTCTACTAAATTAAAAAAAGAAATAATGAATAGTTATAGTTTTGATCAATTAATTAATAATGTTAAAAGTAAGAATTTAACTTATGCAAGAATTTCTAGAACACTTATTTATATATTGTGTAATTATACTAAGGATTTAAAAGATCAATTTAAAGATATAAAATATGTTAGATTATTAGGCTTCTCTAATAAAGGTAGAAATTATCTAAATATTATAAAAAAAGATTTACAAATACCATTAATTAGTAAGTTTACAAGAGAAAAAGATGGAATGTTGGAATATGAGTACCTTATTACTAAAATATATTCATTAGTATTTGATAAAGAAATGAGTAAAAGCTTAATAGAAGCTGAATATAAGATGAAACCAATAAGAAAGGATTAAATATATGGAAAACATGGTAAAAACTAAAAAACAAGGACTTTTAATAGTAATATCAGGACCTTCTGGTTGCGGTAAAAATAGCATCATTAATGAGTTATTAAAAATAAGAAAAAATACCTGGGTGTCTATTTCTTGTACTAGTAGAGAACCAAGGGGTGCAGAAAAAAATGGCATTAATTATTATTTTTTATCAAAAGAAGAATTTGAAGAAGATATAAGAAATAATGAGTTTCTAGAATATGCGGAGTACTCCGGTAATTATTATGGTACACCTAAAAAGTATATTAAAGAGCATTTGGATAACGGTGAAGATGTAATACTTGAAATCGAAATACAAGGAGCTTTAAAAATTAAAGAAAAATTAGATGAAACTGTTTTTATTTTTATAATGCCGCCTTCTATGGAGGAATTGAAGAAAAGATTAATTAATAGAAATACTGATAGTCTTGATAAAATTGATAAAAGATTTAAAAGAGCTTATGAAGAAATAAATGAGATACCTAAATATAATTATGTTGTTGTAAATGATAAATTAGATATTGCGGTATCAAAGGTTAATTCAATACTAGAAGCTGAACGTCTTAGAGTCGATAGAATAGAAGAAGTTTATCTTGATAATAAAGAAGAAAAAGTTCATGAAGAATTATTAAAAGATGTAAAAGGGTTTAATAATTCTAAAATAGATATAAATTAAAAAATACAAGAATTTATCTTGTATTTTTTATATTTAAATTTCTTCAATTTTCATCAAATTAGTAATTCTTTTAGGATCACTATTAGGGAAACCTCCAGTGATAACAATATAATCTCCCTTATTTAATTCCATAAATTCTTTAGCTTTTGTAACACTTTGTAATAATACTTGATCAGTTGTATCCAAATATGGTAAAGAACTATCATAAACTCCCCAATTTAAAGCAAGCCTGCGTCCTGTTTTTTCATCTGGACATAATGCAAGTATTGGAGCATCTGGTTTTAAATTACTGATAACTCTAGCGGTTCTACCACTAATAGTGGCAGCACAAATTAACTTAGCCCCTAAAGCATCTGTACTAAGTACTACATTTGATGCAATTGATTTTGTAATACTATCAAGATGTTCAATATCAAAAGCATAATCAAATTTAGCATATTTTTCAGTTGTTTCACAAATATTGGCCATAGCAGCTACTGTTTCAACTGGATGTTTTCCAACTGTTGTTTCACCACTTAACATAACGGCATCAGTACCATCTAATACAGCATTAGCAATATCACTTGTTTCTGCTCTTTTTGGACGAATATTATCCATCATAGTTTCAAGCATTTCAGTAGCAACGATGGATATTTTACCCATTCTACGGCATGTATTAATCATTTGTTTTTGATAAATTGGAACCATTTCGCTAGGCACTTCTGTACCAAGGTCACCACGTGCTACCATAACACCATCACTTACTTCAAGAATTTCTTCTAAGTTTTCAATTCCTAAAGCACTTTCAATTTTACAAATAATTTGTAAATCTTCTCTATTGTATTCTTTTAAGATTTTTTTAACTTCTAATACATCTTCTTTACTAGATACAAAAGATAAAGCAAGAAATTCACCACCATGTTCACAAGCATAAATGATATCTTCTCTATCAACATCACTTATATAAGGAATGTCAAGTTTAATGCCTGGAACGCTCATACTTTTACGGTTTCCTAAAATACCACCTGAAATAATTTTGCAAGTAACTCTATCTTCAGATTTAGTGATTATTTCAAGTTTCATTTTAGCATTTTCAAGTAAAATTATATCTCCAACATTAAGTGAATCAATGGCACTAGGATGATTAACAGAAAATCTTTCTTTAGTACCAGTAACAGTTTCTTTAACTATATCTATAGTTTCACCGGCTACTAGTTCAATAGAATCATTTTCCATAATTCCACATCTAAATTCAGGACCCTTAGTATCCCAAAGAATTGCTATATTCATACCAGTTCTTTTTCTAACTTCTCGAACTGATGAACATGCAAGTTCTCTTTCTTCTAATGTAGCATGTGAAAAATTAATTCTTGCTACATTCATGCCTGCTCTTACCATTTTTTCCATTACATCTGCTTGGTTACTAGCAGGACCTATACTACAAACAATTTTTGTTTTTTTCATTATAACTTCACTCCTTCTTTCAAGCTATATAATTATAACATAGTTTATAATAAATTGAAAGTTATATCTATTAATTTATTATAATAAATATTACTAAATATATCATTTTTCTTAATCGTCTCTGCCTAATCACTATAATGACAAATTTTATTTTTTTGTTTAGTCTTTAACAAGAAACATTTCAAAAAATCTTTCGTTAATTATTTTATTTTTGACAATTAGGGCAAAAATAAGTGCTTCTTCCCCCTATTTTAATAACACTAATTTTACTATTACAAATAGGACATAATCCATCCTTTTTTCCATGTACTAAAAGTTCGTTTTGAAAAAGTCCATGCACTCCTTCAGCTGATGTAAAGCTTTTAATAGTAGTTCCTCCCATTTTAATGGCTTTTTTTAGAATAATACTGGTATTTTTTATAATAGCATTTGCTTCATCTAAGCTAATAGTATTAGATTTTCTTAAAGGATTAATGTGACTCAAAAATAGTATCTCATCATCATAAATATTTCCAATACCAGTTATAATAGACTGATCAAGTAAAGATGTTTTTATAGGAATTCTTTTTTGTTTTAATGCACTAACTAAGTAATTTGGTGTTAAATTTTTATCGTTATATTCGAGTCCTAAAGATGCAAGGGGTTCAATATTAAAAACTTCTTTTTTGGGCAAACAAGCCATCTTTCCAAATTTTCTAACATCATTAAATCTCATATCAGTGTTATCATTGAATGTTATAATAACGTGTTCGTGTTTAGACTTTAAAACACTCGAATTCCTGAAGAAAAATTTCCCTTCCATTCTAAGATGAACTATTAAAGCTTTGGTGGTAAGAAAAATAACTATCCATTTGCCTCTAGTTGTAATAGATTCTATTTTCTCACCTACTAAATCTTTTTTGAACTTTTCTACATCACCAATAATTATATTATCATGGTAAACATCTGCTTTTTTTATAATTTTACCTATAATAATTTTTTCTAATGTTTTACTAACTGTAATAACTTCTGGTTTTTCAGGCATTTTTTCACCTCCTATTATTTTGCTTCGTACCAATCATTACCTGTTTCAATATCTACTTTTAATGGAACAGAAAGTTTAATAACGTTTTCCATCTTATCTTTAACTAAGTTTTTAACTTCATCAATTTCATCTTTATAAACATTTAAAACAAGTTCATCATGTACTTGAACGAGTATTTTACTCTTTAATTTTTTTTCTTTCATTTCGTTATGTAAATCTACCATTGCTTTTTTTAAGATATCTGCAGCAGATCCTTGTATTGGAGTATTAAGAGCCATTCTTTCTCCACCGCTTCTTACCATATAGTTACTACTTTTAAGTTCATTAATAACTCTTCTTCTATTCATAATAGTTTTTACGTAACCATTTTTATAAGCATCTTTTTTTTCTTTGTCCATATATTCTTTAATACCAGAATAAGTTTCTAAATAATTATCAATAAACTTCTTAGCACTATTTAAATCTATCTTTAAATCTTCAGATAACCCAAAACTACTAATTCCATAAAGAATACCAAAATTAACAGCTTTGGCAGTTCTTCTCATATCTTTAGTAACGTCTTTTAATTCAACTTTGAATATATCAGCAGCAGTTTTAGTGTGAATATCTTTATCATCAATAAATGCTTGTATTAATTCATTAGTATTGGATAAAGCAGCGAAAATTCTAAGTTCTATTTGTGAGTAATCAGAACTCATTATTATAGAATTATTTTCCGGAATAAAAGCTTTTCTGATCAATCTCGTATAATCGCTTCTGATAGGAATGTTTTGCAAATTAGGTTCATTTGATGAAAGCCTTCCTGTTCTAGTTAAACATTGATTGAAAATAGTATGTATTTTGCCATCTTCTTTAATTTTTTCTAAAAGTCCAACTACATAGTTAGCATATAATTTAGTTAATGTTCTATATTCTAATATTTTATTAATTATAGGATGGTAAATGCTAATTTTATCTAATATATCTTTACTTGTAGAAAAATTTGTTTCGTCTTTTTTTCTTTTTTTAGGATATGGAAGTTCTAGTTTCATAAATAGGATTTCTCCTAATTGTTTAGGCGACATAATATTAAAAGAGGTTCCTGCTTCTTTATATATGTCTTCCTCCATATCTTTTATTTTTATTTCTAATTCGTCTTTTAAATTTAATAAATATTCTTTATCTACTCTAAATCCGGTTAATTCCATATCAATTAATACAAAAGCAAGAGGCATTTCAATTTCAGTAAATAATTTGCTTTCTCCATATTCTTCTAATTTTAATAGGAAATCTCCTTTTGTATTATAGATAAAATTACTTTTTAAATTGCAGTTTTTGATAATGTCATCTTTGTTAACTTCTTTTTTTCTTTTTATAGTACCATAAACATTCTCATAACTATCTATATCTATATTAAACTCTTTCATTAAAGTAGTGATATCATCACTTATTTGATAATCTAATAAATAAGCAGCAATCATTGTATCATAATTACACTTATTAAGTTGGATCCCTATTTTATTTAAAAGAATATATGATTTTTTTAAATCATAAGTGAACTTTTCTATTTCATTTTCAAATAAATGTTTATAGGAAAAAATATTATCTTTATCTAAAAAACAAACACCAGAAGAATTTGCAAAACTAACACCTAATATATTGGAGTCATTGTAATTATATCCATCCATTTCTATATAAAAAGAATATGGTTCTTTAAAGTTAAACTCCTCTAAAGTTTTTTCTTTTGTTTGATTTAAATCACTTTTTTCTTTATTTAATAAAGTATTACTTGAGCTATTATTAGTATTAATCTTTTTTATCAATGATTTAAATTCTAATTCTTCCAATATATTTATGTATTTATCTTTATCAAATCCTTGATATTTACAGTCTTCTAAACTAAAAGGAATATCAACATCACGATAAATTGTTGCAAGGTCATAACTCATATAAGCATTATATTTGTCATCTATTAATTTTTCCTTGGTTTTAGGAGTGAGTTCGTTAATATGCAAATACAAATTATCTAATGTTTTATATTTTTCTAATAAGTTAATAGCTGTTTTTTCTCCAATACCTTTAACTCCAGGTATATGATCAGACATATCACCCATTAAAGCTTTAAGATCAATCATATTAATTGGATCTATTTTATATGTTTCTTTGAACACATCTTTATTAAATCTAATAAATCCTTTAGTTTTTAAAAGCTTAACATCAACTTCATCACTAATTAATTGAAGTAAGTCTTTATCGCTCGATACAATAGTTGCAATAAACTCATCTTCTAAATCAACTTTTTTAGCAAGGGTGCCAATAATATCATCAGCTTCATAATTATCAATTTCAAAATATTTAATTCCCATTGCTTCAAGAACCTCTTTAGCCTTAGGGAATTGTAATCTTAAATCATCAGGCATTTCTTTTCTCCCTGCTTTATAAGAATCATATTTATCATGTCTAAAGGTTTTTCCTTTATCAAAAGCCACTAAAATATAATTTGGTTTCTCTTCTTCTATTACTTTATTAATCATATTAATAAAACCATAAAGAGCATTTGTAGGATAGCCCTTAGAATTTCTCATGATAACACCACTATAGCTTGTTGCATAATAGCTTCTAAACAAAAGATTATTTCCATCAACTAAAATTATTTTTTTCATATATATCACACTTTCTTTCTATATTATATCATGCAACTAGTAATATTTGAAATTATTTTAAATTAAATGCTACTGTAGTATTGATAAGCTCTTCTCCTTCCCTACTATCAAGCTCATTAACTCTATCACACATAAATAAAGTAAGTATTACAGCCATAATATAAATTAGACTTACTCCTAAAGCTGTTTTTAAAATAGTTTTTAAATTGAAATTTAACATATCTATCACTCCTTCTTTCTGATAACATTTTATATCGAACTAATGTTTATGTCAATATAGCTTTCGAAATTTTGTTTGACATTTGACAAAAGAAATGCTAAACTTAATACAAATAAAGAAAGGAGAATGTCAAATGGAAAAATTAACTGATAGACAATATGATATTTTACAAATTATTAAAAAATTAGTGGCTAAAAATGGTTATCCACCAACTGTTAGAGAAATTGGTGATGAAGCTAAATTATCTAGTCCTGCTACAATTCATTTTCACTTAAAACAATTGGTAAATAAAGGTTATATAAAGAAAGGTAATGGTACTAATAGGACAATAGAAGTTTTAGTTGATAACGAGTTTTTAGATAATGAGGATGATATTGTAAAAGTACCTCTTCTTGGCAAAGTAACAGCTGGTACACCAATCGAGGCAATAGAACGTCCTGATGAAACATTTTCTTTGCCTGCTGAATTGTTTGGAAATAAAAAAGAAATTTTTACTTTGACAGTTAGTGGAGAATCAATGATTAATGTTGGTATTTATGATGGCGATATTTTAATAGTAGAAAAACAAAATACTGCACACAATGGCGATACTGTTGTGGCTATGAATAAAGATAATGAAGCAACTGTAAAAACATTTTATAAAGAAAACGGATATTTTAGATTACAGCCTGAAAATGATACAATGGAACCTATTATTTTAGATGAAGTAACTATTCTTGGTAAAGTTGTTGGTTTATATAGAAAATTTTAAAAGATTGGCAACGTATACCAATCTTTTTTATTTAATAAGCTTTTTAACTATATAACTTGCTATTAATAATCCAGCACTGCTAGGCACAAAAGATGTAGATCCAATTGTTTTTTTGTTTTTAACTTTTATAGGTAACTCTAGAGATGTACAAACTATTATTCTCTTTTTTTCTTTATCATTAAATTTTTTTCTCATAACTTTAGCAAGTGGATCATTTTGTGTTTTATCAAGGGTCGTAATAATTAACTTACTAGGATCTAATCTATTGCCAGTACCCATAGAACTGATAAAACTGATATTGTGATCTAGGCAATAATTAATTATTGCAGTTTTTGCTTTGACATCATCTATTGCATCAACAACAAAATCTATTCTTTTCGAAAAAATATTATTTATATTTTCACTATTTATTTTAAGTTTATAAGAATCAACTTTGCATTTGTTATTGATTTCTTTTATTCTGTTAACAAAGCAATCTACTTTATATTTAGAGACATTTGTGTTTATTGCGATTATTTGTCTATTGAAATTAGTAATATCAACTTTATCAAAATCCACTAAAATTAAATTACCAATATTGCTTCTTGTTAAAGCTTCTACTACATATCCTCCAACACCGCCTAAACCTATTATTAAAACTGTAGATTTTTCTAATTTGTCTAATGAAATAGATCCAATTAAATTTTCTAAACGATCAAATTTCATACTTATGCTACTTTCATCTTATAATTAAGCTTTTTTTGTAATGTTTTTTGTTGTTCTGCTGAAAGTATTGGCCAATCCAAAGTCTTTCCATTAACTAAAGTATTAAACACTGCTAAAATTATATAATTATCATAATTTCCTAAAGCTACTTTTTTATAATTTGTTAGGACTTTACTTTCTTTTTTAGTATTATTAAAAAAACTTATAACATTATCAATATCGTCCGTTAAAATTGCATCTTTTTCCTCTATTTCATAATCTAAATTATTAAAAAAATCTAAAACTTCTAATTGCTTAGAATAACCTTCTTCAATTAATTTATTTCTTATTTGCATTTGATTATAATTTCTATTATTAAGTGATGCAATTTTGTTTAAAAACTCACTATTAAATAGCTTATCAAATCCTAAAGCATCTAGTGATATTTTTTCTTTTTTGGAAATTTCGGGGTCATTTAGTCTAATGCTATTAACTAGCATACCATATATATAATCAGTAATATCATTAGAATTAGCAGGTGGAGTTTCTATTATGTAACTATCATAAAATTCACTATCATGATATTTTTTAGTATTTACTTGAATATTTTTAATATCATATTGGCTATAACCAATATTCTTTCTAATTATTGCTGTAATAACTCTAGGATTAGAATTAGAATCGAGTCTTATAATACTTTTGCCAACAATTATATCACTGGTGCTTGTTCCTTTAATTCCTGTGATAAGCTGATTCTTGTTTTTTTGTGTATTTTTAAAATTAATACTTACATTTACACATACATTGTTTATCATCAATGGTAAAATAATCATTTAAAACACCGCCTTTTCCCATAGGAAGAGTATTGTATCATACATTTTTATTATTGACAAGTATTGCAACTTTTATTTTTTTATGTTAAAATTTATTAGTAACTTTGGTATTTAATGGCCTGTTGGTGAAGTGGTTTAACACGCGCGCCTCTCAAGCTCGTATTCACGGGTTCAAACCCCGTACAGGCTACCAAAAAAAATACAACATCTACAATTAGGTAGATGTTTTTGTTTTATTTTTATTACTAATAAAAGTGTATAGTTATAATAATTAAGCAAACATTCCTAAAATATCCCAAGGTTCTAGTTCTATAACTTGTTCTTTTAATACTTCTATCTGTTCTTCATTTAGATATTTTTTGTTAATAACTGTGGAATAAACATATTTATCAAACCAAGTAGAACTAGCTACAAAATATCCATTATTACCTACATTACTTCCCCAACTGTTTTCTATTTTCCATTTAGTAGGAATATTATTGTCTAAATTAACTCCTGTTATAATCATAGAATGATTTATAGAACTTTCATAATTATCTAAAGCATCTTCTTTACTCATATAAAAATCACTTCTAAAAGTATCATAATAATTAAAACTCAAGTCATCAAATATTCCATCTCCTACATCTACTGCTTTCTTATAATCACATCCAATATAAACAAGTTCTCTTGCTTCTAATTGTTTTATTATAAGAGATTTAAAATCATCTAATGGAAGATTTAAATATATATAATTACCATTTTCTATAACATTTCCTAAATACTTAATAGAATATAATTTATTATAAGGCTTATCATTTGTTGGAACATTAATTATACTAACATAATTATTAAAATCAAAATCCATATATTCTTTATAAAACTCTAAAGGTGTAATATCTTTAATAATATGATATTTCTTATCTTTATCAGTATATTCAAAATTAAATTTTTTAGGAGGAACTCCATAACAATTGGCAAGTATTCTAAAAACATCATCTAAAAATATACTTTTCAAATAATCAAGATTTTGTTCATTTTTTAAAATCCTAGCATTAAATTGTCTTAATTTTCTATTAATTAAATAATTCATTTCTTCGGTGTTTAAACTTTGATAAGTATCATTCATATTACCTTTGGGAACAATCCCATATTTATTTATGATATTTCTAAATCCAAAAAAAGATCCTTCATCAACAATTCCTTTTGTTAATATATGGTATCTTTCACGATTATCTTTATCATTATCTTTTAATGCAATCAAAGATTCCATATAATAGTTGAATTTTTCTAATTTATCATAAAAGGCTATATAACTTTGTGAAAATTCAAAATCATTTAAATCATATTTTTTACAGAAAGATGCTCTTAGTAAATTACAACCTGCATAAATAAAACTACTACCTGATTTTTGTTGATTGGATGGTTTAAAACTATCTAAGTTAAGTGAAAAATTAAAAAGTAATTCTCCATCTTTTTCTTTGTTTCGCATTATATCTCTAATTTTATTTCTAGCAAGAGCACATCTTGCTGTTTTATTGTTTAAATCTTGTAAATAATTATTAGTAATATTTTCTAGCACATCTTTTCTAATTTCCATACTATTATCACCTAATTTTAGTATGTCTTTTATACTTGATTTAATACTTATATAAAAGAAAAAATGGCTATTTACCATTTTTATAAAACTCTACTCTATTTTTAAATTCCTCTATTCCAATAATTTTTAATAGTTGATAAAGGTTAGGTGTTTTAACTCTACCAGTAAGTAAGTGTCTAATCATCTCACAAACATCGCCTATATGTCCTTTATATAAATTCGGATCTTCTTTATACATTTTAACACTAGGAGCATAACCCATTTCTTCTGCTAATATTTTAATTTGATTATACCAATCATCTTCACTATTAAAGTCCTGATATATTTCTATATATTTATTAATAATATCATAGTCAATTTTTTCATCAATATCTTTATAAGTTAACTCTCGATCTTTATAAAATAAATCATTAAATATATATGAACTTTCAATTTTTATATCTTTATAAGTGGCAATATCTTTGCGTGGACGTTTACTATCTCGCTCTATATTTAAGAAACTAATTAGTTTATCTTTATCTTTTATCATTAATTCATAAAACTTTTGATCATATTTCTTATAGTAAACTAAAGCATCATTATAGATAGTATCTGCACTAATACGAGAAAAATAAGTTCTGCAAATATTGTTTAATTTTTCCATATCAAATAAGGTTCCACCAGTAGGCATCTTTTTAAATGAGAAAGTAAAGTCTTCAATAGATTTATCTTTATTTTGTAAATACCATTCTTCAAAATTAGTATTTGCAAGTGTTGCAAGATAAAGTCTAACACCTTCTTTTGGAATACCAGCTTCTTCATAATAACTAACTGCAAATTCAGGATCTTTTCTTTTACTAAATTTACGAATTTTTCCATCTTCTTTTTTAGTAAGTGGTGCAATATGAGCATATTTACATGGCTTAAAACCTAATACTTGATTTAATTGTAAATGTTTAGGAAAACTTGGTACCCATTCATCGCCTCTTAAAACGTGTGTTGTATGCATTAAATGGTCATCTATAACATGTGCAAAATGATATGTTGGAATGCCATCTTTTTTAAGCAAGACTTCATCAATATCATTTTCTGGTAGACTAATATCTCCCTTTATTAAATCATGCAAAATTATCTCGTTATGAGAATCTCCAGGTGATTTAAGGCGAATAACATAACTATCACCATTATTAAGATGTTCTTTTACTTCTTCAAGTGTTAAATCGCGATCAACTGCATAACTTCCATAAATACCAATTTTTTCTTTTCTTAATTCTTGACCACTTCTAATATTAGCTATTTCTTCTTCTTTCATAAAGCAGGGATAAGCAAAACCATCACTGACTAATTTTTTAGCATAGGCTTGATATATTTCTACTCTTTCACTCTGCAAATAAGGCCCATAAATTCCACCTTTTCCATAACCTTCATCATAGTTAATATCAAAAGCCTTAAGTCCATTAATAATAGCATCAATGGCACCATCTTTTTCTCTTTTGCTATCAGTATCTTCTATTCTAAGATAAAATGTACCACCTGTTTGTTTAGCAAGCATTGAACTAATAAAAGCACCATATAAATTGCCTACATGCATAAATCCTGTAGGAGATGGTCCAAATCTTGTAACATAAGCGCCATCTTTTAAATCTCTATTAGGATACTTTTTTTCAATTTCTTCGACTGTGATACTAATATTGGGAAATAAAAGTTCTGCAAGTTCTTTATTCATTTAAATCACTCCATCTATATAAACATAATTATAAACATTGGTTGCCCCAGTTAGATTCGAACTAACGCGTAATGCGGTCAGAGCGCACTGCCTTACCACTTGGCTATGGGGCAATGAATAACAATTAAATATTACCACAAAAAGCATTTCTTTACAACTTGAAAAATTAAATAGTTCTTATTAAAGCAAATATTTTAGTTTATTTAATGCTTTTTCTGTTCTTTTTTATATCAATTAATAAAACTAACTTAAATTGATTCCTATAATTGAAAATAAAAATGTTTGATTTATATCAATAAAAATATGCAAAAACTACATGTATTTTTGCATAGATTTCATCATTTGATTAATTTGTTTTTGATTAGGTTTTCTTCCCATTTGCATCATTAATGCTTTAATCATTTCCTCGTTTATAGGTGGATTTTTTTTCATATATCTTTTAGTAACAGTTCTTGCAATAAAAAATCCTATAATAGCACCAATAATAATGCCAACTAAAACTAATAATATATCATGCAACATAATATCAACTCCTTACAACTATATATTAACTTAAATTATAAAATTACACAAGTAATTTCCTACTTTCTAAAAAGAAATAATCTTGATTTTTAAAATCAACTGCAAAATAGGTATTATTAACACTATTTAAAACATCTAAGAAGAAACAATCATAATAATTAGTACGAACTAGCATATAAGCTTTTTTAACTATTAAAGTGCTAATCTCATCATGAGCGGGATTATTATAATAATGTACTTCTTTTTTCTTGCTGTAAGGGATACTTTGATGATATTTAATAAATAAATATCTATCAGTTTTATCTTTGTCTATTTTTTTAGTTAGTTGTCTAAATAAACTATATCCATAATCTAAATCGCTTTTATTTAAAGTATAGATTTGTTCAAAAATGTTATATAAAATACTAGGCTTATCAATATATAGACTTTTGAATTCATCTTTAAGTTCAAAAATAAAAAACTCTCTCATTATAATCACCATATTTACTATAACAAGAAAGTTTTAAAAAGATTGTCGAATTATTTAATTATTTCTTCTATTTTTAAAGATATATATTCTTTAGTAAAATTAAATTTATTATTAATATCCCCTGCCTTACCACTAAGACCAAAATTATCAATAGTAAACAAATAGTTGTTATTGTATGCAAATTGATACCAAGAATATGAAGATGATTTTTCAATGATAAATTTCTTCTTACCAATAGGAAGTAATTCTTCTTTTTCTTCTTTAGTAAGTAAATTATATCTTTCAATAGAAGGCATTGAAACTATTCTAAAATCATATCCTTTTTCAAATAGTTCATGTACTACATCAAAAGCTAAATCAACTTCTTCTCCTGTGGCAATTATAATACCATCTAATTTTCTTTCTTCATGTTTTATAATGTAAGCTCCTTTTGCTACTAATGGAACAGAAGATGTTTCTCTTATTTGTGTTTTATTTCTACCTAAAATAATACATGCTGGCTTGTTTCCTTCAAATATAGTTTTATATGTACCAATTACTTCGTTAGCATCACTTGGCCTAAATACATCTAAATTAGGAGTAGCTCTTAAACCTACTAACTGTTCAACAGCTTGGTGGGTTGGACCATCTTCCCCTACTGTTATTGAATCATGGGTAAAAATATATGTAACTGGTAAATTCATAAGACAAGTTAGTCTTAAAGCTGGTTTTAGATAATCACTAAATGTTAGATATGTTGATACAAAAGGGCGATAGCCTGATAATGCAATACCATTTGCAATAGATGCCATTGCAAATTCTCTAACGCCAAAGAAAATATTTCTACCATTATAATCATCACTTGAAAAAATACCTTTATCAGTTAAATATGTGAGTGTTGAACTAGATAAATCTGCAGCACCACCAAATATTAATTTACTAGAATTTGCAAGAGAATTTAAAACTTTGCTACTAGCTTCTCTTAGAGATTCAATTCTTTCTTCATTATATGTATAGCCTATATCTGTAAGTTCTATTTTTTTATCATTAGAAATCAAAGAATCTAGTAATTCTTTATTTTTATCATCAAGATTTTCTTTGTTCTTTTCAAAATCATCAATTAAATTATTACATCTATCATTAATTAGCTTTTGAAAATCTTCTAAAGTTTCATTAGATACAGTAAATGGAATATTACGTACATTAAGCTGTTCTTTAATATTAGTAATATCATCTATATCTAGAGGTTTACCATGAGCTAGATTAGTACCAGCATTTTTAGAATATTTACCAATTGTGGTCTTAACTTGTATCAAGCTAGGCATATCACTGTTTTTAGCATCTTTGATTGCCTTATCAATACTTGCAATATCATCATTTACTGTATTTACATTAAAGCCAATACTTTTGAATCTAGATTCTATATCGTCAGTAAAAGTTTTTTTAGTATCACTATCAAGACATACGTGATTAGAGTCATATAGAATTATTAAATTGTTTAGTTTAAGAGTACCTGCTAAAGAAAGTGCTTCATAACTTACACCTTCCATTAAATCGCCATCACCACATAAACAATAAATTTTATAATTAACGACGTTGTTTTTTTTATCATTTATTAAAGCTTCACTATGTTTTTCAGCAATTGCCATACCTACAGCCATGGCAACACCTTGCCCTAAAGGGCCTGTAGTGGCATCAACTCCTGGTGTTATTCCATATTCAGGATGACCTGGTGTAATTGAATTTAGCTGTCTAAATTTTTTTAAATCATCTATTTCAATGTTGAAACCAGCCATAGCAAGGGTTGCATAAAGTAAAGCTGAACCATGCCCCGAACTCATAACAAATCTATCACGGTTAAAGAATAAGGGATTATCTTTATCAAAGCGCAAATGATGTGCATAAATTGTATATATTATAGGAGCTGCACCAAGAACAATTCCAGGATGACCACTATTTGCCTCATGTATCATATCAATACCAAGTGCTCTTATTTGATTGACAATTCTTTCTTCATTAATAGCATCTTCATTATTTTTAGTAAAAGCTAACATATTATCACTCCTCAAGTTAATAATATCATACCACATTTACAAATTAAGTCAAAAAAAGTTTATTGCTTGATGTTTATATGTATGTTAAAATTAATATGTAATGCCGGTATAGTTTAGTGGTAAAACAGATCCTTGGTAAGGATCAGCGGTAAGTTCAATTCTTACTTCCGGCACCAGATTGATAGGAAACTCGAACTTTTTATTCGGGAGTAATAAGTTACTAACAGAAATGTTAGTTTTTTTTGTTATTTCAGAAAGTGAGAGTGATTATATATGTTAACAATAGAAACTAAAGAATTAAAAAGAAGTAAAGAACTAAAAAGAAAAATTAAAATGATATGTAAGTTTGCAAATGTTAAATATAAATTTACAAATGGAAATATTAAAGAAACGAATATTGCTTATGTAAAGCCATATGTATGAAAAATTAATGAAAACAGTTAATGATTTTGAATGTGATATTGATTGTATGGCAGATGAGAGCAAATTAAAAAAGAAAAATCCTATTACTACTTTCACTCTCAAGTGAGTAAAATGTGTCACGACTTTTATTTTTTTAAGAATGGGAAAATTTTTCTTTTTAATTCTAATCTTTTTTGTTTTTTAGTTTTCTTTTTTTTAATTTCTTCTTCAATTTTTTTGTTTTCTAACTGTCTAGCTTCTTCTAATCTTCGTTCTTCTGCCAATTGATTTTGTCTTATTTCATATAGTTTTGCTTGACTCCATACAGGACAATCATCTATCTTAACAAAAATTCTTTTAAATATTTCAGATTCTTTATCTTTAAGTGTTTCGTTTACGATACTCGAATTACATTTAATTAAGTATTTATTGGTATCACTAGATGAAAACAAACTAAAATCTTTTGAATAACTATTTCCTTGTAATTGAGCAAAAATTCTAACGCCATCATGACTAATATCAACACTAAAATTAGAATTTACTGATTTAGTATTATATTTATCATTAGCCTTATTTTTATAATCAGCAAAGCTAATTAATTCATCATATAATTTTGATAGTCCTGAACTTAATTCGGTAAAAACTTCTGTATCATAACTAGATTCTGATTTAACAATGTATAAATCATTATTTTGTTTTGCAAAATTGATTTCATCATAATCATAATCATACAAATCCCATCTTTTAAATCCAATGCTCAAAATTTTCTTTTTATAATCAAATTCATGAATTACAATACTACTACTATCTCCAAAAGCATTTTTAATAATACTTTTAAATTGAGATTCATATCCTTCTTTTACTATATTATAATCATGGTTTAATTTTTTTAATAATTGTGCTACATCAAATAAAGATACACAATCGCTACTATTATTTTTTTCAGCAAGTAATATACTTTTTGTTTCTTCTAACATTTCAGAAATTGAAGTAAAAGGTTTGTATTTTTTTAATTTACTCTCTTCGTATTCCTTTGTTGTTATTTCCTGATTAGTATAAAAATAAACTTTTTTATCATTTCTTGAATATTGTATTATGTTAAAAACCACATTAGGATTAGATTCAAATATAATTTGCAAACATCTTTCTAATGAGTATTCACTCACATCTGATATTATTGATACTTTGAGATCTTGTCCTAGGTCTTTAACCGATAATACAGTATCACTATATACAATTGTTTTATTAGCTATAGTATAATTATTTATTCGATTGTGTGTTGTAGCAGTTGTTATAGCCCCTTCTAATATACCAGGATTAAAAGCCATATTATTCCTCCTAACAAATTCAAACTGAAATTTATTATATAATAATTTTAGTTTGAATTCGATTATTTTTCAACACATTTTATCAAAACATAGTATAATCATATTAATTAGTATTATTACTACCTATAAAATTATTATGCCCAGTGGTTGTTGTACTTCCACCAAAAGAGCACTAGCTTACTAAAAAAGAAGTTCTTTTAGAACTTCTTTTTTTCTATATTGCAGATTGATTTATAAAGTTATATAAAACTGTCATTAGGTTGTTTTCAATTGTTGCCATATCTATATCACTTAAATTATCAATATTAACATTATTGGAAGTATTAACATTAGAAAAATCAGCTATACCATTAGTTATCATTCCAGAATCATTTATATTTATAATTTTAATCTCTGTGTTGTTAGTCATTAGATTAATTATAAAAGTAGTACTTATGTTATTATTATTTAGTAAACTATTATACTTTATATTAACAGAATCATTTGTTAAATTTAAACTTTGTATTGTAATATCCATATCAATTTCGCTATTATTTATTTTAATAACACCAATATTCTTATTATTATAAGTTAATGCAATATTAATACTATTATCTGCATTAGTAATAGTAGCACTTCCTATAGTATTTCCATCTTCTAAAAGCTCAATACTTTTTGTTTTATTATCATTATATCTAATGGTAAATTTATTAATATCATTATCTATCATTAATTCATATCTTATAATATTATTTTTATTTAAATAAATATTATACTCTATACCTACATTTAATTTTTTGCTATCAGCACTAGAATCATTTACACTTGATGTTTCCATTTGTTCTATAAATTCGCCTACTATTTTTTTAGCACGGTTATCTTTTTTCAAATCTTTTATAATAGATTCGGAAAGCTCATTAAGCCTTTTTTTATTTAAGTCTAAAGAAATTTTTTTGGTATTTTCATTACCTATTTTCTCATTGTTAACCTTTATGTCATCAATAGTAATATTGTTTTCTAAACTTTTAATCATTAAATTATATATATAATCAATATCATCATTACTTTTATTTGTATTTTCTAAATAGCTAAAGATATCATTATCTTCAATTGTTATGTATTTATCAAATATATTTCTTAAAAATATATAACTGATATTTTCATTTTGATAAAAGTTTATCCCCAGTATTTCTTGCATATTCAAAAGTAATGAACCATCAAAATACATCTTTTTAGCTTCCATATCAAGACAATATTCATAATTAAATACACTATTATTTAAACCATTAATAATAACATCACTACCATCACTACTATTTCCAAAGATTGGATTAATATAAAAATTTGTACTTCCAGTTACAGTTTGTTTAACATCTTGTATATTTTTATTATTATCAATATCGAATGTTTTGATTAAAGATTCCTTTAATTCGTTAAATGATGTTAATATCCTATTTTTATTAGAATAATTTTGATAGATTAAAACTCCACCTGCTATTAACAAACCGATTGCTATAATAATCACTATAGTAATTATTATTTTCTTTTTTTCATAAATTCACTCCTCACCAATAATATTATAAGTAAATTATAACTTAAAATATCATATAATTAAAGCAATTAAAGAAAAAGTTTAGATATTTACATAATATGACATTATTTGAAAATAATAATACTGGTGGGATTATGACAAGGAAAAGAATATGGTATTTAATTTTTAGTTTAAGTTTAATTTGCGTTTTAATCTTTAGTTATAATATTATTGATTATGCATATAAATCTAAAGAAGAATTAAAAATATTATCAGAAATAAAAAATACTAGTATTGATAAATTAAAATTAATGAATAATGATATAGTGGGTTATATCATAGTTAATGATACAAATATTAACTATCCAATTGTAAAAGGTAATGATAATAATTATTATCTTAATCATTCATTTTTAAAAAAAGAAAGTAAGAGAGGATCTATATTTTTAGATTATAGAAATGACTTAAATAATTTAAGCCGTAACAATATTATTTATGGACATGGTTTAACTGATAATACTATGTTTGGTAGTTTAAATAATCTATTAAAAAAGGAATGGTATAACAATAAAAATAATTTATATATAAAAATAATTACTGATAATAGTATAAAAATATTTCAAATTTTTAGTGTCTATACAATAAATAAAGAAAGCTATTATATAAAGACTTACTTTAGTAACAATAAATATTTTAAACAATTTTTAAAAACAATTACTAGAAGGAGTATTTTTAATTTTAATTCAGACGTTGATGTTAATGACAAAATATTAACACTATCTACTTGTAAAAATGATTTTGGCAGTAGAATTGTTGTTCATTCTAAACTTTTGAGTGAAAAGAAAATTGAATTATAAATATATGATATTTTTACTAATATTTAAAGCAACTAATCTATAAAAAAATATATTTTAAAGATTAGTTTTCTATTCTAAAATATACTAACTTATAAAATAATAAAACATGAATATTTTAATATTCACGCTTTATTATTCCTTAAAAACTATTTATTTTTTATCTAATATTTTATCAAATGCAGTAAAGCTCAAAATAACAAATAAAGATAAGAATAAAACATTTAGAATTAAAGGGTCACTAGTTTCAGGGTTTTCAATATTTTCATCTAACTCATTTATTTCATCTAAACTTAATTCATCTCCTGATGCTATTTCATATTTAGTATTACCTATTTCAATAGTTGCTCCCTCTGTATCAGATGGCACCCATAAAGTTGGTTTATCAGGTGTTTCTGTAGTGTTAATAATTTCTGCATTATTTGTTAATATTAATTGTGGAGCGGTATTGACATTACTACCTTTACCTAGTTCTATTCCACCAAAACCATTACCTGAAACATCAATTTTACCATCAAGTGTTAAAATACCTCCATTCACAAGTAACGCTGCATTTCCACCTGTTAATTTAATATTTTTGATGGTTACGTTTGTTTTATAAACTTGTAGAACATAAATTCCACCCCAAACAGTATTACTTGTGCTTCCACTAGATCCAAATTTTCCTACATATTTAATTGTATGGTTAGCACCGTCTATCGTAACGGGTCTTGTAATGTTAATTTTTTCAGTAGTTTCAATATCCTTTCCTAAAATAATTGTGGTTATTTCATTATTACTTAAAGCATCTTTTAATTCACTTTGGCTATTGACTGTTTTACTTGTTTTAGCATTAACACTTAAAGTAGAACATAGGGAAATAGTTAATACAAAAATAAAAAATATTTTTTTTAAATTCTTTTTCATTTAAATCCTCCTTTCCAATAATAGTTTGGATTAGAAAATAGTAAAATATACTCGAATTTTGTCTTTTGTTTTTATTTTTGTTTCAAATTATAATATTATCATAACATAATATTATTACAAAATAGTTTATAAAGAGATATTTATATGAATAAACATTGTTTTTTAATAAATGCACCATAAATCATTGGTAAAATGATAGCATAAAAGATGAAATAATTTTATTAACTAAAGAAAAAACAGAAAAATATAGAAAAGAATTTGAAGAACTAAGTTATTATAAAAAAAGAAGAGTTTGTATGCAAAAAAATAAATTTTACAATCCATTTTGTTAATTAGCAAATGTGTTTCTAAATTGCCATAACATCATAAGTTTAGTAGATACAAAAAAATAATAATTATTATCTAAAATTTTGTTCATAATAATTTTTTTTAATCTTTATTGTTTTTTATCAACTTCATTTTTAGAAAGTAGAATTTTTCTAAAAAATCTTTAAACATTTCTAATAAATATTTAATAAAATCAATAAAGTTATTATTTTGTTCTGATTTATTAAACTCTCCATAAAATTCCTCACTTTCTTTGTAATAACAAAAAGCTAACATTTCTGTTAGCAATTTATTACTCTCAAATTATTAAAAGTTTGAGTTTCCTATCAATCTGGTGTTCATGGCAGGAATTGAACCTGTGACCTCTTCCTTCGGAGGGAAACGCTCTATCCAACTGAGCTACATGAACATAAATAAATTATAGCACCCACTACCCTATTTTACAAATATTAACATCAAAAAATTGACAAGATCTTTTTTTTTAAATAAACTAATATTAATTACAATATAATTATAAGGAAGGTGATTTTATATGTGTGGAATAGTTGGTGCAATATCTAAAGATAAAAATATATTGCCTATACTAATAACAGGATTAAAAAATTTAGAATATAGAGGATATGACTCAGCTGGAGTTGCTTATTTTGAAAACAACAAAATTTGTATTACTAAAGTAACAGGAAAAGTTGATAATTTAGTTCAAAAAATAAGTGACGATGATTCAAGCAAAATAGGTATTGCCCATACAAGATGGGCTACTCATGGTAAAGCAACTACTGTTAATGCTCATCCCCATAAAGTCGGACATATTACAATTGTTCATAATGGTATTATTGAAAACTTTGAGGAAATAAAAGAAAAATTATCTCAATGTGGTTATTCTTTTAAGACTAGTACTGATAGTGAAATAGCTGCTGCTCTTTTAAATTATTATTATGAAGAATACAATAATATTGAAAAAGCAATAGAAAGCTTTATGAAAGAAGCTAAAGGAAGTTATGCTATAAGTTTGCTTATAGATAATGATCAAAATAATCTTTATTGTTTAAAGAAAGAAAGTCCACTAATTATTGCTACTGGTAATAACTTTAATATAATTGCAAGTGATATTAGAGCTATATTAAAATATACTAATAAATATTATATATTAGACGATTTTGAATATGCTAAAGTAAACAATAGTGAAATAATTATTAAAAATAGTAAAGGATTGGTTCTAAATAAGGAATTAAAAGAATATACTCATGAAAATAAAGAAAATTCTAAGGGACATTATAAACACTATATGTTGAAAGAGATAATGGAACAAAGCAAGACAATTGCTGATACAGCTATACCATATATAGATGATGGTATAGCGTCATTGCTTACAATGCCTGATTTGACTAAATATAATGCTATAGATATTGTGGGATGTGGTACAGCATATCATGCTGGGTTAGTAGCAAAATATTTATTTCAGGAGATTACTAACACTAAATGTAATGTATATTTAGCTAGTGAGTATAGATACCAAAATAATTTCTTAAGTAAAGATACTTTAACAATTTTTATTTCCCAATCTGGTGAAACAGCTGATACAATCGCAGCTTTAAAATTAGTTAAGAGTAATAACTTACCTAGTCTTGGTATAATTAATGTAGAAAATAGTTCAATGACTTTTCTAGTAGATCAATGTTTATATACAAAAGCAGGAAGTGAAATTGCAGTTGCTTCAACTAAAGCCTATACTGCTCAAGTTACTATGCTATCTTTACTTGCTTTATCTCATGCTTATAGAAATAAAACTCTAAAAGAAAAAGAAGTGTTAGAAGTATTAAAAGAATTTAAAAATATTAGTAATTTAATAACTCCACTTTTAGATAAAAAAAATATTTATCAATCAATTGCCAAAGAAATCTATAATGAAGATGATATCTTTTATATAGGTAGAGGATTAGATTATGTGCTTAGTATGGAGGGTGCTTTAAAATTAAAAGAAATATCATATATTCATAGTGAAGCATATGCTGCTGGTGAATTAAAACATGGTACGATATCTTTAGTTAAAAAGAATACACCAGTTTTATGTAGTGCTACTAATGATAAGTTAAACCCTAAAACTGTTAGCAATTTAAAAGAAGTATTAGCAAGGGGTGCAAAAGTTTACTTAATAACAGATGATAGTTATAATGACCCTGCTTTTAATATTATCAATATACCTAAAGCAAATATTTTTATTAAACCATTATTAATTGTAATACCATATCAATTAATAGCATATTACACTGCTGATTTAAAGGGCACAGATATAGATAAGCCTAAAAATTTAGCAAAATCTGTAACAGTTGAATAATTTAAGCTATGTTTAAAAGTGAGGCGCAGTGATTTAAATGAAATATTATACTAATGATGGCAAAGAAATTATTATACCTGATAATATTGTGAATAAAAAAATAAATGCTTGCCATGGTGAATGTGGTACTATTTATAGATATACTGATAGCTTGTGTTTTAAACGTTACGATCGAAATATTCAGAATGAAGTCTATTTTCTTGGCACTGATATTTATAAAGTCTTAAGTCAAATAAATAGCCCCAATTTAGTTGATATTAAAGAGTTATTATTTAAAGATAAAGAAAAAAGAAATGTTGCAGATGCCTATATACTAAAATATTACATAGAAACATATGAGTCACTTTTGGAAAGACCAACTGAATACTTATTAACAAATATGGAAGGAATATTTTCTCTATTAAAAGAAATAAGTAATTATGAAATACGCATTCGTGACTTAAAAAGAGAAAATCTTATTTTTACAGATAAGCATATAGTTTTAATAGATCCTGATTGGTGGTATTTCTATAAGTTAAATAAAAAGGAAATATTGAAATTAAATATTAATAATATAATGGGATTATTTAATAGATTAATTGAAACTGATTTAAGAAATAATTATAGTGATTTTTTTACTAACAACAATTTATATGAATATGTTGTTAGTAATAAGTTATTTCCTATAACAAATAATCCTGATAAAGCTATGAAAGTTTTATCAAAAAGACTTGGTGGTTATAAAAAACCAATTGATTATGTTTATAGTCTGAAAAAATAGATATAATTAGAAAAAAGATATTGCCAAATATCTTTTTTCATGTTATTATTATTTTGTTGGTTTTGGCGAGATAGCTCAGTTGGCTAGAGCGCTCGGTTCATACCCGAAAGGTCGAGGGTTCGAATCCCCCTCTCGCTACCATTTTTGATTGTTCTACTAGGTATTATACCTAGTTTTTTATTTAAAAAAAGATAATTTAAACAGCAAATAGCAATCTGAAATTGTGATATTATATGAAAAATAGAACTATGTAATAATATCTTTATCGAAGAAAGAATAGAGATAATTGGTGTTTTTCTTATCAAGATTGGTATGTTAAAATAGATACAGCAAAAATAGATAAATAATTAACAAATTGCTATTTGTTGAGGTGAAGGTTATGGAATTAAAAGATATGAGTTTAGAAAAGTTATGGGACTTGTTTCCAATAATATTTATAGATAATACTGAGAATTTAAAAAATGTTTATTTAGATGAAGAAAAAAATTAAAATCTTTGTTGGGCAATTATATAATTAGAATAAGTCATATTGGGAGCACTTCAATTGCAAATATAAAAACAAAACCAATTATTGATATTTTAATAGAAATAAATTTTGATAATAAAAATATTATAAAAGAAATATTACTTAATAATAATTATATTTTAATGAATGACAATGTAAATAAAATATCCTTTAATAAAGGATATACAATAAATGGTTATGCAAATAAAGTATTTCATATTCATATAAAAAAATATGGAGATTGTGATGAATTATACTTTAGAGATTATCTTAATGAAAATCATCTTAAAGCAAAAGAATATGAAAAATTAAAATTAGAGTTATTTAATAAGTATAAACCTAATAGAGATTTATATACTGATGGTAAGAAAGACTTTATTAATGAAATAGTTAATTTAGCAAAACAAAAATATAAAGATAGATATTAACAAATTATAATTTATCACGCTAACGTCCATATAAAATCTTTGATTGTATTTTAATTTAATCATTTTTAATCAAAATTACCTAAAATTAAAAAAACTTAATAACAAAGCATTTTGTTATTTTTTTATATATTGATTGATAAAGTTCTTTTTATGCTGTAAAGCTTAGAAGTTCAAATCCTATATCTTGTTAAAATATAATTTGTTCAAATTTTTAATTTTGAAATAAAAGTTTTATTAAAGAATATACATACAAAATAAAGATGATTACAAAATTATAATCACCTTTTATATTAATTCTACTCTGATTCCTAAAACACCATATTGTTTTTGTTTTTCTTTAGAGTAGAATTGTTCAAGTACATTAATTAGTTCATTTTTAGTCATTGACTTGTCTGATAAAATTGAAATATCAAAATCTTTAGACATATCTTCAAAAGAATTATATCTTAATAGTCCTACAACTTTTGTTTCAAAACTTTTATTTAACTGTGGTTCTTTAAAAAAAATTATAGTATCACCTATCTTAATTTGCTGCCTCTTTTTATCAAAAAGTCTAATTGTAATTTCATTTCATATTTCATAATAATTAATTCCTCTCATTTTTGTTACTGATATAGTTATTGTTTTGAATACTATTTTCTTCACAAATTAAATTGTTACTATATTTTTTATATTCAATGAATTCCTCTTTTGTTTTTATAGTCCAAATAAATAGTGGTTTACTAGACTTATCCTTAATCTTAATCGCCAATTCTTTAGGACTTGAAATAAATTTACAATATTTTCTTTTAATGAGATATTCATAAATATAAAATTCATATATTTTTTGTTTTAATCCTTTATAATTGTTAGTTAACAAGATACCAATTTCATATCTCTTTAAACTTGATAAACTGATTTTTTTGATTAATAAAAAATTAAAACTTTGAAGTAATACTTTTCCATTGTAATCAAGTAGTAATCTGTTAAATTTTTGCAATACCAATGGAGAAAGATTATCTTTAATTTCAATTAATATAGGGACTCTACCATCTATTAATTTTAATACATCAGAAAGTAAAGGAATCTTTAAATCAGTATTTAACAAATTATAATTACATAATTCGTTATATGTACAATCCTTGACTAACTTATTGATACCTGCAAGTCGTTTTAAACTTTTATCATGAAAAACTACTAATCTTTTATCTTTAGTTATTCTAATATCAAATTCAATTCCAAGTTTTAACCTTATTGATTGCTTAAAAGCATTAAGCGTATTTTCTACTACTTTTTTATTATCAAATAATCCTCTATGACAAAATATATTCATCCAATCACCTTTTTCAACTCTTAAACTTAAATATGCGTTTGATAATAATATTATTACTTTTTGTTATTTGCATTACGCTTCCAACTCTTTTATTTTAATTTTACCATTATCAATATTTTTATCAATGTGATTTTTTGTTTTATCTATATCATCTAAACTCCTATTAACAATACTCTTTATATTAGATATCATTTTGAAAATATTTTTAAATTCTGCTTCATCTAAGTATTCTTTATATTTAGTTTTTAATTCACTTTCTAGCTCATCTATGTTGTCTAGATTCTTAAGTAATTCTTTTTCTATATTTAAAGTATCATCCATATATTTTTCTAATATATTTATATAATCATTACATAAATCAAGGTATTTATTTTTTTTAGAAGAAATTAACTCTTCTATTACTTTATATGAAAGGTATGAAGTAAGTAAAGTACCTAATATGTTTTTGTTATTTTTAAAAGCTAAAAACGAAGATAAAGCTAATAATGCTTTCATACCAAAACTTAATTTTTGTGATTCTTCTTTTTCTATTTTATTAAATAGGCTATCCATATTTATACTAACAGTTTTTTCTAAATCATCTAATATTTCCCCATTACTTTTTAAATTATTTACTTCCTTATCAAAGACTGAAATATCATAATTAGTTTCTTCCACTGTCTTTTTTAATTTTGTCAATTCCAAATCTTTATTATGTATTTCTTGTTCTAATATTTCTTCTCTATTTTTAGAATCTTTATATTCTTTATATAATAAAAATATTTCTTCTAAATCGTTAGTAGTCTTTAGAAAGTGAATAATATAGTCATAAAAATCTTTATTTTCATTTTTTAATTCATCTAAAATCTCTTTTAATTTTTTTAAATCTTTTTTATTAGTAATATAAGGAATATTAGCAATTAATTTATCGTATTTAACACTATTATCTTTGTTTTTTTCTCTTATGTTATTTAAATATTCTTTTATATCTACTTCTTCCATTTAAATCACCTTATAATATTATACTATAAAAGCTTTGAATATTATATATATCTTTGTAAATAATCGTTGTAAATATGGCCTGCTAATAATAAATTTAGGTCTATTACTTTCTATTTCTTTTATAATATCATTTATTAAATCATGATATTCTATTTGCTCTATTAAACTAAATAATATTTTTTGATATTTTGTCATTTTTTTAGCTTTTAAATTTAATATGTAATTATCTTTTTCTTTATTCTCTATTATTACATCATTAAAACCGGTATGATATGCACCTGGTAAGATCAATGATACACTTATATCTATTTTTTGATATAAAAGCTCTAATCTTAATGTTTTAGCAATATTAATCAAATATGCTTTAGATGCTGTATAGCTTCCTAGATATGGTATGGTATAATATGCTGCTAAGCTTGAAGTAATAAAAACTTTACCTTTCTTATTATTATAATAACAATAATGTAAATATTCTTGTAATAGCTTAAAATTGCCCTTTATATTAACATCTATTACTTCATTAAATCTTTTTTCAGATAATTCTATTAAACTACCCCCATTACCAATAGATGCATGTAATATTATTGCGTCTAAAGAAAAATTATTAATGAAGTTAAAATTATTATCTAAAAGATTTAAAACGATTGGAAACATAATAACTTTTTCATCTTTTATTCTATTTTCTAACATTTCTTTTTCTTTTATGGTCTTACATCCAGCATAAACAATATGTCCTTTTAAGGATAAGTTCTTAGCTATATTATACCCTATATTACTTCTAGCTCCAGTTATTAAAATATTCATAAATTATATAATCACCGCTATTATTATAACCAAAAAAGGCTTCATTATTTAGAAGCCTTTTTACTTATAATAAAGGAAACGCCTTTTTTTTCGTTTTTTATAATAATATCGTAGTTCATTAGTAAAAGTGTTTTTTTCACTATTGATAGTCCTAAACCAAATTCACCTTTTATCCCTTTTCGGAACGGAGTAAAGATTCCTTCAAGGAGAGTATCATCAATATTTGGACCATCGTTATATAAGGTTAAACGGTTATTCTTAACAACTATTTTAATTGTAGAATTTGTATATCGCATAAAATTAGCAAGTATATTATCTATAATAGTTTCAAAGTAATCATAAGTACCATAAAACTTACTATTTTTATCGAAGCTAACTATAAATTTAACATCTTTTCTTCGAAATTTAAATTCTTTAATTGCAGTGTTTATTATTTTCTTTATATCAACTAATTCGTATTCTACATTTTTATTATTTTTTAAGTAATCTAATTTATTTAAATAAAGAAGTGAATGAACTTTCTTTTCCAGCTTATCAATTTGATTATTAATAACATCCATTACAGTATTAACATCTTCTATTTTATCATTGTAAGCTTCTATATATGATTTTATTACGGCAAGAGGTGTTTTAAAATCATGTGAAATATTTTGATACATTTGGCTGCGATACTCTTCTTGACTTTTTAAAGAGATACGCATATCTTCAATTGCTATTTCTAATGAACGTATTTCATCATCAATTTCGAAAGAAATACTATGATCATAATCATCATTATCGATATTATCTATTTTTTGCTTAAGCTTTTCTATCTTTCTAACAATAAAACTTCCCCAAATTATTAATATGAGAGCAATAATAAGAAAAGCTAATATAACAACAGGTATAATGGCATCAAGTATATCTTGTTTAGTTTTTTCTATATAAGTATCATTGGTAAGAGCTATTTTTGTAACATTATCATTATGGAGTGTATAATAATAATAAATTTGGTTTTTATATATAAATTTTCCGTAATTTTCAGTAAAAACATTCATGATATCACTAACATTTTTAAAATCTATAATATCATGTATATTATCTGAATAAGCAACTGTATCACCTATCTTATAAAGATAAGCTATTTCTGTTGTAACTAAATCTTCATTTATATCAGATTGAACAAATTCAAGAGGTTCTCTTAGATAACTATATATATTACTTTCAGCAGTAGGAACAATGACTTGAGGTAAAATGATTCCTAAAGTTATAAAGAAGGCTAGAAATACAATTATTATTAATAGTATTAATTGGTGAGATAATTTATTAAAATATTTCATGCTGATAATCTATAACCATATCCATATATAGTATTGACATTTAATAAAGGCATTTTCTTTCTAAGCCTTCTAACTAAATCATCAACAGCTCTGTCGCTTCCGAAGTAATCATTTCCCCATATTGCTGATAAAATGTCATCTCTTGAAAAGCTTTTATTTATATTTTGTACTAACAATACTAATAAATCAAATTCTAAAGTAGTAAGTTTGATTTCTTTTTCATTAATAGTAACTACTCTTTTATCAATATCTATAGAATAGTTAAGATATTTAATAATTTTTGTTTCACTACTTTGATATACACGTTTTATAATATTGTTGATTCTTAATACAAGTTCTTTACTAGAATAAGGTTTAGTAATGTAATCATCGCTTCCTAACTCAAGGCCTAAAATTCGATCCAAATCCTGATCCCTCGCTGATGTGAATAAAACTGGAACCATAGGATATTTTTCACGAATTGCTTTGATTACATCATAGCCATTAACATCATCTCCTAACATTATATCTAATATCCAGACATCGACTTTATTACCAATATAGGAAATAGCATCGCTTCCTTTTGCAAAGGTAACAACCTCGTATCCCGCTTTTTCTAAATACATTTTTACAACTGTTGCTAAATCAGTTTCATCTTCTACTAAACATACTTTATACATAGATACCACCTATTCCTAGTATAACATTTATTTTATTATTTGCCTATAGTTTAGGCTACCACTCTCCTTTCATTTATGTAAAAACTATAGTTGTTTTTTTTATTTATCTTTCTTTAATTATTTATCACTTCCTTTCTTTTACACATTAATCATATCAATAAAAAGTGTAATAATTATTTAAAAATTATGGGAAATTATGGAAAATAAAAAAGAGTTTAAACTCTTTAAAACTAATTTCTTCTATTTTTGCTAATTAATTCTATAGAAATAGTTAATTGTTTTATTCTTTCTATTATTCTTTTAGCTTTTACTTTCTCTATTCCACTATTAGTAATACTTAAGGCTTTTTCTAATTCTTCTAAAGTTAAATTAGATGTAAAAAAGGTAGGTAAATCTTCTTCCATTCTATATTGTAATATTGGTCCTAAAACCTCATCCCTACTCCAAGAGGTAGTATTTTCAGCTCCTATATCATCTAATAATAATAATGGTACTTTCTTAATAAATTCAAATTTATCTTCATAGTCACTCCCAAATGATGATTTTAAACTTCTCAACAATTCAGGATAATATACTAATGCCGAGTTTATGTTTCTCTTTGCAAGATCATTAAATAGTGCGGCAATCAAATATGTTTTACCACTACCAAAAGAACCACTTAAATATAGACCTTTGCCAGTTTTGTTTTTTAGATAATTATCCATAAATTCTTTGAAATATTTAAATATAGGTAGTCTCTTATTATCGTCTCTATAAGCGTTACCAAAAGAAGCATCTTTTATTTCTTTTGGTAAATCAAAGCAAGTAATATTTTTCTTGTAGGCAGAAATATTTTCTTCTTTGATAAACTTATTACATGGCAAGTATCCAAAATTGAGATTATTATTATCTTTAAAAGCAGTATAAATATGTCCTTTTAAAATATTAGGACAACTTTTAAGTCCTGGACATCTATTACAATTTTCCAATTCTTTAACACAATCTTCAATGCTTGATGTGTATTTAATTAATATATCCTCATTTAAATCAATATTATCAACATATTTTTTAAATTCTGGATTGCTTAAAGCTTCACCATAATATCTTTTTAACTTTATTATGTCTTCTTTATTTAATAAATTGCCGATTTTTTTCATTGTTTTCACTTCCTATTTTGTCGCCATATATATTTTATCATTATATTCTATTTTTTAACAACTTTTTTATATTTTTCATAAACTAAAATAGGTGATAATTATGAAATTTAAAGGTAATAAACACAGTCCATTTTGCAGGTGTAATTTTTGCAAACAAAAAAGAAGAACTAGTATTTTATATCTAGTCTCTTTGTTCGCTCTTGTTGTAATTATATGTTATCAAGCTGTATTACTCTTATTTTTAGTTACTAGAATACATGCTTTATTACTATTAATTGAATTAATTATTTTCATAATGCTTCTTCTTTTCATCATTTTTTAGAATAAAAGTGCTATTTAATTTTAATCTATCAAAAAAATTTGTTAACTCTACACATTTTTTTAAACTCGAAGGATAAATATCTATTTTCTCTGGGATAGTAATGTTTATTAGTAAATAAAGATATTCTTCTTCTTTATATTGATAACGATGTTGATAAAGTTTAAAATTACTTAACATATCTGTATCATTATAATTTTTTTTATAGAAATAGATAAAATCTTCAGTAACTCTACCTAAATGGGCATTCTCTAAACTTATAAAATAATCATTTGTTGATGTAATGAAATGATTTAATTCACATTTACCATGGCAATATACATATCTTTCAGTTTTTTTGTTTTTCATTATTTCATACCATTTATTAACTATACTTTTGGAAAAATTTAAAGTTTCATAGATTATAGAAACATTTCTTACAAAAAGATATTCACAAGGACTCATATAAACTTTATTTTCTATTACATCTTGAAGCGTGAAGTAATATTGTTGTAAGTTTACAATTTTGTTATTAAAGTTATCATACTCTTCTTTTAATTTATCTTTATCTATTTCTTTATATATTGTTGTTTTATTTTGTAAATCACTAAGTATATAAATTAAATGCTTTGCTATTTCGTCATTTTCTAAATTTTTCTTGTTCAAATAATTAAAATATAATTCTTTAGATGTAATTTTAAATGGCTTTAAATAATTAGTAATATTATGATCGTCTAAATATTTATAAATTTCTTCTAAATTATATTGTTTTCTTTTTTTTATTAATATTTTTTCATCGTTATCATAAGTTAGTATTTTTAAGCTTTTTAAATACCCATATTGTTTTATTTTTTTATTATTCACTTGCTTCATTTATTGATGTAGGAATAATTAATTTTGTACCTATCTTTAAATTTTCTAAGTCGTTATACTCTTTTAATGCTTCTCTTGTAGTTTTATATTTACTTATTATTTCTTCTAAATTATCATCTTCTCTTAAAATATATATTGAATAGGTAGCATATGTTTCGGCTGTATTAGCGAAAGCAGAAAATATTGAACTGATCGCTTCTTTGCTATTATCTTCTTTTATATTATTATTTTCCATTATCTCATCCTTTTCAGTAAATATTTCATTTACTGCTTCTTTTTTTTCTTTCACTTCCTCTAAATTGTGTAAAGTATTTTCTACTTCTTCTGTCTTTAAAACTTCTATCTCTTCTTTAGGTTCTTCTATTTTTTCTCTTACTTCTAAATTTTCTAGGGCTGATTCCGTTGTGATATCATCGATTTCGATTTTCTCAAGTCCTTCTATTAAAACTTCTACTTTAATTTCTAAAGCTTCTTCATTAACAATTTGATAAGTAAAGTTGTTAATATCTATTTTTCTTTTTTCTTCATCTAAAGAAGTAGTAAGCATAATGTTAACTGGAATTTTATAATTGAAATTTTCTTCTATTGTGCTAGCTTCAGTCATTTTATATGTACCAGTAATTAATAAATTTCCCTCAATTTCACTGTCATTAATAAAATCTAATTCAGGTTCTAAAGAAATACTAGTAATTTCTCCTACCATAGTTTTAAAAGCAATCTCTTTTTCTAAAGTTATTATTTGACGCATAATTATCTCCCTTCCTTAATTATAATTTATGAAAATTAAAAAAGATTATTACTTTTATTAGAATAATATAGTAATAATCTTATTATTTATTAAGTTTAATTGTTGTAATATTAATTATATATTGGCTCTTCTTTCGAAAATAACTTTTTATAAAGTTCACTATAATTAGATATATATATAAACTTTATTTTTTCTCTTATTTCTTTAGGTATTTCTTTAACATCGTCTTTGTTTTCTAATGGCAGATATATTGTATTAACCCCCGCTCTATATGCACCCAATACTTTTTCCTTGACACCACCTATTTTAATAATGTTGCCTTGTAAAGTTATTTCTCCTGTCATTGCAATTTTTGTGGATATTTTAGTATTGTTAAATGCGCTAAGTAAAGCTGTTGTAAGTGCTATACCAGCACTTGGTCCTTCTTTAGGGGTAGCTCCTTCTGGAACGTGAATATGAATATCATCTTCAAAAATATTCATATTTAAATTGAATTTTTTACTATTCGCTTTTATATAGCTAAGTGCAATTTTCGCTGATTCTTGCATAACTTCTCCAAGCGATCCAGTTAAAACTAAATTAGAATTACCTTTATAATGAGTTACTTCTATCGGAAGTGTATCTCCACCATATGGAGTATAAGCAAGGCCATTAACAACACCTTTCAATTTAGTTTCTTTGTTTTCTTGCTCATTGTAGACTTTTTTATCTAAATAGTTTTGTAAATCTGCACTAGTTATAGAATAGAAAACAACATTTTTATCTGTTAATACCTTCTTTACTATTTTTCTTAGTATTTTAGCAATTAATCTTTCTAAATTTCTAACACCGGCTTCTTTTGTATAATAATTTATAATATCTAGTATTGATTCATCGGTAAAATTAACTTGTAATGAAGTGAGACCATGTTCTTCTAATGCTTTTGGTATTAAATAGTTTTTAGCAATAGATAATTTTTCGTATTCAGTATAAGAATCCAAATATATTATTTCAAGTCTATCTCTTAGTTCGGGTGGTATCTGTTCTTCATAGTTAGCAGTAGCAATAAATAAAACACTAGATAAATCATATTCTTCCTCTAAATAATGATCATAAAAAGTATTGTTTTGTTCTTTATCTAAAACTTCTAAGAGACTACTAGCAGGATCTCCTCTAAAGTTTTTAGTCATTTTATCTATCTCATCAATGATAAAAACTGGATTGGAACTACCACATTTTTTTATACCTTGAATAATTCTACCGGGCATTGCTCCTACGTAAGTCCTTCTATGTCCAACAATTTCAGCTTCGTCGTTAATCCCACCAACTGATACACTAACAAGACGTCTATTAAGACTTTTAGCAATTACTTTAGCAAGAGATGTTTTACCAACTCCAGGTGGTCCTATTAAACATAATATTGGACTTTTTTCTCTTGATGAATTTTGTTTAACCGCAATGTATTCAACAATTCTAGTTTTAACTTTTGATAATCCATAATGACTATTATTTAAAGTATCTTCTATTTCCTTTATATCAGTAATATCTTTTGTTTTGTAATCCCATGGTAAACTTAGCATCAATTCAATATAATCTCTTAAAATTGATGCTTCAGGAATGTTCTCGTTGATAGATGCATAATGTTCAATCTCTTCTTTAATTCTATTTCTAATTTTAGAAGAACATTTTATTTTTTTTAATCTATTCTTAAATCTTTGAATTATTAAATTCTTACTATTAGTTTCTCCTAATTCATTAGAAATAATTTTCATTTTTTCACTTAAATAATATTTTCTTTGATCTTCGTCAATTTTTTTATGAACTTTTATTTCTATTTCTTTTTCTAATTTTGCTAAATTTAATTCTTCTTTTAATTGACTAATAAGATTCATTGCCCTTTTAATGCAATTGAGTTCATATAAATAGTTCTTTTTTGTTTCTGGACTAAGATTTAAAAAAGGAACGATAATATCTGTTAGTTTACCCAAACTATCAATAGAAGAAATTTCTCCTAGCATTGCATTGCTAACAGTAGAAATTTCTCTTACATATTTTTCGTAATTGCGATATAACATGCTTAAATAACGATTTTCTTCTTCTTTCGATATTTTATCTTCTAATATTTCTTTATAAATTGCATAAAAAATTCCGTTCTCTTCCTCATATGATGTTATCTCTACTCTTTTTATACCTACAAATATATAGCGCATTTTTGAGTTGGGAATATTAAGTTTTAAAGTTAAAGTGGCTAAAAGTCCTATTTTTGGAAATTCTGTAACATCGTCAACACTCACATCATCTATAGAATGAATTATTATTAATTCTTTATTATCTGTCCTATCAATAGTATTTATAATATCTTGTTCATAATAATCTGTAGTTTCACTACGATATTCCATATTAGGAAAAAGTATTGCATTATTAATAATTAAAACTGGTAACTTTGACATTAATATCCCTCCCAAACGGACTAATATTTATTATAACTTAATTACAATTTTTTACAAGAGAAAAAGAGTATTTAAATACTCTTTTTTATTAAACAAATAAGCTTATTTAATTACTCCAGATAAAGTACATTCTGTAGGATTATATGCTGATGGTGTTCCATTAGTGGCCGTATATAAATTTATAGTTTCACCCTCAGTAAGACCAGTATCAAAATTAGTTTGACTTTCAGCAGTCTTTCTAATTACTAAGTTTCTTTCTAGACTATTTTCTTGCATGATACCAAATCCATTACCAGCTCCATCACTCATCTGAATAAAATAGTCATATTTATCTTCAGCACCTGTTGAAGCATTTAAAATAATGATATAACTATTATCAGAAAATGCTGATCCAAATGGGCTTTCATGTGAACCGCTTTCTAGTGCAACTTTATTAGTTGAAACAGCTAAACACTCTCCATTGCTAGGCATTTTAGTCGCATCATAATCACCATTAACAAAACTTAATCTTACAGAGTTAGCATATTGTAATGCAGTTGTAATATAAGTATCTTTTTTTGAGTTTTCAATAACGCCTGACATTGCTGTAATAGCTAATGTCATTAATATTGCTAAAATAACAATAACTGCAAGCAATTCAATTAATGTAAAACCATGCTTATTAATTCTTTTTTTCATATTATAATAACCTCCATATCTTACTTTTTATGATATCAAATATTAGTTTAACTGTCAATAATATTTGTAACAATATAACCATTTAAACTAGATCCAACAGTAGGATTTATAATATTTAGTTCATCATTTTCAACCACTTTATTTTTAGCATTTTCTTTATTCAAATCATCGCGTGATATAATAGGAAGACCTCTTTTATTTTCACCATAATTTTCTACTATGGCTGCAGCATATTCATATGTATTACCCGTTCTTCCTATTACAACATAAGAATTTTCAAGGTCATAGCTACCTCCTTCTGGGCCTTCATTGAAATCACTTAAATCAAGTGCTTTCATAAGTATAACAATACAGTTACCGTTGGAAGGAAGTTCAATATTAGTATTACTTCTAACTTTATACTCTGCTAAAGTAATCATCTTTTTTGCATCTTCAACATAAGTATCACGCTTATTTTTATCTATAGTACTCATTACATTAGGAACAGCAACTAACATAATTAATGAAAGTATTAATATTGTTGCCAACAATTCTATTAATGTAAAGCCCTTTCTGCTCATATTATCACCTATCTTTATGTTATTATATCACTATTTTAATTAAGATAAAATATTTTTTAAATTTTCTTTTTCTAAAAAAGATGTATTTGATAAATTATTTCCAAAGATAGAATCATATCTAAAAATAGAAAAACCCTTATAATTTTTAAGTTCCCTACTTAACATTACCTCTTTTGCTATAATATTATTGTATTCTATCCATTCATTAATTCCTTCTTTAGCATATTTATCTATATTACCAGTTTTATAAAATGCAAGTGCAGGTATCAGATCCACATCAGTTTTAATTAAATTATCCCATGATTTGACAGTTTCTTCAAAGGGTTTAGTACTATTTAAAAATCCATAGTAAACTTGCGGCATTAAATAATCTATATATCCTTTTTTGGTAACAATTAATTTTGTATCTATATAATTGCTATTATAATTATTTTCTATATTACCATCAGGGGAAATGCCAAATAAAATATTTTTATCATAATTTTTAATAAGTTCATAAGTTTTCTTAATTAATGAACTTATTGTGTTTAAACGAAACTCCTGTAAAGTTAAATTACTATTTTTTTCTAGTGCTTTGTTGTATTCAATTTTATCTATAATAGTAGATGGAGGATAAAAATAATCATCAAAATGAATTCCATCTACGTTATAGTTAGTAATAATTTCATCAATTCCATTAAGTATTAAAGCTTCTACACTTTTATTTGCAGGATTATAATAAATACCTTTATCATCGATTATCATAGCACCATCACTATCAAGAAATTTATAGAATGGATTATCTTTACTAATTAATGAAGTATCTGTTGTATTACTAATACGATATGGATTGATCCAAGCGTGTAATTCTATGTTTTTTTTGTGCGATTTTTTTATAAAATAATCTAATATATCAAAAGGAAGATTATCACCCTCTATATTAACAACACTTCTACTGCTAGGAAAAATAGATGATTTATAAATTGCATCACTAAAAGCTCTAACTTGTAAAATAATCATATTAAAACCAAAATTGTCTATTTTATCAATCATATTATCAATAGTATTTTTCATATCATTTTTACTTTTTCCTCTTAAATTATTTCCAAGTTCAATATAGGAAATAAAAATGGCTCTTTTTTCTAAATTACTATGATTATTCTTAATTTTTGTGTTATTATTTGGTATAAAAATATAAATTATTACAAGTAAAAAAATGATAAGTAGTAAATATATTTCTTTTTTCATACTCTTATCATAATATATTTAAATTAATAATTTTGTCTAATTTAGGAAATACAGTCACTATTTTTGATAACAAATAATTGTTTATCTTTATAAAAGGCATAAAATACATCGTCAAGTTTAACTTTTTTAGTATCTAAAAGTTCATAAAGCCATTTTTCTTTTTTCTCTAAGCTTTTTAGTGTACCTGTTTGTATTTTCCCATCTAGTATTACTGGAAGAGGATAGGCACCACTATTATTAGCATTTTTAGTAAAAACAGATAATTTACCACTAGTTTCAAGTATTGCATATTCAACTTCATCTATACTCTTAACTTCTCTTGCTCTTAATTGTGTAAGCAAATCTTCTAGATTATATCGTTGTTTTATCATTTCTTTAAAATTGACTTTGCCATTATCTATAATCATGGATGCTTCGCCATCTAAAAGGTTTCTAAGCTTATCACTTTTTAAAGAGAGTTTAGCAAGTATTATTTGTAGTATTACTAATATAGCAATAGGTATAAGCATCATAAAAACACTATCTTCAAATTTTTCAATACTAATTGCTGCAAGTTCTGCTATTAAAACAGATACAATTAAGTCTATTATACCAAGTTCTCCTACTTCTCTTTTACCCATAAAACGATAGAAGGCAACTATAGCAAAATAAAAGAAAAGAGTTTTAAGTGTTATTAATAAATAGTCCATATTATCACAGCCTTTCTTATTAATAAGATTTCCAAAACTCTTTAATTTATACTATTAATCCTTTATTTTTTAATATTTCAACTATTTCTTTGTGGATTTCATCAATAGACTTCTCTTTATCATCTACAATACATTTTATAACATCCCAATTATAAAGTTCGGCAAGTTCCATATATGCTAGAAGTACTTTTTCATCTTTATCGTTATTAGGCGTCAAATTAAAAGACAATTGATTGTTATATTTATAGGGAATATTAAGAAGTATCGTATAGTCTGGTTTAGGTAGTTTTAATAACCAATACTCTAATTTGTCAATCCACTGATAAATATAAAATCTATCTTCACTATCACTATATTTGCTACCTTGAATGGCCATATTAGAACTAGTATAACGATTTATTATAACTATGTAATCTTTTTCTAAATATTTATTTATTTTCTTTATATTATATTTTCTATCTGCAGCTGTGTATAAACATACAAGTTCAGGATCAAGTTTATCAAATCCTTCATTAAAAAAACCATTCTTATTTAAAACACAATCTCTGAATATTTTCCCGGTGGGAGTGTCATACATTGGAAAAGAAAATTCTATAGCATTTATTCCAAGTTTATTTAAAGTGTTAACTAATAGCTTACTCTGGGTCTCTTTCCCTGATCCTTCTATTCCTTCTATAACAATAAGCTTTCCCATGAACACCCCTCCTATATTTCAATATTATTATTTTGATCAAATGGCACTAACAAACATTTACGACTTGCTAAAAAGTCACACATATGGACAAAATTTTGATATTTTGTATGAGGCTTTTCTAATATTTCATTTCCATTATAATCAATGGTATAATCTCCCATATGTGTTTTAATTGCAGAACTTATAAAAGTTGCATCTTCTAAGCTAAGTCCTACTTGGTTGTGATTATCTAAAATTATTTTAGCTGCAATCAAGGGGTGATCAAAGCGAGTATATCTTTCTTCTATAAGACCTTTTTTGAAACCATCATGCATAAGTAATGCAATTAACATTAAATCTTTTTCATGATCGGTATATTTTTTAGCAATAGATAAATCTTGTAATAATTCATAACCTATTCTAACAGCGGCTTTAGTGTGGCGTAAAAGTCCACCATTACCTAATGCATATTTAGGATGGTATTTGCCAGTAGATGATGCTGGTTCAATAAAAAAATAATCTGGCAATAGTTCTATTAATTTACAAAGGCTATTTTTTAATTTATCATCTTTAATATAATTTATCTCATCATAAAATATCTCTTTTTTATTCATAACTTCCCTTTCTTTTAAGTTATTATATCATTATAAACATTTGTTTGTAAAGTGCCTAAAAATTCTAGTACAACTTCATCAAGCACATAAAAATATTCTTCTTTTACTTTTAGATAATTACTATTACTAATTAATACTTTTTTATTAACTAAATGTTTATAATTAAATAACTTATCTATAGAAACTTTATATTTATTAATAAATTTCTTTTTGTCTAACCCTTTATTAGTCCTAAAATTAAGCATTACTTCATAAAATATTTTATCTTTAATGCTTAGTTTCTCTTTGTATATAACTCTTTTTCCTCTAATATAATTGGTAATACTTTTAGTATTAGAATATCTAATATTACCTAAATAAGAACTGGCACCAACACCAAATCCATAATATCTTTCATTATGCCAATATTTTAAATTATGAGCTGATTCGTAACCAATTTTAGCAAAATTAGAAATTTCATAATGAATATATCCATTAGAGTTTAAAACCTTGCATATGAAATCATACATTTTTCTATCAGTGTTAGTATCTATATTTTTAATATCCTTTATTTTCAATTTAGTATTATCTTCTATAATTAAAGAATATGTAGATATGTGAGGGACATCTAATGATAACAAGAAGTTTAAGTCAGTTTTTAAATCTCTCAAACTTTCGTTTATAAAAGCATATATTAAATCTACATTTATATTAGTAATACCATTTTTTTTGAGATTATTTATAACTGAAATAATTAAATTGCTAGAAGTATATCTTTCTATAACACCTTGAATAGATTTATTAATTGTCTCCACTCCTAAACTAACTCTATTTACTCCAAAAGATTTTAATAATTTTATTTTGTCATTGGTTAAACTATCAGGATTAGCTTCAAAGGTAATTTCACAATCTTTACTTAAGTTTAAAACATTTAAAATGTTAAATAATTTTATTATTTCGTCTAAGTTAAGGCTACTGGGTGTTCCCCCTCCTATGTATAATGAAGTAATTTTTTCACCTTTATAATTATCTTTTATTTCTTTTTTTAAACTATCTAAATAGGTATTAACAAATTTTTCATTATATAAAACTTTACAAAAGTCACAATAAGCACATATATAATTACAAAATGGTATATGAATATATACTGCATTAATATCATTCATTAAAATCACCACTAATAGAATACTTTAAAATAAAAAAAGAAGCAAGAAAAATACTTCTGTATAAATAATTTTATTATTATATTATTTCTTCATTATTAGTTAATTTAACGCTAACTAGTTTTGATACACCAGACTCTTGCATAGTAATGCCATACAAGGTATCAGCATATTCCATTGTTTTCTTCTTATGAGTAATTATTAAAAATTGAGTTTTATTTTTATAATTAGAAAGATATTTACCAAACTCAATTACGTTAGCTTCATCAAGCGCTGCTTCTACTTCGTCAAAAATACAAAATGGTATTGTTCTGACATTAATAATTGCAAATAATAAACTGATTGCAGTTAAAGTTTTTTCGCCTCCTGATAATAAGCTAATAGTAGTTAATTTCTTGCCTGGAGGACATGCTACTATTTCTATTCCTGTAGTTAATATATCATCACTGGTTAACTTTAAATCAGCATTGCCACCATGAAATAATTCTTTAAATACTTCTTTAAATTCTTTTTTTATTAAATCAAAAGTCTTAATAAATTCTTCTTTCATAACTTCATCCATTTCTTTCATTATCTCAAGAAGGGTTGCTACTGCTTTTTCTAAATCTTCTCTTTGATGTAATAAAAACATATATCTCGTATTAACTCTTTCGTATTCTTCTATTGCAGCTAAATTAACCATACCAAGTCTTTTAATATTTGCTTTATAATTATCAACTTTACTTCTAGCATCTTTTGCATCTATTTCGAGTTCATAATCTTTTTTAGCTTTTTCATAAGTAATAGAATATTCACTACTTAAATTATTTAATAATGTATCAAGTTTAACATCTATTCTTTCGAGTTTTATTTCTATAGTATTTCTTTCTTCTTCTTTTTTTCTTAGTAAATTATTTTTATATTTAGCATCTTCTTCTTCTGCTTCTATTTTTTCTTTTAATTCTTTAATTTCTTTTCTTAAAGTATTAATTTTTAATTCTAGTTTTTCTTTATAACTACTAACTTCATAAAATCTGTTAATAAGAGTTTGCTCCTTATTATCTAAAAGTTCATCATTACTTTCTAAATTACTAATATTTTTACTGATATTACTATAATTATTTTTATATTCATTAAGTTTGTTAGTCTTATCATTAATATCATCTATAATTAGTCTTAAATCTTTCTCTTCAAGGTATACTTTATCTTCTAATTTTCTAATAGATTCTTTAACTTCTTTTATATCATTAAGTATCTTTTTGTTAGATTCTTCTAAACTAGAAACTATATTAGTATGGTTAATAATTTCTTGATTAATCATAACAGAACTTCTACCTTTATAGTTAGCTCCGCCTGTTAAAGATCCTCCCACATTAATAACATCTCCTGAAAGAGTTATTACTTTATATCGTCTTTCTATTTTTTTACTAATTATTGTAGCACTGTCTAAATCTTCTGCAACTATTACAAGCCCTAATTGATTATAAATAATATTTTTATATTCATTATCTGTAGTAACTAAATCTGCTAAAACACCAATATATCCTTCCGTACTCTTCAAAATATTTTGAGTACTGGTATCTATGTATCTTTTTTTTATTACATCAATTGGGAAAAAAGTAGCTCTTCCTAAATTGTTATTTTTTAAGTATCTAATTGCTTCTTTTGCACATTCTTCATCTTTAACAATAACAAAATTTTTACTACTACTAATTGCAATATCTAAACATCTAACATATTCTTCTTTAGTTTTTATTACATTACCAATTATATTATAAATACCATTTAATGTTTTTGTCTCTAATATTTTTTTTATCGAATTAGGTAAGTTATTACCTCTTTCTTCTTCTAATTTTAATAATTCTATTTTATGTTTATAACTTAAAATATCTCTATCTTGCTTACTGTATGTTTGTTCGTATTCTTTTAGATTTAAATTAAGCCCTTTAATATTATTTTTATTAATATTAACTTCTTCATTAATGCTAGATATATTACTTTTTAATTCTTCTATTTTTTCTTCTAATAAACTGATGTTTTTGCTTATATCTCCTTTTTCTAAATAAAGGTTTCTAAGTTCTTCTTCTTTAATAGAAGTATTTTTATTCTTTCTTTGTTCTTTTAAGATATTTAAATCTACACTTAAATTACCTATTTCTTCAGTTTTTTCTACCAATTCTTTTTGAATAAATTCTAAGTCTTTTTCTTTAGCGAGCAAATCTGTTTTTTTCTTTAGATAAGATCCATTATCAGTATTAGCTGTACTTTCAAGGTTAAGGATTTCTTTTTCCTTTGCTTCTTTTTCTTTCTTTAATATTTCTTCTTCACTAGCTAAATTACATATATCATAGGCAATTAATGCTATTTCTAATTTTTCTAAAGCTTCTTTATTTTCTTTATAAAGTTTAGCTTTCTCACATTGTTCTTTTAGTGGTTTTACCTGTAATTCTAATTCATTAATGATATCATCTACTCTATTGATGGCATCATTAGTTTTATCTAGTTTTCTTAAAGCTTCTTCTTTTCTTTTTTTATATTTTAAAATACCTGCTGCTTCTTCAAATATTACTCTCCTATCATCATTGCTTTCACTAAGTATTTTAGATACTTCTCCTTGAGAGATGATGTTAAATGATTCTTTTGAAACACCACTATCTAAAAAAAGATTAATTACATCTTTTAATCTACATTTATTATTATTAATAAAATATTCATTTTCTCCACTTCTAAACACTCTTCTTTTAACACTGATTTCACTATAGTCTATTTTTAAGTAGTGATCACTATTATCAAAAATAAGTTCAACGCTAGCAGTGTTTTTTTCTTTTCTTGATGCACTTCCAGCAAATATTACATCACTCATTCCACCTTCACCACGAAGATTTTTAACTGATTGCTCTCCTAACACCCATCGAACTGCATCAACTACATTACTTTTGCCGCTGCCATTAGGACCAACTATACAAGTAACTTTATCATCTAATTTAATTTCCATCTTATCTGCAAAAGATTTGAATCCGTTAGTAACTATTTCTTTTAAATACATATAAAACACCACTCTCTACTTTTATCATTTTATCAAAAATTAAATGTTTAGACAATAGGTTAAAGCCCTTTCCTAGGTAATTAACTAGAATAGAATAAACTGAAGGGAGAAAAATAAAAAATGAATAGAAATTATAACTATTATCAAGGAAATAATTATGGATTTACTAATTATCAAAGAGATATGTTTAATCCTATATTATTTAATGAAAGTGAGGGCTATATGAAAGGAAATATGTTTAGAAATTTATATGACCCTTATAGAAATTATCAGATACCTGTTTTAAAACCAACTAATAAACAAGAAAAGATGTTTTTAGATATGGCTGAAGCTTCATTTGCAGCTCATGATTTAAACTTATATTTAGATTTATATCCTAGTGATGGTAATATGATTGATTTATTTAATCAATATAGAGAAAAAGCTAATGAACTAACTATGGCTTATGAAAAAAAATATGGTCCTATTGTACTTAGTAGTAATGCTTTAAATACTAGTCCATTTTTATGGCAAACACAAAGTTTTCCATGGAATGTAGGAGGTGTATCTAATGTTTAGTTATACTAAAAGATTACAATATCCTATTAATATAAAAAAGAAAGACATTGCCCTTGCTAAACAATTAATTACGCAATATGGCGGTCCAAATGGAGAACTAGGAGCTGCTTTAAGATATTTAAATCAAAGATATACTATGCCTGATATGAAAGGTCAAGCTCTTCTTACTGATATTGGAACAGAAGAATTAGGTCATGTAGAAATGTTATCTACTATGGTATATCAATTATTAAAAGATGCAACACCAGAAGAGTTAAAAGCAGCAGGCCTTGCTAGTAATTATGCAGAACACAGAAATGCAATATTTCCAACTGATGCTAATGGAGTACCATTTACAACTGCATACTTTGCAACTACAGGGGATCCACTTGCCGATATTATGGAAGATATGGCTGCAGAGCAAAAAGCAAGAGCAGTATATGAAAATTTAATAAATCTAACAAATGATCCTGATGTAATAGGACCACTTCTATGGTTAAGACAAAGAGAAATTGTTCATTTTAATGCTTTTCAAGATTTGTTTAATTACTATGATAAAATGTTAAATAAATAGCAAAAAGACTCAAAAAGAGAGTCTTTTTATTCTACTGACTTCAATGAATCTATCATGTTTATTCTTTTTAAAATAAAATATGTAACTATTTGAACTATAACACTAAAAATAACTACTATTATAAAGGATATAATATAACTTATAGGTTTAATTGTCTTTACAAATAAAATCTCATCTGTTTCTGCTACTATTAGAACAAAAGCATTTAAAAATATTCCTAAAAATAGCCCTACAAATATACCTACAATAGTTAAAATAATAGTTTCTCTATAAACATAGCTTGATACTTCTTTATCTCTAAAACCTAAGACTTTTAAAGTTGCTATTTCTCTTTGTCTTTCATTAATATTAATAATAGTTAAATTATATAATACGGTTATAGCAAGGAAACTTGAAAAAGCTAAAATTAGATAAACTATATTGTTCATACCTACTATCACATCATTAAATGTTTTCATACTATCACTAGTATATTGGATTGTTGAAAAATAATTAGTTTCTATTAAATTATTAGATAATTTTTCTTTGCTAACATCATTAGAAAGATTAACAATAAAACTGTTATATTTATCATCATTAAAGATCTTTTTGTAATAAGTTTTATTCATATACATATAATTAGATACATAATTTTCACAAATTCCTGCTACTTTTACAACAAATAATTCATTATCAGTATTTCTAATGCTTATATTCTTTCCTACTTTAGCATTTAATAATTCGGCCATTTTTTCTGATATTATAACACCATCATCGTTAAGAGTAATTTTCTTTTTATCAAGTGTCTTTAAACTAATATAATCATCAATAGAATTATCATCCATAAAGGCTATTAAAGTAAAATCTAATTTTTTTGTTCCTGCTTTAAATGTGTAACTAGATATATTAGTCTTCAAATATTCAGTTATATTATTAATACTTAAACTATTTAAAATATCTTTTTCTTCATAATTTTTATCATTTAGTACTAATGTGGCATCATAATGTGTTATATCATTAAACTGAATATCTATTAAAGATGAAAGACTATCTTTAATACCAAAACCTGTTAAAAGTAAGGCTGTACATCCTGCTATTCCTAAAACAGTCATAAAAATTCTTTTTTTATATCTAAATAAATTTCTTACTGTAATCTTCCAAGAAAATGATAATTTGTTCCAAATAATGGTTATTTTTTCTAATAATACTTTCTTACCATTTTTAGGTGAAGCTGGTCTTAGTATTGTAGCCGGAACTAGTTTAAAATCATTATGTAATGTTATAAATACTACAAGGCTCATTAATATTATTGTAACAAAAATAATAACTAAACAAACAATTGGATTCACATAGGTAATTAGACTAGGAAGTGTAAATGCTGCTGAATATACTGTATATAAAACTCTTGGTATTAAATTATATCCTATACTAAGTCCTATTATTAATCCAATAATACAAGCAACAAAAACATATAATAGATAACTAAAGCAAATAGTTTTCTTGCTAATACCTAATGATACAAAAGTGCCAATTTCACCTCTTTCTTCTTCTATCATTCTATTCATTGTGTTAAATGCCATTAAGAAAGATATAAGAATAAAGAATAACGGAAAAACTGTGGCAATAGAATCAACTTTAGTAGCACTTTCATAGAAAGACGTATAACCAGTTGAATCACTTCTAGTTTGTAAATACCAAATAGGTTTTTCTAAAGAATTAACTTCTTCTTTTGATTTTGCTATCTCATCTTCATATTTAGTTATTTCTTCTAGGTATGTATTATAATTTCTATTATATTCATTATAACCATTTTCTAATTCTATATAGCCATTATCTATTTCTTCTTTGGCTTTATTTAATTCTTTTAATGCTTTATTATATTCACTATTCCAAGTATTTAAAGATTCATTTAAGGTTTTTTCTTGTTCTTTTAAAGTATTGTTAGTATTAATTAAAGTTTCTATATTTTCTTTACTAGTTTTAAGTTCATTAAGTCTATAAGTTAATGTTTCATAAATACTACTACTAGGATCAGCGTTTTCTATTTGTTTTTCTAACTCACTAATATTGGTGGTAATTGTATTTAAAGTAGAGTCTAAAATATCTACAGTTAGATTAGCACCGGAAAGAGCACTGTTAAATTCATTTTTAGCATTATTTAAACTATTAAAACCATTATTTAATTCAGATTCAGTAGTCTCTTTTTTACTATTTAAAGTAGATAAATTTGAATTATATTCGCTAGTTGCTTTATCTAGTTTATTTTTACTATCATCTAAAGTTTTTAGAGCATTTTTAAACTTAGAATTATTTTCGTTTTTTAAAGAGTTAAGTTTATTTTCTTCTAAAACTATCTTATCCATCGCTTCTTTTAAAATTTCTTCATATCTTGCTGTTTCTCTTAATGGCTTTATCTTTTGTAATTTACTATCAACTTTATCTATTATTTCCTGATAAGAATCAGTTGAGGCAATTTCATTTTTAGCACCAGTTGCAAGTAGATATATTTCTGTATAATAATCTATTTTAAAGTTATCTTTTAAAACGTAAATTAAACTATCGAGTTTACCATCACCTATAGTAGATATTCCTTTATTTTCATATATATAATTACTACTATTAATAGTACCTACAATTTTACAGGTATTATTTTTTAAATAAGTATCATCATCTATTGTAATTTCATCACCTATTTTAAAAGCTCCTTTTTCTCCCAAACATTCATCATTATTTTTAGGCATTCTTCCTTTTATTAAGGATACTTTGTTTATATTAGTTATACTAGATACTTTAACAACATCTCCATTTATTAGAGTATCAAAAGAATATGCTCCTTCTGTTTTTTCTACTCCTTTTATTTCGTTTAAAGATTTCAAATCATCATCAGTAAGGCCCATAGTACTAACAATTTTAAAATCATACAAGTTAGTCTCGTCATAGTAACTATCAATAGTTTTTATCATATCAGTTGCTGTTTCTCTAATTCCTGCAAAAAAAGATGTTCCTAAAATAACTATAAGTATTAATGATAAAAATCTACCCTTAGATTTATTTATTTTTCTAAAACTATTTTTTAAAATTAACATTACCAATCTATCTCCTTAACTAATTTAGGTTTTTTATTTATAGTAATGCTCTCAATTTTACCATTTTTCACTTTAATAACTTTATCTGCAATATCAGCGATAATAGCATTGTGAGTAATTATAATAGTTGTAGTTTTAGTTTTATGACATGTGTCTTGTAATAGTTCTATTATTTTTTTACCAGTTTTAGAATCAAGGGCTCCTGTCGGTTCATCACATAGAAGTATTTTAGGATTTTTGGCAATGGCTCTTGCAATAGAAACTCTTTGTTGTTCTCCTCCTGATAGTTGGGCTGGAAAATGATCTTTTCTTTTTAGCAAATCAACTCTTTTTAATGCTTCTTCACTATTCATAGGATTTTTGCATATTTGACTGGCAAGTGATACATTTTCTATTGCTGTTAAATTGCCAACTAAATTATAAAATTGAAAAACAAAACCAATATCATAACGACGATAATTAGTTAATTTTTTACTGCTATATTTAGAGATATTTTCATCATCTATAATAACACTTCCACTTGTTGCCGAATCCATTCCTCCAAGTATGTTCAAAATTGTAGTTTTCCCTGCTCCACTTGGCCCTAAGATAACAGTAAGTTCTCCTTTTTCTATATCAAAAGAAACTGCGTCTAGGGCTTTAATAGAAATTTCTCCCATTTTATAAGTTTTAGTTAATTTTTTCACACTAATATAAGACATGTAATCACCTTCTATGCTTATATTATACTATTTTTATACTAAAAAAAATAGCTATTTTTAATGTAAAAATTTAGTAATTTTTATTTTTATTTCTACTAAATCAAGATTCATTTTGTTCACTTCTTATTTTAAGAATATCATATTTCTTAACATATTAAAGTGTTTATTATAATTAAAAAGAAAAAGTAAATTACTTTTTCTCTTCACTAAATGTTTCCTTTAATACTGTTCCTGCTGTTACTAAATTTTGTAATTCACTTGGAACTATTATTTTAGTAGATTGTCCAGCGGCTACTTTAACCATGGCATCATAACTTTTTAATTTTAATACTGCAGCATCTGCTTTAGCTTCTTTTAATAGTTTAATTCCTTCTGCTTCTGCATTTCTAATTTTCATAATAGCTTCTGCTTCTCCTTCTGCTTTTTTAATAGCAGCTTGTTTATTAGCATCCGCTCTTAAAATTGTACTTTCTTTTTCTCCTTCTGCAATTAAAATAGCAGCTTTTTTCTCTCCTTCAGCTTGTAATATTTTTTCACGTCTTTCACGTTCAGCACGCATTTGCTTTTCCATTGCTTCTTGAATATCTCTTGGAGGTATAATATTTTTAACTTCTACTCTATTAACTTTAATTCCCCAAGGATCTGTTGCTTCATCTAGAATAGATCTCATCTTAGAATTAATAATATCACGTGAAGTTAGTGTTTGATCAAGTTCAAGTTCACCAATAATATTACGAAGAGTTGTTGCAGTTAAGTTTTCAATGGCATTAATTGGATTTTCAATTCCATATGTATAAAGTTTAGGGTCAGTTATTTGAAAATAAACAACTGTATCTATTTGCATAGTAACATTATCTTTAGTAATAACTGGTTGTGGGGCAAAGTCTTTTACTATCTCTTTTAAAGTTACAGTAGATGCAACTCTATCAATAAAAGGTATTACATAATGAGGTCCTGTTCCCAAAGTTTTATTGTAAGTACCAAGACGCTCAACTACTTTCGCTTCAGATTGAGGAATAACTTTTACTCCTAAAATAACAATAATTAAAATAACTATTAAGATAAACCAAAACATTATTTATCACTCTCCTTTATAAGTTCTACTTTAAGTTTAACACCATCAATTGAAAGTATTTTTACTTTACTATCTTTAACTATTTTTTTATCAGAAACAGCACTCCATCTTTTGCCTAGAACTTTAACTTCACCTATTTCGTCTTCTAAAATATCTTCAGTTACAACTCCAGTTTTACCAATTACTTGATCCAAATTAGTAGGAATATGGCCTTTAGGTTTTATTTTGCTTACAAACTTTCTTGTTATAAGTAAAAGTATTAGTGAAGTTATTGTAAATATAGCAAGTTCTATCATAGAATTATCAATAACTAAACTTGCAAATGTTGTAATTAATGCACCTATTGCAAACCAAATAGAAACAAAGTTTGTTGTAATTAATTCTAAAAATATTAATACTATAAATATTACTAACCATAGAATAGTCATAGCTTATTACCTCCTTGCAATAAATATACTACAAAAACAATTAAAATACTACTTTTTTAATTGTTTTATTTCTTTTTTATAAAAATTCTTGTTAACACTTTAGTATTGTTATTTAATATAGCTTATTGATAGATATTGCAAATTCTTATTTAGAAATACTTTTGGAATATATTTTTATCATTTAAAACATTCAGTTAGTTATACTTTATATAGAGTTGTTAATAGCTTTTTTTAGAAATGTTTAAAAGTATTCCTATACTTAACATACTAATTAGAAGGGAACTTCCTCCATAAGATAAAAAGGGTAATGTAACTCCCCTTACAAGTTTTTTGGTAAACTAAAATGATGGTTGCAAGTTTTTTGGTAAACAAAAGTTTAAAAAAAATCACCTTAAATATGATGTTAATTCTGGAATTTTAAAGTACAATTTAATATTATTATCATTATCAATTTCAACTTTTTCTACTAAATTAACTATCAATTTTCTACTCGGTTTTTTCGTTTTAAGAAATGATCTTACCGCAATTTTACAACTTTCAAAATCAAATCTCTTAATTGT
>CALVRG010000019.1 GCA_944358505.1 uncultured Bacilli bacterium | reverse complement strand
CAACACACCCACAATTAGATGTAATCCAGTTCTACTCTTTTTTATTTCCATAACTATCCTCCTTTATTATAGTTTATCACATTATAAAAAATACTCAATAAAAAAGAAGTTAATTACTTAACTTCTACTGTAGCACCAGCTTCTTCAAGCTTAGCTTTAATTTCATTAGCTTCTTCAACAGAAATGTTTTCTTTAATTGGAGATCCAGCATTGTCTACTAAATCTTTAGATTCTTTTAATCCTAATCCAGTGATTTCACGAACTACTTTGATTACTGCAACTTTAGCAGCACCAGCATCAGTAATTGATACTGTAACTGTTGATGGAGCAGCATCTTCTGCAGCTGTGTTTCCTGGAGCAGCAACAGCTACTGCTGATGGATCAACACCAAATTCTTCTTTCATTGCATCTACTAATTCTTTAATTTCTAAAAGATTCATTTCTTTTAATGAGCTAATAAATTCTTCTTTTGTTAATTTTGCCATTTTATTTTCCTCCTATTATTAATTTTCTTCTTTTTGTTCACTATATAAATTTAAGCATATAGATAGGTCGCGAACAAGTCCTATCATACCACCTGCAAGCATAGTAAGTAAGCCATCTCTTGATGGAATCTTTGCATATTCTTGAAGTTTAGCTTCATCAGCTATTTCACCATCAACATAACCAATCTTTAGTTTTAATGTCTCATGGTCTTTAGCAAAATCTGCTATAACTTTGATTGGGGCTATTTGATCTGTACTATAAGCAAGAGCACTTGGTCCTTCTAGGGCATCAGATAATTCTATGTTTAAATCTTTAAATGCTCTAGCCATTAAAGTGTTTTTATATACTTTATAACTAGCGCCTGCTTCTCTTAAAGCACATCTTAGCTCTTTTATCTCAGAATCTGTAAGACCACGGTAATCAAATAGTACAAAAGTTGAACTATTATTTACATTCTCTTTAATTTCATCAATAACTTCTTGCTTTTTTGCTAAGATTTTTTGATTAGCCATTTTCTTCCCTCCTATTTCTATTAGTCAGTTTTTAATATAAGCAGTCCTAAGTAATTTAAAAGTTCTTAGAGTAATCCCCAAGAACTTTTATTTATAAAATAGTCCTCGGTAGGATTTATTTTTACACCTACTGTCTTGGGTACTGATTAACTAAATTACTGATTTGCAAATTTATTATATTCTATAAATCTCTATTTGTCAAAAGAATTAATTGAAATCTTAATTCCAGGACCCATAGTAGATGAAATAGATATATTTTTAATATAATCACCTTTTACTGTAGCAGGTTTAATTTTAATAATTTGATTAACTACAGCATTCAAGTTATCTAAAATATCTTCTTCACTAAATGATACTTTACCAATGATAGTATGGATATTTCCAAAATTATCAGTACGATATTCAACACGTCCTGCTTTAGCATCAGATACAGCTTTAGCAACATCTGTTGTTACAGTTCCTGTCTTAGGATTTGGCATTAAACCTTTTGGTCCTAAAATACGTCCTAATCTACCAAGTAAAGGCATCATATCTGGAGTTGCAATCATAGTATCAAATTCAAACCAATTTTCTTTAGCAATTTTATCTAAATAATCTTGATCACCAACATAGTCAGCACCAGCTGCTTCTGCTGCTTTAGCGTTATCACCTTTGGCAATTACTAATACTCTATTTGTTTTACCAGTTCCTTTAGGTAAAACAATAGCGCCTCTTAATTGTTGGTCTGCTTTTTTAGTATCAAGATTTAGGTTTATTGCAATTTCTACTGAAGAATCAAACTTTGTTATACTAGTTTCTTTAACTAATTTAACTGCTTCTTCTTTAGTATATAATTTGCTTTTTTCTACTTTTGTTGCAGCACTATTATAGTTTTTACTTCTCTTTTTCATTATTTTCCTCCTTATGTGGTTATTCGGGTAAGCAATTAGTGTTACATCCTCCCACATAGGTATAACCTATATGTTAAGTTTTATTTATCTTATTTTTACTTTTCTTCTACGGCAACACCCATATTTTTAGCAGTTCCAATAATACTTTTCTTTGCTTCTTCTACAGTATAGCAATTTAAATCTGGTAATTTAATTTCAGCTATTTCTGTAACTTGGGCATCAGTCAATGTAGCAACAGTTTCATTAGATCCTTTAGTAGATCCTTTGTTAATTTTTGCATACTTCTTAATTAAGAAAGCTGCAGGCGGAGTCTTAATAACAAAGTCAAAACTTCTATCATCATAAATGGAAATTTCAACTGGTAAAATATCTCCCATCTTATCTCTTGTTGCATCATTATATTTTGTACAGAATTCCTGTAAATTAATTCCAGCAGGTCCCAAAACAGTTCCTACAGGTGGTGCTGGTGTAGCTTTCCCAGCAGGAATTTGTAATTTTATTTTCTTTACAACTTCTTTTTTATTTGCCACGAAAAACACATCCTTTCTTACTCGTTTTCGCGAGTGGTTCTAATAGCATTTATTTCACTTTTTTTGCTTCCCACTAATATTAATCTATATAAAAATTAATATAGCCATTAAATAATATCACAAAAATATTGATTTGGCAACATATTTTAAGCTTTTTCTATTTGCGTTAATTCAACTTCAACTTGTGTTTCTTGTCCAAACAAATCAACATTAAGTACTATTTTTTCATTAGCACTATCAATTTCTTCAATTGTTCCATACATTCCTGTAAATGGTCCTTCAATAATTTTAACCTTTGTACCCTTTTGCAATTCTTTATCAATATCTATTCTACTTATACCCATATTCTTTAAGATGTGATCAACTTCGCTAGGTTGTAGTGGAGTAGGCTTTGCACCTTTTCCACTTGATCCAATAAATCCTGTAACTCCTGGAGTATTACGAACTATATACCAAGCTTCATCTGTCATAATCATTTCAACTAAAATGTAGCCTGGAAATAATTTTTTTACTTTTGTTTTTTTTATGCCATCTTTTATTTCTGTTTCTTCTTGTTCAGGTACGATAACTCTAAATATATAATCTTGCATATTCATAGATTCTGCACGCATTAATAATTTTTCTTGTACCTTTTTTTCATGTCCTGAATAAGTATTAACAACATACCACTGTTTTTCCATAACTTTTTCCTTTCTATTTCACTAATGAATGTAGTCCTGCTAGTATTATATCAATTAAATAAAAGAATAATGAACAACAAATAATAAATATAATTGTTGCAATTGAATATTTTATCATTTCTTTTTTTGTAGGCCACTTTATTCTTTTAAATTCAAGTTTAACACCATTAATAAAATTACTTAATTTTGAAAACAAATTTTCTTTTCTAACTTTTTTCTCTTTTGAAGAATTATTCTTGTTTTCTTTTTTAGATACTTCTTTTAAAGTATCTTTACTTTTTACTTTTTTATTTGCCATATACACATCTTCCCTCATATTTTTTCTAAAAGAAAAACACTTTTCAGTGCTTACTTGTACATTATCACAAACTTTGTAATAAGTCAACGCTTTGATATTAAAAATTAATAATTATTTAAATCTATTCTTATATGTACAACTTTGACAAAGTAGTTCTACACATTTATTATCCCTAAAACCCTTTATAATTTTTCTAGTCTTTTCTTTGGCTAAGATTGTATCTAAACTTTCTTTAAAAATATTACCCAAATTTATTATACCATCATCATCTAAACAACAAGGGGTAACAATACCATTCGATAATATTGCTAGTTGGCTATTTAGTCCTTCACAAAAATTATTTGTTTTATTATTATTTAAAACCGGCCAATCAAATAGCAGCTCTTTATCCACATATTTGTTAATATCTATTTTGGTATTTTTCTTGAACTTAATATTTTCCACAATTTCTTCTGATAAATTATAATATTTTCTTAATTTTTCCACAATTTTTGTGGATTTTTGATCTAAATTATTACTTTTTTGAGCCCAGAGTCTATATACTATTATTTTATCTTGTGGAAAAAGCGAAACAGAATTAAAAATATCATCAAGATAATTTAAATTATTTACTTCAGCATTTAAAGATATATGTATTTTAGATAATGATTTATGTTTTACTAATTCACTTATCTTACTTTTTAAAAGTATTCCATTAGTAGTTAAACTTATATTTAAATTATAATTGTCACATAGTGTCAATATTTCATCAAAATGTGAATGTAGAAGTGGTTCTCCCTTAACATGTAAACATATTATATTAGTATAATCTTTAATTTCTTCTAACACTTTTTTAAATAATGCTGCGCTCATTTCTTTGGGTAATCTTGTAGTCTTTTTACAAAAAGAGCAATTTAAGTTACATATATTTGTTATTTCAATATATATTCTATTAAATCTTTTTTTAGGTTCTTGCATTTTTTAAACCTCGCTTTTCATTTCAAATAAAATATTTCTAAGTTCCATTGCTCGTTCAAAATCAAGATTCTTAGCAGCTTCTTTCATTTCTGTTTCTACCTTTTCTATTTCTAGTAAACGTTCTTTTTTAGTAAGTTTCTTTTTAACTTTTTTAGTATCAGTTGTATCTATATTACTTATTACTTCTCTAATTTCTTTTTCAATTGTTTTAGGAATAATTCCATGTTCTTCATTATATTTTTCTTGAATTTCACGGCGACGTTTTGTCTCTTTAATAGCTTTATCCATACTATCAGTTATCTTATCACCATACATTATAACGTGACCACTTGCATTTCTTGCACAACGTCCTATTGTTTGAATAAGGCTTCGTTCGCTTCTTAAGAACCCTTCTTTGTCAGCATCTAGTATAGCAATTAGAGATACTTCTGGAATATCTATTCCTTCTCTTAAAAGGTTTATACCTACAACTACATCATAAATTCCACATCTCAAATCATGAATTATTTGAAGTCGCTCTAAAGTTTTAATTTCAGTATGAAGATATGCTACCTTTATATCCAAATCCTTTAAGTAATTAGTTAACTCTTCACTCATTCTGATTGTTAGGGTAGTAATTAAAACTCGTTCATTTCTCTTAATACGTTCATTTATTTCACCTACTAAATCATCTATTTGTCCTTCTGTTTTTCTAACTTCAATTGTTGGATCTAGTAAACCGGTTGGTCTTATAATTTGTTCTACATATTTATAATTTGTCTTTTCAAGTTCATAATCCCCAGGAGTTGCTGAAACATAAATAGCCTGTTTAACTTTCTTTTCAAATTCTTCAAATTTCAAAGGTCTATTATCAAGTGCACTAGGTAGTCTAAAACCATAATCTACTAAATTTTGTTTTCTTGCTCTATCTCCATTATACATTCCTCTTACTTGTGGTAAAGTTACATGTGATTCATCAACAATAAGTAAGTAATCATCTCCAAAGAAATCCATCAAGGTTGTGGGTGTTTCTCCAGGTTTTCGCCCCGCCATAGGTGCTGAATAGTTTTCAATACCATGACAAAATCCCGTTTCCTCTAACATCTCTATGTCATAGTTAGTTCTTTGTTCAAGACGTTCAGCAGCTAAAAGTTTATTTTCATTTTTAAGTTCTTCTAATCGTTCCTGTAACTCTTTTTTTATTCTTTTAATGGCTTCTTTTAATTTATCATCGCTAATAACAAAGTGACTTGCAGGGAAAATACTAATATTTTTTTTATTGGATAACACTCTACCTGTCAAAACATCTATTTCACTTATTCTATCTATTTCACTTCCAAAAAATTCTATCCTATAACCAGTTTGATTTTGATTAGTGGGTATTATCTCTAAAACATCGCCCCTTACTCTAAAGGTACCACGATGGAAGTCTAAATCATTACGTTGATATTGCATTTCAACTAATTTTACTAAAACATCATTTCTTTCTATCTCTTCTCCTACTCTTAAAGTCAACATTTTCTTTTTATATTCGTCTACTTCACCTATACCATATATGCAAGAGACACTTGCAACCACAATAGTATCTTTTGATGAAAGTAAGGCAGAAGTTGCAGCATGGCGTAGTTCATCTATTTCATCATTTATTGAAGAATCTTTTTCAATATAGGTATCAGTACTTGGAACATATGCTTCTGGTTGGTAATAGTCATAATAACTGACGAAATACTCAACATTATTTTCTGGGAACAATTCTTTCATCTCACTATAAAGTTGTCCTGCTAGTGTTTTGTTGTGAGCAAGTATTAAGGTTGGCTTATTAACGTTTGCAATAACATTTGCCATTGTAAAAGTCTTACCTGTTCCTGTTGCCCCTAATAAAACTTGTTCTTTTTTACCTTCATTAATTCCTTTTACTAATTCTTTTATTGCCTCTGGTTGATCTCCACTTGGCTTAGATATTGATACTAGTTTATACATTTTTCCTCCTTTTTAGGGTTAGAAATTTTTTGTATTAGTACAATAAGTTAAATATATTGATACAAATTATAAAATAATAACACTTAATAATATGTGGTAATTATTCTAACATTTATTATACAATAAAACAAGAAGCTTATACTAGTAGTCTTTTAATTTCATTTGCTATTTTAAAAAATGGATATAATTGTTTATATTTTATTGGACTTTGCAACAATTTAGATATAAAAAAGATGATTCCTATTAAATATAGAAAACATCTTCTATCCTCCATACATAGAGTTAATTTTTCGGTACTTAGCAAAAAGTTGAATTCTTATC
>CALVRG010000018.1 GCA_944358505.1 uncultured Bacilli bacterium | reverse complement strand
GTAATAGCAGCTAATCCACAAAATATTATAAATCTATGGAATAAATATGCACATACTACACTAGAGGCAAGTGGAGTTTTAGTAGGACTTCCTGAGGGACAAATGGGAAATAGTGAAGTAGGACATTTAAATATAGGAGCTGGGCGTGTTGTAGACCAACCACTTATGGAAATAAATCATGCTATAGAAGATGGTAGCTTCTTTAAAAATAAAGTCCTATTAGATATAATTAATCACTGTAAAGAAAATAATTCTGCCTTGCATCTATTTGGACTTTTAAGTGATGGTGGAGTTCATTCCCATATTAATCATTTCTTTGCTATGTTAGACTTATGTAAAAAAGAAAATTTTCATAATGTCTATGTTCATGCTTTTTTAGATGGTAGAGACACTTTGCCTGATGTAGCTCTTAAATATTTAGATGAATTAACCAGTAAGTTAAATGAAGTAGGATTTGGTAAAATTGCCGATATATCAGGAAGATATTATTCTATGGATAGAGAAAGAATGTGGAATATTACTAAAAAGTATTATGACTTATTAGTTCATGGTGAAGGAATAAAAATAGATTGTTATAAAGATTATATAAATAACTCTTATAAAGATGGCATTTATGATGAATTTATTGTTCCTGCCAAATTAATAGATGAAGGGAAATTAAAAGAAAATGATGGTATGGTTATGCTTAACTTTAGACCAGATCGAATTACTCAAACATTTACGGCTCTAACAAATAAAGATTTTAAAGAGTTTCCACGAGTTGATTTTAAAAATGTTAAATTAGTAACTATGATGACACCAGAACATACTGTTATTGCTACTCCTGCTTTTCCTCCAATGCATTTAACTAATACTTTAGGAGAATATGTAGCATCACTTGGCCTAAAAGTTTTAAGAATAGCAGAAGCTAGTAAATATCCTCATGTTACTTACTTCTTTGATGGCGGTGAAGAAAAAGATATCCCTAATACTGATAAAATAATTATTCCAAGAAAAGATGTTGCAACTTATGATATGTATCCTGCAATGAGTGCTTATGAAGTTACAGATAAGTTAATTGAAATAATGGATAAGTATGATTTAATTATATTAAATTTTGCTAACTGTGATATGGTTGGACATACTGGTAAGTTTGATAAAGTAGTTGAAGCAGTAAAAGCAGTAGATGAAAACATCAAAAGATTATACGAAGCAAGTAGAGAAAAAGATTTTACTATGTTTATAACAGCAGATCATGGTAATTCTGAAATAATGGAAGATGATAAAGGAGAAATAATAACAGCACATACTACAAGCCCCGTTCCATTTATAATAACAGATAATAGTATTAAAAAAATAACAACAGGTAAACTAGGTGATATAGCACCTACAATACTAAAATAGATGGATATAGATAAACCAGAAGAAATGAGTGGTAGTAATTTAATATAAAGCTATAAAGTTTAAATATATTATTATCTAATAAAAATAACCAGTAATTGGTTATTTTTTTCTATTGAAAATAGAACTAATGTATTATATGATAAAAGAAAGGAGGAAGAATATGCAAAGAATAATTTTTCATATTGATGTAAATAATGCTTTTCTTTCATGGACTGCTGTCTATCTTTTAAAACATGGATATAAGCAAGATATAAGAAAGATTCCTTCTGTAATAGGAGGAGATGAAAAGTCTCGTCATGGCATTGTTCTTGCTAAAAGTCCTATTGCAAAGAAATATGGCATTGTAACGGCAGAAACATTATATAGTGCTAGAAATAAATGTAAATCACTACAAGTCTTCCCCCCAAACTATACGTTTTATAAAGAGCAATCTGAAAAATTAATGAATTATTTATCAAGATATACTCCAACTATTGAACAATATTCTATAGATGAATGTTTTCTTGATTTAACAGGGACAACTTTACTTTATGGTAATGATTATGTAAAACTAGCTCACAAAATAAAAGATGAAATAAAAGAAAACTTTGGATTTACTGTAAATGTTGGAATAGGAGAAAATAAATTATGTGCTAAAATGGCTAGTGATTTTGAAAAGCCAGATAAGGTGCATACACTATACATGAATGAAATAGAAACTAAACTATGGCCTTTAAAAGTAGGAGACTTATTTATGCTTGGTAAAAGTTCTGCAAAAAAATTAAATGAATTAGGTATTTATACAATAAAAGATTTAAAGGATACTGATATAAATATCTTAAGAAAATACTTTAAAAGTGGAGCAGATTACTTTAAAGAAGCATCCCTTGGTATAGATTATAGTAAAGTTGAACCTAGGAGTTCTAAAAATAAATGTATAAGTATATCAAGGACTTTACCATATGATGTGAGTAAAAAAGAAGAACTATTAAAAATATTATTTAGTGAAACAGAAGAAGTTTCTTATACTTTAAGAAGTCAGAAGTTATATGCAAAAACAATTGCAGTTACATATAGAAATAATCTTTTTAAAAATTATTCTCATCAAATAACTATGAATAACGCAACTAATGTGACAGAAGAGATATATAAACAAGTAAAGAATATTTTTGAAAAGAGTTGGAAAGAAGATCCAATTAGAAATATTGGTGTTAGACTTGCAGATTTAAAATCAGTATCAGAGAAACAATTAACTCTTTTCAGTGAAGATGATATAAAAGTAGATGATAAAGTAGAAAAAGTAATGGATAGTATTATAAAAAAATATGGTAAAGGCAGCGTCATAAGAGCTAGTAAGAAGGAAGAAAGCTACAAAATAAAAAAATGATAACAAAAAGTTCTTCCACAAAAAATGTAGAAAAACTTAATTTAATAGACTACCGATAATAGAAGTAATATCACTATCATTTAACTGAATATTTTCATTAATTAAACCAATAGTAGGATGAATTCCATCAATATTGTGAAAATCAGAACCAATAGTAGTTATTAAGTTATGCTTTTTAGCAAAATTATTCCAGTACTTTACTTCATTAATTTTATTATTATGTTTATCTATATATATGTAATTAGCTTCTATTCCATCGGCATTCATTTCTTTAACTAAATTTAATATATCATTATCAGTTAAGCCATCCTCATATTTATAAGCAACTGGATGGGCAAGGATAACTTTACCACCAGCTTCTTTTATTAATTCACTAGCTTCAATAGGACTAATTGTTTCTTTTTTTACATAAGCAGGACAGCCCTCGTTCATTATTACTTCAATAAATTCACCTTTATTTGGAATATGATCAAAAATCTGCAATAGTAACTTTTCATTTTTTTTATTTTCTATAATATTAAGTGCAATGTGAGCTTTAGTAACAGCATTAATTTTATCTAATGACTGCGCATCTATAATAAAGCCAATTTTTTCTAGTTGTATAATAACTTTATGCAAATATATATGTCTAGCATTTCTAATAGTGTATAACTTGTCAGTCAATTTATTATTGTTGATATCAAAATTATACCCTAGTACATGTATACCTTTACCATGGTATTTAGTAGATATTTCAACAGCAGGGATAATTTTTATATTTATATTTCTTGCATATTTAATTAAAGAATCGTTATAAGCATCTACTGTGTCATGATCCGCAATTGAAATAATAGCAACATTACTATTACTTGCAATATCAATTATCTCAACTGGCGATAATGAACCATCAGATAAATTGCTATGTATATGTAAGTCAACCAATTTTTTCATACTTATCTCCTTTAATAAAAAATTAAGATTAATTTAACTAAAGTTTTGTTTTATTGGTATATTTCACAAAATTGCTATTATCAATTAGTAAATGTATTAAAAGATAAATTTATAGCATTATTATATCAATTTTTTTAACTAAGGAAGCTTATGTAAAGATTTTATTTTTTGGTGTGAATTATCAAATATCTCAGATTTTTCTATATCCAAATTCATAATAGCATCACAAATCTTATAATAATAGAATCTAATTAATGGACTATAATTACGTTTTGATATTGCAATTAATAGATTTTTTTTATATTCATCTCTTTCATTAACCTCGATATAAACTGGAGGAAAAGATATTTTTTTCAATAATAAATTTTGTAAAGCTCTAAACGTTCTTTTATTACCATCGAGAAAAGGTTGTAAGTGAATTAAGTCAGTTGTTAAAATAACAGTATTATCGATATATTGAAAAATATCACCTGCTTTTAATGGTTCAAAAATATTATTAGAAGTTGCAATATACTGATTAAATAATTTAATTGCTTCTTGAGCATTGGGAACATCTACTGGTAAATCGTACAAAACAACATTGCAATCTCTTAAAGTCCCACCAAACTGAGGATTAGGACATTTAGAGTATAATTTTTGATGTAAAATTAAAGAAGTAATAAAAATGTTAAAATTATCTTTATCAAAATTAAATTCTTGAATATAATCATAAACCATTCCTAAACCTGCCATTTCTTCTTTAGAAACATTAGGCTCAACCCTTGCCTCATTAAAAACAAACTGTTTTTTGTATTCATTAATAACAAAAGAAAATTCTGGTTTCAAAACATAACTATAATATGTATTAATAATATTTTCAGGAATAAAATCATCAGAAGAATACAATCTATTTTGATCTTTCCTGTTTTTATAACCTTTCATCATAGAGTGAATAAAAACTCTTGCCTCATCATTATTCATTTCAGCCATAATATCACCTCTTTTTTTGAAATATATTATAGTATTTATAGAAAATAGTCAAATCTTTTATAAAAATTTATAAAAAGTATGAAAAAAACTTGTATTTCAACAAAATCTATGATAATATTAACTACGTGTGACTGCTTAGATGTGGGAGGTTGTCGATACACTAGGTTAAGTTGTTAACGAGTTATCGGGTTATTCACACGGAGCAAGTCTATACTAGATATAGGCGAAGGGAGGACGTAAAGAATGTCAACACAAAAAATTCGTATTAAGTTAAAAGCATATGATCATAGAATTCTTGATAATGCTGTAACTAAAATTGTTGAAACTGTAAAAAGAAGTGGAGGAGATATTGTTGGACCAATACCTCTACCAACTGAAATTGAAAAGTTCACAATTTTAAGAGCTGTTCACAAATACAAAGATAGCCGTGAACAATTCGAAAGACGTACACACAAAAGATTAATTGACATCAAAAGCCCAAGTAAAGAAACAATTGATGCTTTAGCACATCTTGATTTGCCAAGTGGCGTTGATATCAAAATCAAAACAATCTAAAAATAGGAGGAATTAAAAATGAAAGGAATCTTAGGTACTAAAATAGGAATGACTCAAGTATTTACTACTGAAGGTAAACTTATTCCTGTAACTGTTGTAGAAGTTAAACCTAATGTTGTTACTCAAATCAAGACTAATGAGACTGACGGATATGAGGCTATTCAATTAGGATATGACACAGTTAGAGAAAATTTAAGCAATAAACCAAAAATGGGTCATACTAAGAAAGCTAATACTGAGCCTAAGCGCTTCTTAAGAGAAATAAAAGGAGTAAATGTAGCTGATTACACTTTAGGTCAAGTATTAGATGCCAGTATTTTTGAAGCTGGTGAAATTGTAGATGTTAGTGGAATTAGCAAAGGAAAAGGTTTCCAAGGTGTAATTAAACGCTACAATCAAAGCCGTGGACCAATGGGACATGGATCACAATATCATCGTGGTGTTGGTTCTTTAGGAACAATGAGACCAATGCATGTATTAAAGGGTAAGAAATTACCAGGACAAATGGGTAATGTAGCATCTACTGTACAAAATCTTGAGGTAGTAACAGTAGATTTAGAAAACAATGTAATTTTAATTAAAGGTAATGTACCTGGACCAAAGAAAGGTTTGGTTGTAATTAAAACAGCTGTAAAAAAACCAGGTAAGAAAAATACCGCAGCAGACTTAATCACTTACGAGGAAACAAAAGAAGTAGAGAATACTGCTAAAGTAGAAGAAACTAATACAACTGCTGAAACAACAGAAGAATAATCATCACTACCTATTAATTAAATTTAATAAATGTGATGAAAGGAGGAAAAAGTATGAAAAAAATTGATCTTTTAAATCTTAAAGGTGAAAAAGTAAAAGAATTAAAATTAAATGAAGAAATATTTTCAATTACCCCTAATGATAAAGTATTATATGATGCAATTATTTTAGCAAGAGCATCATTAAGACAAGGAACACACTCTACAAAAAATCGTTCTGAAGTAAGCGGTGGAGGACGTAAACCTTGGAGACAAAAAGGAACAGGACATGCTCGTCAAGGTTCAATCAGGGCTGTACAATGGGTAGGTGGAGGAAGATATGGAACTCCAGTACCACGTGATTACAGTAAAAAGCAAAATCGTAAAGAAAGACGTTTAGCATTATTAAGTGCACTAAGTCATAAATTTAGTGATAATGAAACAATTATCATGGAAGAATTAGAATTCACAACTCCAAAAACAAAAGAGATGATGAATTTACTAAAAACATTAAAAATAGCTGATAAAAAAGTATTATTTGTAGTAGCAGATTTTTCTGAAAATGTTATTTTAGCTTCAAGAAATATTAACAATATAGCATTAATCTCTGCTAATGAGTTAAATGTACTTGACTTAGTTAATTCTGATGTTGTAGTCTTTACAAACGATGCAATTAACAAGATAGAGGAGGCTCTTAAATAATGGATACAAAATATTTAGAAATAATTAAAGCCCCTGTTGTTACTGAAAAAAGTGGAGCTTTAAACGAAAAAAATCAATATGTATTTAAGGTTTCTTCTAAAGCTAATAAAATAGAAATAAAACAAGCTATTGAAAAAATCTTTAAAGTACATGTAAAAGAAATAAGAACATTGAATGTAAAACCTAAAAAAAGAAGAGTTGGTCGCTATACTGGACTTACAAACAAATATAAAAAAGCTATTGTAACTCTAGCAGATGGTGAACAAATTAATCTTTCATAGAAGGAGGAAAAAATATGGCAATAAGAAATTATAGACCTACTACACCAGGACGTAGAGGTATGAGTACTCTAAAAAATGAAGAGATTACTAAATCTACTCCAGAGAAAAGTTTATTAGTAACACTTAAGAAAAACTCTGGCCGTAATAATCAAGGAAAAATAACAGTTCGTCATCAAGGTGGTGGCGTTAAAAGAAAATATCGTCTTATTGATTTCAAAAGAGATAAGAAAGATATCACTGGTGTTGTAGCAAGTATAGAATATGATCCAAATAGAACAGCAAATATTGCTTTGATTAATTATTTAGATGGTGAAAAAAGATATATAATTGCTCCAAAAGATTTAAAAGTAGGAGATAAAATAGTATCTAGTGATAATGCAGATATTAAAGTAGGAAATGCATTACCAATAATGAATATACCAGTAGGTACTGTTATTCATAATATAGAACTTCGTCCAGGAAAAGGTGCTTCTCTTGCAAGAAGTGCAGGAACATCTGCTCAAATTCTTGGTCGTGAAGGAAAATATGTAATGATCAGATTATCAAGCGGAGAACAAAGAAAAGTATTAGGAACTTGTATGGCTACAATTGGTGTTGTTGGTAATGAAGATGCATCACTAGTAAAACTTGGAAAAGCAGGACGTAAACGTCATATGGGTATCCGTCCTACAGTTCGTGGTTCTGTTATGAACCCTAATGACCATCCACATGGTGGTGGTGAAGGACGTGCTCCAGTTGGACGTAAAGCACCAGTTACACCTTGGGGTAAACCTGCTCTTGGTTATAAAACAAGAAACAATAAAAAGACTGACAAATTTATTGTTCGTCGTCGTAATAGTAAATAGGAGGATAAAATATGGCTAGAAGTTTAAAAAAAGGACCTTATGTATTTGATCGTCTATTAAAAAGGGTTCAAAAATTAAATGAAACAGGTAAAAAAGAAGTTATTAAAACTTGGTCACGCCGTTCTACAATCTTTCCTGAATTTGTTGGACACACTTTTGCAGTTCATAACGGTAAAGAATTTATCCCCGTTTATGTTACTGAAGATATGGTTGGACATAAATTAGGAGAATTTGCTTTAACACGTAAAAATGGTGGGCACGGATCTGAAAAAAAATAGAAGGGACTAGGAGGATATTAAAATGGAAGCAAAAGCTATTGCTAAAATGCAAAGAATATCACCTATTAAAGCTCGTTTAGTAATTGATACTATTCGCGGTAAAAAAGTAAGTGATGCTCTAGCAATACTAGAAAATACAAATAAAAAAGCAGCAATCCTTACTAAAAAAGTTTTAAATTCTGCTATTGCAAATGCAGTAAATAATAATGGTTTAAAAGCAGAAGATTTATATGTAAAGGAAGCTCGTGTAGATGCTGGTCCTGTAATGAAAAGAGTATTATTTGACTCACGTGGACGCATCGGACATAAAGATAAAAGAACAAGTCACATTATTATTGTAGTGGCTACAAAGTAATAAGGAGGAACTATAGATGGGACAAAAAGTTAATCCAAACGGACTAAGACTTGGCATCAATAAACAATGGGAATCTAAATGGTATGCTCCTAAAGAAGATTTCTCTAAAGTTTTAGCAAATGATATTAAAATAAGAAATTATATAGAAAAAAATCTTAAAAATGCAGGAATTGCCAAAGTCGAAATAGAAAGAACTCCAAAGAAATGTGAAGTTTTAATCCACACATCAAAACCTGGTATAATTATCGGACATGGTGGAGAAGAAATTACAAAACTTAAGGATAAACTATCAAAAGTCGTTGGTGAAAATGTACAAATTTCAATTGTTGATATTAAAAAGGCTGACCTTAATGCTCAATTAGTAGCAGATTCAATTGCAAGTCAAATCACAAATAGAGCATCATTTAGAATGGCTCAAAAACGTGCAATTAGAAATGCTATGAAAGCTGGAGCTAAAGGAATTAAAACAAAAGTATCTGGCCGTTTAGGTGGTGCAGATATGGCTCGTAGTGAAGGTTATACAGAAGGAACTATTCCGCTACATACATTAAGAGCTGATGTTGATTATGCTATAAGTGAAGCTGATACAACATTCGGAAAAATCGGTGTAAAAGTATGGATTTACAAGGGTGAAATTCTTACTTCAAAGAAAGCTAAAGGAGGTAATTAGAATGCTAATTCCATCAAGAACTAAATATCGTCGTGTTCATAGATTACCTTACGAAGGCAAATCAAGAGGTAATCGTGAATTACACTTTGGTGAATATGGATTGCAAGCCAAAGAAGGAGCTTGGATTACAGCAAACCAAATAGAAGCAGCACGTATTGCTATGACTCGTTATATGAAACGTGGTGGTAGAGTATGGATAAATATTTTTCCACATATGCCTTTAACTAAAAAACCAATTGGTACTCGTCAAGGAAAAGGTAAAGGAAATGTTGAAGAATGGGTAGCAGTAGTTAAAGAAGGAAAAAT
>CALVRG010000017.1 GCA_944358505.1 uncultured Bacilli bacterium | reverse complement strand
TTGCAGTTTCTTCAAAAATAGCTGCTATTTGTTCATAGCCATCTTTTCTAGCTTTAGATGCATAATAAGTATATTTATTACGAGCTTGACTTTCTCCAGCAAAAGCAGTCATTAAATTTTGTTCTGTTTTTGAACCTTTTAATTCCATTATAATTCCTTCTTTCTATCTTATATTTATATTAAAGAGATTTATCTCTTAATATACTACTTTATTATTAAAATTAGTATATATTTTCAAGTATTATACCCTTATAATAGGAAAATAATTATAATTACTAAATTTAACAACAATCTCCCTTATTTTACCACTTTTATTAAATTCTTCAAGAGTTAAAATAATTATTTAATATTTATCTTTACACTCATTAAAGCAATTTAATTATATCATGAAACGTTATTTAAATACATATCATAAAAACAAAAAATTAAGTGAACTTACTTAATTTCTATATTTTTTTTCATCCATTGCTCTTTATTTTTATAATAACTATCTTTAAAATCAATGATTCCTTTATCGAAACCAAAATTAATTTTATTAAGCTTTAACATATACCAATATCTAATTTTATTTAAATAATCTATTTCACTTTTCATAACTATCTCCTTTAAGAATACTTAACAATATTTTTTAATTTTCTAATTATTTTTTTTTCAATTCTAGAAATATAAGACTGACTAATTCCAAGTAAATCTGCCACCTCTTTTTGAGTTAGTTCATTATGTCCCATCAAACCATATCTTAAAATAATAATATCTCTATCTCTTGGATTTAATTTCATAACTTCATCAAGCATTATTTTTTTATCACTTTCTTCCTCTAAACTTTTAGTAACGATATCACTATCAGTTCCTAATACATCTTCAAGATGTAACTCATTACCTTCAGCATCTAAACTAAGCGAAGCATCAATGCTAACTTCTGTTTTAGATTTTTTTATTTTTCTTAAATACATTAATATTTCATTATCAATACATCTAGATGCATAAGTTGCAAGTTTTATATTTTTATCTGACTTAAAAGTATTTATTCCTTTAATTAAGCCAATAGTACCAATACTAACTAAATCTTCTAAATCAACTTTTGTATTTTCATATTTTTTAGCAAGAAAAACCACCAATCGCAAATTATGTTCAATAAGTTTATCCCTAGCGTGTATATCTCCATCCATTGCCATTACAAGATAGGCCTCTTCCTCTTCTTTCGATAAAGGTTCAGGTAAAGTATCACTACTACCAACATAAAATATTTCAAAAGATTTATCCAATAAGAATGCTATTAAATAAAGTAAACTAATCATTAAAGTTCCTCCTCCATTATATTAGGCAATATACAACTTGCACCATTTATTTCTATTTTCCTAGGCCCAACACCTAACAAATATTTATTCTTAAGTAAACTACCATCAACTTTAAGTTCATCTATTTCTATACATTTAAGTAACCCACTACTATCAACAGTCTTAAAAGGTACTAAAATAACTTCTTCCATATCAAGTGATACATTGTCACAATCCATAATAATAATCCCCCTTTTTTTATAAGGGTCTTTAATATTATTACCTGTATCTAAATACCCCACTGTATTAACAACCCCTTTCTTATATTTAATAGACACTTTATGCATTAAACTTCGTTTTTTCTTTTCATCTATTATCATTTTATGATACAAATAAAATACAACAGGACTACTAATTAAAATAATAAATAAATTTAAGCTAGTGCCATCATGCACAAAAATAAGCCCATTTTGTTTATAATTGAATTGATCATTAAGGAAATAAATAAGTCCCCCCAAAATAATACTATTACCATAAAGACTTTTAATTAAATTAAAAAGCAACTGCCTAGATGTTACTTTAAATCCTACAAAAATCATGACAACACTAACAAAAATTTTAAAAAGAAACAAACTAATATTATTAATAGGTAAGAACAATAAAAATGTAGTAAAACTTCCAACAAAAGAAGATAACACCAACCTTCTTTTGTTAGTAAATATTTTACACTCTATACTAACTGTCATTAAAAGAAGTAAATCAAACATGAAGTTAATAAAGAAAATTAGATCTAAATAAACTTTCATTCTTACCACCAATATCACTATACAAAAAAAGAAACGAATTATTTGTCGTTTCTTAGAAATTATCTTCATTTATAAGTTTCAATTTTATTATTAGTAAAATCAAACATAATCATACCATTTATTTGAGTATTAAAAATAATAGAACTTTTTTCTTTTAATCTTTCTAACACTTCTTCATGGGGATGATTAAATCTATTATTAATTCCTGATGATATTAAAGCATAAATAGGATTTACTGTTTCAATAAACTTATCACTGCTACTGGTTCTAGAACCGTGATGTCCTATTTTTAATATAGTAACATCATTTATATCATAATTATTCAAAATATATTCCTCGCTCTTTATACTAGCATCTCCCATAAATAATATTTTTTTATTATAAATACTACTATATAAAACTATACTACTATCATTTTCATCATCATATTTATGTGAAATCACTAAAAATTTAAACTTTCCTAAATTAAAACTATCACCTTCCTTTAATTTATATGGATTATTTGACTTTATCCAAATTGCTTTTTCTAAATCATTAAGCCTATTATTATTAAAAAAAACATTTTTTACTTTTATTGATTTCATAATAGTTAAAGCTTCACCTATATGATCATAATCACCATGTGTTAAAATTAAAAAATCAAGTTCTGTTATACCTAACTGATAAAGAAAAGTAATTATGTATTTTCCTTGACTGTTTTTATCATATTGCATCCATTTTTCTTTATAAAATTGCATAGTTCCACCAGTATCTATTAACATTGTTTTACTATTAGATATCAATAAAATTGCATCACCTTGCCCTACATCAATCATATATAATCTATCATGGCAAAATAACTTTGGATAAAAATAATGAATCACAATCATTAATACTATAACAATTAAAAAAATAGTATTTTTTCTTTTAGAAAATAAATAAAAAAATATAAATAAAGCATACAAAAAATAATAAATAATATTTAATCTTCCTAAAACTATATAACCAAAATTAAAGCTTGCTAAAAAATTAACAGTAAACTCAAATATGTTTATAAAAAACAATAATATATTAGCTAAAAATGGTAAGAAAAAAGTGATCATAGATAAAGGAAAAATAATAATATTAATAAAAGGAACATAAAACAAGTTATAAATTATACTAAAAGGATTAATATAAGAAAAATGATATAAAGAAATGGGCAAACTAACTAAAAAGCTTACCCACGATATTTTAAATAATTCTCCTATTTTACTCCTAGATTTTCTATTATTCATATATAATATTAAAACGCAACTAATTACTGTTGAATACTGAAAGCCAATATCATAAATATAATATGGATTTATAAATATAAGAATACTAAGAGATAGTAAAATTAGAAAAAGAGGTTTAATCTCAAAATTAAAAGTTTTGTTTAAATAAAATACTATACTAAAAATAAGAGCACGATCAATAGCAGCACAGCTTTCTATTAATAAATAATATATTAATAAAATACTAAATATAAAAATAAACTTTTTAAAATCATAGCTCTTCCTATTAAATAAACTTAGAAACATTATAATAAAACTAAGTTGTGTTCCAGAAAGTGCAAAAAGATGAGAAATACCTATTTTTTGAAAATTATCCTTTAACTCTATATCAAAATTAGAATCATCCCCTAAAAAGAATACTTTAATATATTTACCAACTTTATTATCGCTAACACTATTTTTAACACCGTTTTTAATACAATTTAAAATATTACTATTTTTATTTTTAATAGAAAACTTAGATACTTTCATTATATAATGGATATTTTGATACTTTAAATAGGCTGGGTAGGAAAAACTATAAAAATTATAATTAGAAGAAGGCTTAAAAAATTCTCCTTCTAATTTAAGAACATCACCTAATGAAAGTTCATTTTTAATTTTTTTTAATTCATTTAAACTTGTAAAATAATAAGTGGCAATAAATTTTTCTAAAGATTCAAGTGTCAGTGTCATTTTATTACCTTGATATTTAATATTTAAAACTGTAGCCTCAACTTTGAAATCACCCTCCTTAAATTTTGAAGCAAAGTCTATATTTATATAAATAACAAGATATATCAAACTAATTATAAATAATAATATATATAAATATTTAAATAGTAATATTTTCCTTAATATTATCAAATATAGATTCACCTATACCATCAACTTCTTTTAATTCTTCAATATTTTGAAATGACCCAACTTCTTCCCGATATTTAATAATTGCATTAGCCTTAGCTTCCCCAATACCAATAAGTGTCATTAATTCTTCTAAAGTAGCTGTATTTAACGAAATTTTACCGCTATCAACTATGCTGTTGTCTGATTCACTATCTAAAATACAAGCACCATTAATAATCTCACTTTTATTTAAACAAGCATCCTGTTGTTCTTTTTCTTGTTCTAAAGTTACTGTAAAATTAGTTACTTCTTCATAACTATAAACAATTATAACCATTTCATCAAAAACTTTTTTTGATAAATTTAAAACTGAAGTATCCGCATTTTCTGTTAATCCCCCTGCTAATCTAATGACATCAATAACTCTACTTCCTTCTTCAACAGTATAAATATTTGGATTATTAACTTCTCCCTTAATATCAACTTGATAATAATTTCCGGAATCATCTGTTTTCTTCTCATCCTCATTTTTATTTTTCTTTGTATGCAAAACAATTTCATTTTTAGGATTATCCTTTTTATTAAAACTAAAATTTATAAAGATAAAACCTATAACTAATAGCAAAACAATTCCAAAAAAACAAAGAATAATCTCCTTTTTGTGACGATAAGTAAAAGTCATTTCAAGCATACCTCCTTTCCAGTTATGATATTAACAAACAAAAAATAAAATCGCAAAAAACAAAACTTTAAAATTAGTATAAAAAAAGAGCTTTAAATTAGAAAAAAGCCCTATAAAATTTATAATTTTATCATTAAAACCATTTACAAAATACATAATTACAAGTTTCTTAACTTTTTTTGTCTCTTAATCTATTTTCAATATTAACCCTTTGTACAATAGCAAGAGAAACCATTAAACATAAAGTAAAACTACCACCATAGCTCATAAATGGAAGAGGTACACCTGTCATTGGCATTAAACCAAATAACCCCATCAAATTAACTGCAATATGTAAAAATATATAAATTGCAATACCATAACAAATCAAAGCTCCTCTATTAGTATAACTTTCCCTACCTATTTTTAAAATTCTATAAAGTAAATACATATATGCAAGAATAATTAAAATTCCTACTACAAGACCTAATTCTTCTACAATAACTGCAAAAATAAAATCTGTATAAGGATAAGGTAAATATAAGTATTTTTGAGTACTATTACCAAGTCCTATTCCAGTAAGTCCACCATTATTAATAGCAATATAACCATTACAAACTTGATTACCTGTATCAAGCAGCCTATCACATGGTCTAGTAAAATTAAATCTTTCTAACTGCCTAGCTTGTAGAATACTTCCTCCAGTCATTATAAGAACAACTCCAATTAACAAAAGCATACCAACAAAAAGAAATATAACTCTAGCCTTAATATTTTTTGAAACGGGTGCAGAAAAAAATACCAAACCAGTTAAAACAGAAAATATAATAGCTGTACCAAGATCCGGCTGTAACATAATTAAAAAAGCAATAACAACACCAATAATAAGAGGTATAATAGCAACAAAAAAATTATTTAATCTTTTTTCCTGTGCTTCATAAAATCTAGCCATAAAAATAATCATAATCACTTTAATAAATTCACTAGGTTGTAGAGTAAATGGACCTATTTGAATCCAACTAACAGCATAATTAATAGAACTACCATAAATAAGAAGCATAATCAAAATTCCAACAAAAATAATTAATAATAGATTAGAAACTATGCCATAAAATTTAGTATTAAATTTAACTACAAATATACAAATAATAAAACTAATTAATAAAAATAACCCTTGTCTTAAAAAATAAGCATAAGGACTTCCTCCACTCATATAAGAAGTAACACTACTAGCAGAAAAAATCATAACAAGTCCTAAAACAAAAAGAACTAAAGATAATAAAAATAACGGTTTATCAAGATTTTTAATAATATCTTTAAATTTTGTCATTTTATCTCTCCTACTCTAGTCTTTTCTTTTAGAATATCACATTTTTATTATACTTTAAAGTAACATAGTCAAATTCATTAACAATTTGACATATTTTTTCATATCTTATATTAGAAAAAGGAGGTTTTTAACTATGTATTATTATGGTGGTGGATCATTTAATTCATTCCCAAGTTGCGGATGCAACATGCAAAATTCATGGTGGGGATTCCCTAGTTGTGGATGGAGCAATAATAACAATAATTATGCTATAATTTTAGTTCTATTCATATTACTAGTTATTGTAATTGGTGCAAGATTTACACATTAAGAAAGGTTATCCTTTCTTTTTTTTTAGTTTTATGTTAAAATATAGCAAGAAATGGGGTATTTTGATGTTAAAAAACAAAGATATATTAGATGAAAAAGATAAAAGATTAAGATTGATTAGTAAAGATGTAACATTTCCTCTAAGTAAAGAAGATTTAAAGAATATTGATTTAATGATAGAATATCTAACTAATAGTCAAATTGAAAGTTTGGCAGAAAAATACAAACTTCGCCCTGGTATGGGAATGGCTGCTATTCAACTAGGAGTTCCTAAAAGATATTTAACAATAGTTCATGAAATTGATGAAGAAGAATTTGATACTTATGTAATTTGTAACCCAAAAATTATCAGTAATTCATTAGAAAAAATTTATGTAGAAATGGGTGAAGGTTGCTTATCAGTAAATCGTGAAGTAGAAGGAATCGTACCAAGATATGCCAGAGTTACTGTCGAGGGATATGATGTTAATGGTAATAAAATAAAAATTAGAGCAAGAGAAGAACTAGCAATTGCTTTCCAACATGAAATTGATCACTTAAATGGAATATTATTTACAGATTATATTGATCCTAAATCTCCATATAAAGATTCTGATAAATATAGACCTATTTAATCTAACAAGATTTAAAGCAATGATATTTTATCATTGTTTTATTATTCTAAAAATAAATAATTTACAAAATTTATTACGCCTGTTAGAATTAAATAGGAGGATATTATGAAAAAATATATTATTTTAATCTTTTTAATTATTTTGTTTGGGTTAACATATAGTTTTAGAAAACCACTATATAATTTATATAGAACTTACTTAATAAAAGAAAACAAAAATGTTAGCTTAGTTACAAATAATGATTATACTAGAAACTATAGTTTTGATTATGTAAGTATAACTGATAATTTTATTCCTAAAAATTATCAAGATTTATTAAATATATATTACACCGTAATAAATTCAGGTACAACAGAATTCTCATTTTACTGTCCTGATGATTATGAAGAATGCATAACCGACACAGATAGCCTTGCTAATAGTCAAACTATCTTATCCACTATAAATAATTTTGTTCATCCATTTAACAGTTTTAAACACCTAGAAACTAGTTATGATGATTATGGAAAAGTAACTATTAAAATTGAACATATCTATAATAATAATGATATTAAATTAATAGAAGCCAAAGTAAATGAAATTGAAAAAGAAAATTGGAAAACTAATATGAGTGATGAAGATAAAATAAAAGCTGTTCACAATTATATTATTAATAATAGTAAATATGATAAAGATAGAAGCGATAATAATATTGTTAAATATAAATCAGATACTGCATATGGAACACTCTTAGAAGGATATAGTCTATGCGGTGGATATACTGATGCAATGGAATTATTTTTAGAAGATATGGGAATAAAAAGTTATAAAGTATCGTCAGAAAATCACGTATGGAATGCTGTAAATTTAAATAATACCTGGTATCATCTAGACCTTACTTGGGATGATCCAATTACTACTGATGGTTCTGATATACTAGAATATAATTTCTTTTTAATAACAACAAATGAACTAGAAGAATTAGAAAAAGAACAACATAACTATGATAAAAAAATTTATAGTGAACTAGCTAATAATAATTAAAAAATATGTTAGGAATTACCTAACATATTTTATTTATCTCTAAGTTCTATATTTAAAGTAGTTATTACCCTTTCAATAATATTATTGAAAACATTCATAACTTCTTCTTCTGTTAATGTTCTATTACTATCCATAAAAGTAAGGCTATAAGCAATAGATTTTTTATTATCTTCTAATTTTTCATAGACATCAAACACTTTAATGTCGCTAAGAAGTCTACCTCCTGCTTTTTTTATAATTCCTTCTACCTCACTTGACATCATATCTTTCGGTACAATAAAAGCTAAATCTTTACTAATAGTAGGATATTTACTAGCTTCTTTATACTTTAATGGTTTTACTTTCATCATTAATGAATTTAAAGAAATTTCACATACATAAACTTCATCTTTACAAACTTTTGGATGTACTCTACCCATAATTCCAATTCTTTTTCGATCGAGTAAAATATCACAAGAAATACCTGGATGTAAAGAAGAAACTTTACTTTTAACAAAACTATATCTATTTTTAAATCCTAAATAATCAAGTAATTCTTCAACAATTCCCTTTATCAAATAAAAATCCACCTTTAAGGAACCATTCCAAGAATTATTAACATAAGCACCACTCATTAAAAATGCTATTTTACTTTCTTCATTATAATTTTTATCATAAGTTTTAGATATTTCATAAATATTAATATCATCTACTTTTCTTGCTTTATTATAATTATAGACATTTAATAACGATGGTATTAAAGAAGTACGAACAACACTTTTATCGATACTCATTGGATTAGGTAAAATTATTTTTTCTTTTGTTTCATAATCAAACATATTGGAAACAGTTGGAGAAACTAAAGTATATGTTTTAACTTCATTAAGTCCTAAAGATCTAAGTCTTTTAGAAATAACTTTACGATACTTAACATCACCAATATAATCACCTTGTTTTAATTCTACTTTAGGAAGTGTTCCAACTATATTTTGATAACCATAAAGTCTTCCTATTTCTTCTGCAATATCATTAACATTTGGTTCAATATCAAGCCTTCTGCTAGGAATAGTTACAATAAATTTACCATCGCAAATCTTATAATCAAACCCTAATTTATCAAGTTCATATTTCATATCTTCTTCATCAATACGAATACCAAGCATTTTATCTACATCAATCGGATAAAATTCTACTATCTTTTTAGTTTTATCTATTTTATCATGACTTACTATACCAGATAAAATGGTTGCATTTGCATATTTTTCTAATAAGTGACATGCTCTATCAAGAGCATATTTAGTATATTCGTAACTAAGTCCTTTACCATATCTAATACTAGCTTCACTTCTAAGATTCAAACGATTGGCAGTATACCTAATGCTAACAGGATCAAAAATAGCACTTTCAATTAATATGTTTTTAGTATTTTTATCTACTTCAGTATTAAGGCCTCCCATAACCCCGGCAACACAAATAGGATTTACTCCATCAGTAATAACAATATCACTAGATTTTAGTATTCTCTCTTTATTATCTAAAGTAGTGATTACTTCTTCATCATCTGCATCTCTTACTAAAATTTTATCTTTCAATTTATCTTTATCAAAAAAATGAAGTGGTTGTCCAAACTCTAACATAACATAATTAGAAATATCAACAACATTGTTTATTGGTCTCATTCCAACAGATAATAATCTTCTTTTAATAAATTCTGGTGATTCACCTATTTCTACATTAGTAACCATTTTAGCAAGATAATAAGGACATTTAGAAGTTTTAACTTCAAGTTTAAAATGATTATTAATATCATCACTTACTTCTTTATAAGATAGATCTGGTAGTTTAACCTTTCTATTTAAAATAGCGGATATTTCATAAGCAAAACCAATATGATAATAACAATCATTATTACGATGTTTATGAATATCAAGTTCATATAAAGTATTAAGAAGTCCTAAATATACTAAAGGATCACTTCCAACTTTAGCATCATCACCTAACTCTGCAATACCACGATTATATGCTTCTTCAGTTCTCTCTTCAAGACCAAGTTCATATAAAGCACAAAGCATTCCATTAGATTCTACACCACGAATTTTACTAGCTTTAATAACAAAATCACCTGGAAGTACCGCTCCTTCCATTGCTACTATTACTTTAAGACCCTCTCTTACATTAGGAGCTCCACAAACTATTTGCTTTAATTCATCATTACCAATATCTACTTGGCATAAATGTAAATGATCACTATCAGGATGATTAATACAACTAACAACTTTACCAACAACTAAATTATCAATCTTATTTGTAATAACTTTTTCGATATTGATACCAACTTCAGTAATCTTAACTGCTAATTCTTCTAAATCTTGATCATCTATATCAATATAATCTTTAACCCACTCTAAATTAATCATTATTATTTATCTCCTCTCTATCAAAAACACGAGACTCTCTTAAATCAGTATTATAAAATACCCTTACATCATTGATACCATATTTAAGCATTGCAACTCTTTCAGCTCCAAAACCAAAAGCAAAACCTGACCAAATACTTGGATCATAAGAAGACATTTTTAAAACATCAGGATGAACAATACCAGCACCACAAATAGTAATATAACCAGTATTTTTACAGATATTGCATCCATTTCCTTTACAATTAAAACAACTAATATCAACTTCTACAGAAGGTTCTGTGAAAGGATAATAACTAGGTCTTAATCTAACTTTAACATCATCTCCAAAAAGTTTTTTAAATACCACTTCAAAAGTACCCTTTAAATCAGATAAAGAAATATCCTTATCAACAAGTAACCCCTCTATCTGCATAAATTGATGAGAATGAGTTGCATCATCATCATCCCTTCGATAAGTTTTACCAGGACAAATAACTCTAACTGGTTTTTCGCCTTTATTTCTTAACATAGTTCTAACTTGAACAGGAGATGTTTGGCTACGCAACAATAACTCTTCACCTTCAATATAAAAAGTATCTTGAGCATCTCTTGCAGGATGACCTTTAGGAATATTAAGCATTTCAAAATTATATTTATCTTCTTCAACTTCAGGTCCATCAACAACGTCATATCCCATAGACATAAAAATAGACTCTACTTCTTCTATCAATTTTTCTAAAATATTAGGGGATCCGATTTTAACCTTAGTACTAGGTAAACTAATATCAATAGCTTCACTTTGTAACTTTTTATTTAATTCCTCTTCCTCAAAAGACTTTTTCATTTTTTCATAAGAATTGTTAAACATATTTCGAAGTTCATTAACATTTTGCCCAAATTCTTTTTTTTCTTCATTAGGAACATCTTTAATTTTACAATTAAGTTCAGTAATAATTCCTTTCTTACTTAAATACTTGATATGTAATTCATTCAATTCTTTTAAATCTTTAACATTATCTAAATCATTTATCAATTCTCTTTTTATATTATCAATATTCATAAACATCACCTTTCCTATATTATAATAAAAAAAACTATAAACTTAAGGGCATTGTTTAATACAACACTGTACCACCTTAATTTATAGTTATTTAACTATTCTCTTTTTCTTAACGCGAATATAACGCCTATAATTTAGTTATAGGAACTCTTAAGACGAATTCATAAATTATTCTAATCTATTCTCACCAACCATAGACTCTCTTAATAGAAATCCACTTATTACTACTTCTTAATCACAGTCATTACAGAATTTAATATATCATAACTTAATATAAATTGCAAACAAGACCAATAAAATTGAGATAAAATAATTAAATTTAAACAGTCATCAATTCTTTTTCTTTATCTTTATAAATATTATCTATATCTTTATTATAATCATTAACTAAATCTTGAACATCCTTCATCATGCCTTTTTTTTTTTTTTCAGGAAGCTCCATTTTTTCTATTTTAAGATTAGCATCATGTCTAATATTTCTAATAACAACTTTTGCTTCTTCTGCCATCGCTTTAACTTGTTTAGTAAGCTCACGTCTTCTTTCTTCTGTTAAAGCTGGGATAACTATTCTAATAGTTTCCCCATCATTAGAAGGATTAAATCCCAAATTTGCAGCAAGTATAGCTTTTTCAATAGAATTTAAACAGCTTCTATCAAAAGGTTTAATTAAAAGTTGTGTAGCTTCCGGAACTGATATAGTAGCAAGGCCTTTTAGTGGAGTCATAGATCCATAATAATCAACTACTACTCCATCTAAACTTGAGGGATTAGCACGCCCAGCCCTAACAGTAGCAAACCGTTTTTCTAAATTAGCAATAGCACCCTTCATTTTATTTTCTACTTCATTTATTAATTCATTTTCCATACAATTCTCTCCTTAATAAAATTCTACTATAAATTGTTAAATTTTTCAATATTAAAGATATTTATATCAAAGCATCTCTTATATAAGTACTTACTTTAGAGTCTATATATATATCAACAATCCCCTTATTAACAATCTTAATAAATCCCAAACCATTAATACATAAATCTTGTTCATAACCAACATCATAAGTCCTTTTTTGTAAATCTTTTAAAGTATCGTGCTTAGTTGATATTCTCTTAACTTTTAAATCATTAGAAACATAAAACGTAAAACTATTTCTTTCTCCTTCAACATAATCAATTCTAAAGAAATTATCTACAATTATACTTTGTCCTTTTTTTAATTGAAAAGTTTTAGGTTTAATTTCCTTTTTAGGATTTATTTTCTTAAGTTCATTTCCATTAATATAATTAACTATACTACTACTATCAACAAGACCAGGAGTATCAATAAGTGTTAAATATTCATTAATTTCTATTCTCACTGTATCTAATGTAGTAGAAGGAAGTGGTGAAATAGTAAGTTCTCTAGTATTAGTAGAATAATTTTTTAATAATTTATTTATTAAAGTACTTTTCCCAGCATTAGTATGACCTACTACATATACATTATTAGTAGTCTGGTACAATTTAATTTGCTTTAACAAATAATCTATATTATAATTTTTCTCACTACTTATTATTATTACTTTAGAAAAACAATCACTATGTTTTTCAAAATAATTAATTAATTTTTCATCTTTAATAGATTTAGGCAATACATCTTTTTTATTTAAAACTAAAATCATTTTATTAGAAATAATATCCCTTATTTTATTAAGGTCCTCTTCTAAATTAAGTAAATCTGCTATATAAAGTACTAAATCTTTAGTTTTCCCTACACCTCTAAGTATCTCCAAATACTCATCATTACTTTTAGTAACAACTTGATATTCACCATAATTTTTAATTCTAAAACATCTTTGACATAAAGATTTATCTAAACTTGTAGTATATCCTTCTCCTAAAACATTTTCATCTTGAAGTTTAACACCACATCCTTCACAATACTTATCTACCATCATAATAACTTCCCTTCTTAAAAAGATTATCTTTAGTATACTTATCCATAATCCTCTTCTCTAAAAATCTGTTAATATTAGTAATTTTTAAATCATTATTGCTTAAACAATCTACAAATATTTTTGTAATCTTTCCTTTATATCCATAACCCATATCAGTAATAAATTGATCTCCTATAATAGCAATATCACTGGATTCTAAATTATATTTAGCTTTTATTTTCTTCAATGTCCTAATGCTAGGCTTTAAAGCAAAAGGATAAGAATCAATCTCTAAATCATTGCTAAAACTAAAAACTCTTTTTTTAGGACTATTAGACACTAGAATAACTAAAAAACTTTTTTTTAATTCAGTAATTAACTCTTTCACCTTAACATCAACTTTATTTTGATCTATTAAAGCTAAAGTATTATCTAAATCAAATATTAAGCACTTAATATTACGTTTCTTTAATTTTTCATAATCAATACAAAAGATATTTTTTTTATAAATATCTGGTAAATATTTACTCATAAAGCACCTCACTTATTTAGTATATATTATTTTTTAGAATAATACTAGTTATTTACCCTTTGAGTTAAAGGCATTAATTCATCAGTCAAAACATCAAAACTATAACCCTTTTCTTTTGCATAATCTATAATAGCAGCTAAAGTATCTTTTGTAAATTTTTTTGTATCATGCATCAAAACAACATTATATTTATCATGAGATAAATTATTAATAACATTATTATAAATTTGTAAAGTGGAACTATTACTAGAAGAATCACCACTATCTATATTCCAATCATAATACTGATATCCTTTATTTATAACTTCTTTAGTTAAAGTACTCATTATACCTTCATTATATTTTTTAGAAACAGTATTACTTGAACCACCAGGAAATCTTATTAAATTAGATTCAACTCCACTAACATCATAAATTCTTTTTTTAACAATCTCTAAATCATTAAAATAATTATCAACTGAAGCATAAATAATATCATATCTATGACTCGCTGTATGAATACCTATAGAATGTCCCTCATCAACAATTCTTTTAATTAAAGAATCATCACCATTACTAGTAACAAAAAAAGTAGCCCTAACATTCTTCTCCTTTAAAATATCTAATATTTTATCAGTAGTACCATCTCTTGGACCATCATCAAAAGTAAGATAGATTGTATTATTTTTTAATGGTTCTCTAACTTTAACATTCCTTAATACATAGCTTTTATTATTATTACTATCTTTTACATTATATTTAACATAATAATTTCCTACTTTAGTACTATCAATATTATTAAATATTTTAACTCTAGAAGTTAAATCACTATCACAATTATCTAAAACATTAAAACCATACTCTACATATTCATTATTTAAAGGAAGAAAAATATTGTTATCTCCTTTTAGAGTTATTGTAGGTTTAATCGTATCTTTACTTATTATTTTTCTAATTACTTCACTTTTATTAGAAGAACTATCTTCTACTTCATATATTATTTTATCTTTTTCCTTTTTTATTTTAACTTTTGAAGTAATATCTAAATCCACATTATCATAAGCGCTATAACCAGATTCAATATACTCTTTAGAAGGACAATAATATTCTATTGTATTTCCTTTTAAAGTTATCTTAGGCTTCTCTATATCTCTAACCATAATAGGTATATATAAATGATATGTAAAAATATTATGATGATAAGTATAACTAACATTGTAATTCATAATTCTAGCAGTATCAATATCAAAAACACCTTTTATTATTTTTTTATTACCAAATATATCATTTATAGTAACACCACTATCATTATAAGAAGAATTAATATTAACTATTTTTTCATAAGAAGAATTCAATCTAACTTTAGGAATAAATAAAAAAAAGAAACAAAAAAACAGAATCACTAAAATAACAATAGTATTTATAAATAAATTTCCTTTAGAAACTCTTCTTTTTTTTAACTTACTTTTCATATTATCACTCCTAATATTAGTATATCAAATTCAACATTAATTAAAATCTAAATTATCATATTTATTGTTTTTAATAAACTCCCTCAGTATTTTAGTTAAAGCTCTTTTCTCAATCCGTGAAACATAACTCCTAGAAATTTTAAGTTTATCAGCAACCATTTTTTGAGTCCAAAGATCATTACCATCTAAACCATATCTTTTTACTATTATCTCTTTTTCTCTTTTACTTAAAACCTTTAAATAATCATTAAGTAATTTAACATTATCTTTTAAATTAATTTCTTCAATAAAATCAGGCTTAGGAGCTTTTATAACATCAAGTATTGATATTTCATTCCCTTCTTTATCAAAACCAACTGGTTCATTTAAAGAAATATTTTTATTATTTTTGTTATTAGCTCGAAAATACATTAAAATCTCATTTTGAATACATTTAGCACAATATGTGGTTAAGCGATTTCCCTTATTTGGTACAAAAGTATCAACACCTTTAATAAGGCCAATAGTACCTACACTAATTAAATCATCTTGTTCAACATTTTTATAATCAAATTTTTTTACAATATGAGCAACTAATCTAAGATTATGTTCAATCAATTCATTTCTGCTAAATTTATCTCCATTTTGCATCTTTTTTATATGAAACTCTTCTTCTTCTTTAGAAAGAGGTTCTTTAAATACTTGATTAGAATAACTTGCTGTAAAAGTAAAAAAGCCTCTCAAACTATCAAATAAATTAAATAACATAAAATATCACCTAATAAATTTTATGTCTAAAAAAGGGAGTTAGAATAGATTGACATAAATTAATTAATACAAAATGTTTATTAACACATAAATAATTACAAATATATAGGATTAAAGTCAACCTCTAAATTAACTTTATTTATAGTGGCATAATAATTAACTAATTTTTCTAAAATTTTATAAATATTATCTTGATATTGATATTTTAATATTATTTGATAATGATAAATATTTTGTATTTTAAAAATAGACGAAGGACTTGGCCCTAAAATAATAGTTTTATCTAAATATTTAAAACAAACTCTTTCACATTTTTTAGACTCTATTAAAGCTAAATTTTTATCCTTACTATAAATATTAAGAGATACTAAATAATAATATGGTGGATATTTCATTAATTTTCTTACTTTCATTTCCTCTTTATAAAAAGAAATATAATCATTTTCCTTAGCATAGTATATAGCATAATTATCTGCATTATAAGTTTGAAATACTACCTTTCCTTCCTTCTCACCTCTTCCAGCTCGTCCTGCTACTTGATTTAAAAGGGCAAAAGTTTTTTCACTACTTCTAAAATCTGGTAATAATAAAGAAGTATCTGCATTAATAACTCCAACTAAAGTAACATTAGGAAAATCAAGACCTTTAGCTACCATTTGCGTACCAAGCAATATATCAGCTTCTCCTTTAGAAAAACTATCTATTATTTTTTTGTGTGAACCTTTTTTATTAGTTGTATCAACATCCATTCTAATTACTTTAGAAAATGGAAATAAATTATTTAACTCTTCTTCTATTTTTTCCGTTCCTACCCCTAAATCCTTTAAAGAATCTTCATGACATTTAGGACAAGTAACCACATAATTAATAGCATAACCACAATAATGACATCGCAAAATATTACTACTCTTATGATAAGTTAAAGTAATATCACAATTAGGACATTTAATTGCTTCTCCACAGTTGCTACAAGTGACAAAAGAAGAATAACCTCTTCTATTCAAAAGAAGAATAACTTGTTCTTTATTTTCCAATACTCTATTAATTTCATTAATTAAAGGTAAAGAAAAATGTCCCTTTGCTTTATTAATCTCTTTATTCATATCAACAATTGCAATATTAGGCATCTTTTTACCATTAACTCTCTTATCCAAATGAACTAAATTATAAACTTTTTTTAATCCTCTAGCATATTCTTCCAACATAGGTGTTGCACTACCCAAAACTACTTTAGCATTATTATCTTCTGCCCTTTTAATAGCTACATCTTTAGCATTATATCTAGGATTATTGTCTTGTTTATAAGAATCACTATGACACTCATCAATAATAATAAGACCAAGATTAGAAATAGGAGCAAAAACGGCACTTCTAGCACCAATTACAATATCAACTTCTCCTTTAACAATTCTCCTATATTCATCATACTTTTCACCTTCCGATAAAGCACTATGAAGCAAAGCAAGTTTTTTACCAAATCGTTCTTCAAATCTTTTAATCAACTGAGGAGTTAAAGATATCTCTGGTACTAAAACAATACTTTTTAATCCCTTAGCTAAATATCTAGCAATTAACTCCATATATACTTCAGTCTTACCACTACCAGTAATACCATGAAGTAAAGAAACAGTTTTATCAGTATTCAAAATATTATTAACGCATCTTTCTTGATCAGCAGTTAATTTTCTAATCTTTTTTTCTACATTATCATAAGCAAAACGATAAACCTCTTCAAACTCTACTCTTAAAATGTTATTTTTAACTAACGTATTAAGTCTTGCCTTAGAAATATCTTCAAGATCATCTTCTGTTAATTTTTCTTTATCTTTAAATAAATTCAAAATCTCTTTTTGCCTAGAATTTAACTTACAACTATCATAATCATTTAAATAATAAACTTTTTTATATTTAATATTAATTTTATTCTTAATACTAGCTTTATAGCCTTTCGGAAGCATAACTTGATAACAACTAATCAAAGAAGCTAGAGTTTTATCATGTAAATATTTTCCAAGAGATAATAATTCAGCATTTAAAATTACCTCATCATCAATTACATCTATAATTTCTTTTAAATTATCAAAACTACTATTTTTCTTAATTTCTAAAATAAAACCCACTAAAATTCTAGAAGCAAAGGGAACTTTTACTCTTTTGCCTATATTAATTTTGCTTATTAAATTTACAGGTACTTTATAGTCAAAAAATTTATCAACACTCTTATTAGTTATTTCAATTAAAACACCAATTATCAAGTTATCACCTCCAACATTAAACTTTAGTTCGAAAAAAAGTTTTAAAAGAAAAATTAGGATTTAACCTAACTTTTATATAAATAAAGCCATATATACTAAGAAAATAAAATAAAATAAACTAACTATTAAGCCATTAATCTTTTCAAATCGACTACTTTTATACTTCACTCCTACCCCTATCATTATTAAAGCTCCTCCTATAAGTCCTCCAATATGAGCAGCATTATCAATACCAGGAGCTATAAATCCTAATACAAGATTAATAACTATTAAAGGAATAATTTGACTTTTAATAACAGTACCCAAATAAATTCTATAATGATATCCAAAATAAAGTAAGGCTCCGAGCAATCCAAAAATAGCACCACTCGCACCAACACTAAAAACATTAGGTGTAACAGCTACAGATAATAAAGAGCCACAAATTGCACTAAACAAATAAACAACTAAATATCTCCATTTACCTATAAAGCTCTCTAGTTGAACACCTATAATCCATAAAGCATACATATTAAAAAGCAAATGAGCTAAACCGCCATGTAAAAATGATGCTGTTAAAAGTCTATAATATTCCCCCATCTTTACAAATGGACCATATGAAGCAAATAAAGTATAAACTTTATCTAAATTACCAAGCATAGTTGGAAATATAAAAGCAAATAAATTAATTGCTATAAGAGCATAAGTAACATAAGGTTTTTTAGGAGAAAACACATCCGCAACTCTTTTTTGATCTTCTTTATTATGATTATTTATATCATTCGTAACTTTAATGAAAAGTTCAACGCCCTCTTCACTAAACTTAATTTTTTTAGATAAATCAGGAAAGATAGATTTTAATAATTTATTTTTCTTAACATCATTATCTTCATGAACTTCAATTGCTGCTATATTATCATTTTTGAAATTATTAAGATTAACACTTCCACCTAAATCCAAAAAGATACTAAGGGTATTAAGTTTAAATGATAACGTTTTTTTCTTTATTTTTCTCAAAATACGATTAGTTTTAAAAATATCAAATTTATATTGTTCATCATTATGAATATATTTTATAACAATTCTAACTATTTTATAATCTTCGTCTAAATTCTCAAGCCAGATTTCATCTTCAGCACCCTGCAATATTATTGGAGTATAACCTTTTTCAGTAATAAAATAATGAAGAAGCTTCATGGCTAATGTATTTTTTTCATTCATATCTATAATATGTTCTTCCATAGATATCTCCTCCGATATATATTTTAACACATTTTAAGTTAGAAAGAAACCACTTAAAACTCTTAGAATAAAAATTCCAAGCCTTACTTAATCAAACTTCTTCTTTAATTTTTACAAACAACACACAAATAATCACTCCAAAAGTTTCTTAAATATAATCAATTATAGTTCCATATTCCTAATTTTCCTTTAGCATATATAGGATTATCTAATACTTCTATATCTTCTAATATCCAAGCATATCTACCTAATTTATAATCTCCACAAATAAACTCAGTTTTATCATTTTTTATTCTATTTAAAAAATTATTATCCATATAAACGCAATCTATTAAATTACATTTACAAATAATATAGCCAAAATTTAAATCAATATCATTTATAAGATTCATTAGTTTCTTATTATTTTTCCATTCTTTAGGTATTTTAGTAGAACTTGCATGAATATACAACTCTCCTCTATAATTAGTTTTAAAACTTCTAGTTTCTATTTTCTTTTTACCTATTTTTATTAAAGTAGCATAAGGCTCTATTAAACTTAAAACCTTCATTTTAAAATACCATCCAAATATTTTAAATAATCTGAAAATTCTTTAGGAACTAAAGCTTCAAAATATAGTTCTTTACCAGTAACAGGATGAATAAATCTAATACTTTTAGAATGCAACATTTGTCCAAAACTAGTAGTATTTTTATGATTACCATAAACAGGATCATTACTAACAGGATGATTAATATAATTCATATGTACTCTAATTTGATGAGTTCTACCAGTCTCCAAAATACATTCTATTAAACTATTATTTGCAAAACGTTTCAATACTTTAAAATTTGTAACAGCATTTTTGCTATTTTTAGATGTAACTGCCATTTTTTGTCTATTAGATTCATCTCTACCTATAGGAGCATCAATAGTACCAGTTTCATGATTAATTATTCCATCAACAATAGCAAGATAATGACGTTCAATTTTTTTATTTTTCATCATTTCACTTAAAAGCTCCATCGTTTTAACATCTTTAGCAACTACCATTAATCCACTAGTATCCTTATCTAACCTATGAACAATTCCTGGTCTAAAACTACCATCTTTGTTAATTTTAGAATGATATAATAAAGCATTAACCAAAGTATCAGTAACATGACCAGGAGCAGGATGAGTTACTAAGCCACTTTGTTTATTTATAATCATTAAATAATCATCTTCATAAACAATATCTAAAGGTATATTAGTAGGAACTAAATCATCAAAATTAATTTCTTCTTCATAAGAAACATCAATAATATCTCCAGCTTTTACCTTATAACTAGCATTCTTACTAATACCATTAACAAAAACTTTAGATTCACTAATAAGTTTAGATACTCTACTTCTAGATAAATCACTATTACTAGCAATATAAGCATCCAATCTAGTACCACTATTATTTACTTCTAACTTCATAAATTGCACCTCTAATCTCTTTAATTAATACTAAAAATATTCCTACGACTATTAACATATCAGCTAAATTAAAAACAGGGAAATCATAATTAAATATTCTAAAAGATAAATAATCAACTATATATCCATCAACTAGTCTGTCAATAAAATTACCTAAAAGTCCACCCAAAACTAAAGAATAAGCAAAAGTTGAAATCTTATCATTTAGGTTATTCTTAATTTCATAAACAATAAATACCATACAAACTAAAGCTATAATAATTAAAAAGTATGTTTTACTAGCAAAAATATTAAAAGCTGCTCCATCATTCAAAACATAATGCAAAGAAAAAAAGTTCTTAACCACCACAACATTAACTAAATTTTCACTAACAAAAAATTTAATAAGTAAATCTAATATAATCAAAAAAATAACTAACAAAACAACTTTACTCTTCTTCATTATTTCTCCTTACATAATAAACTTTATTTACAATTAACTGTAATTCATCATACCTTTTCTCAACAGTACCAGAAAATACACAAATATCACCTTTACTAATATTAGAATATAATTTAAATACTTTTGGAAAGAAAATAAAATCTATTGTTGAAGACTCATCACTTGCAGTAATAAAAGCCATATCTTCATTCTTTTTAGTCTTTATTATTTTTATTTTCTCAACCATAACTAAAACATTAACACTTTTATTAAAAAAATTATTTAATTTATTAATGTTAATAACATTATTATATTTATTCTTATAAGAAGTAACAGGATGGTTACTAATATAAAATCCAAAATAAATTTGTTCCTGTTCTAATAATGTATTATCAGGAAATTCATTAACCTCCATTATTTCTGGCTTTAATACCAAAGATTCATTCAAATCAATTGTAAGAGTGCCATAGTTAACTAAACTATCTAAATTAATAATTAAAGTTTTCTTGTTATATCCCATATTTCTAAAACAACCTGTCAATATTAAAGATTCTAACTGTTTTTTAGTCACACCACCTCTAATTAAATTAGAAAAAGCATCATAAATATCAGTAAACTCTCTACTTCTTGAAGATAAAATAATTTTAGAAACACTACTACCAATTCCCTTAATAGTAGAAAAAGGAAATATAATACAATCTTTATCGATTACAAATTTATCACTACTCTTATTAATATCTGGCTTTAATATTGTCAAATTATGACTTCTAACTTCTCTTAAATATTCTTCCAATTTAGAAACAGATCCTATCGCATTATTAAGTAAATTAACATAAAACTCTAATTTATAATATACTTTCAAATAAGCCATTTTATATGCAACAAGAGAATAAGCAACAGCATGGCTTTTATTAAAACCATAACCAGCAAATTTTAAAATATCAGCAAAAATAGATTTAGAAACATCCATATTTCGTCCTAAACTAATAGCTTTATCCAAAAATTTCTTTTCTTCATTTTTTAAAACATCAACTTTTTTCTTACTAATAGCTCTTCTTAAAATATCAGCTTCACCTAAACTATAACCAGCATAAACACTAGCTACTTGCATTATCTGTTCTTGATAAATCATAATACCATAGGTATCTTTCAAAATAGGTTCTAGTGACGAATCTTGATAATTAATATCTACATTTCCCTCTTTTCTTGCAATATATAAATCTATATTAGAAGCAGGTCCAGGTCTAAACAATGCTATTGCTGCTACTAAATCATTGAAATTACTAGGTTTTAGCTTCCTTAAAAAATTCCTCATCCCACTTGATTCAAATTGAAAAATTCCACTAGTATCCCCTATAGAAAACAAAGAATAAACATTATTATCTTCAAGAGGAATATTATTAAAATCAACTTTAATATTACGATATTTTAAAACTGTATCTATAACATTCATGATAATAGTCAAATTTTTAATTCCAAGAAAATCCATCTTCAGTAATCCTAGTTCTTCAAGATAATTCATAGAATAACCAGTTAAATACATATCATCATTCTTTGTAAGCGGAATAACCTCATCCAAATCTTTTCTACACATAACAACACCAGCAGCATGCGTACCAATTTGTCGCGGAAAGCCTTCCAAAATAAGTGCAACCTTATAAACTCTAGTCAAAATACTATCATTCAACACATATTCTTTAAATAAAATATTTTCACTAAAGAACTCATCTAATTTTTTATGAGACATTAAAGGAATAAAAGAAATTAACTTATCCACTTTATAAAGTGGAACACTAAAAATACGACAAATATCTCTTAATACTTGTTTCGCTGCTAAAGTAGAAAAAGTAACAATACCAGAAACTCTTTTTTTACCATATTTATTAGTAACATAATTAATAATATCATCACGATAAACATCAGGAATATCTGTATCTATATCAGGCATAGTTGCACGCTCGGGATTTAAAAAGCGTTCAAACAATAAATTATACTTTAAAGGGTCTATTTCAGTAATTCCCAAAGAATAAGCAACTAAACTACCAGCTGCACTCCCCCTTCCAGGACCAACTAAAATACTCTTTTTTTTAGCATACTTAATAAAATCATAAACCACTAAAAAATAATTAGAAAATCCCATTTTATTAATAATATTTAACTCATACATTAATCTATCAGAATATTCTTTACTTACATTATTATTAAGTCTTTTAGAAAGACCAGCTTTTGCTAAAGAAACTATATAAGAAGAAGCTAAAAGGCCATTAGGACATTCATAAACAGGTAAAAGTAGTTCAGATTTTGGAAATTCTAAATTACATTCATTAGTAATATTCACAGAATTAAGCAGTCCTACATTCTCATAAGTATTTACAATATCATTAACATAAATTTCTTTATCTAAAATATCATAAGAAATATTATCATTTAAAGTTTTACCATCCCTAATCAAATATAAATACTTTAAATATTCACTATCTTCTTTATTCTTATACAAGCAAAGCTTTAAATAAACAACTTTTTTAGTAATAACTAAAGCATCTAACTCCTCTTTTTTATTACTATATCCAAGATAAATATCATCTATTTCATCTTTTAAACATTCAAATAACTTAAAACCTTCATAAGGAATTACAAATATAAGATTATCTTTATGTTTGTAAATATCATCTAAAGTTAATGACTTATCATTTTGAAAAGTACATAATTTTATAGCATTAAGATAACCATTATAATTTTTAATAAATATTAATAACTTTTTTTCATCAAGTGTAATTTCCAAACCTATAACAGGCTTCAATTTTTTTTCCTTACACTTTTTAATAAACTCTATTGTTCCATACATATTATCATCGCATAATATAGCAACACTTTTTTTATTATTTAAACTATAATTAATAATATCATCTAAAGTTAATAAACTACTTAATAGAGAGTAATTACTCTTAACATACAACATCTCATACATAGAATCACTCTCCTTTCTTCATTTATACCATACGAATGTACGAACAGTCAATATAATTTTAATAATTCATTTGACTTTCAGTACTAAACGTGCTAAAATGATTAAGCAGAACTGATTAGTAAAGGAGGAAGAAATTATGGCAAAAAAAGTTACAAGTAAAAAGCCTTTAAGTGGAAATAGTAGATCACATGCTTTAAATGCTACTAAAAAGCAACAAAAACCAAATTTACAAGTAGTTAGACTTGAAGATGGTACTAAAATTAGATTAAGTGCAAGAGAAATTAGAAATTTAAGAAAGCAAGAAACTAAATTAGCTTAAGCAGCATAAAAGATAGTTATTAATATGAACTTGTCAATAAAAAGTAGACAATTAAAAGATATTCATTTAAACCCTAATTGAGTTCTATATTCAATTGGGGTTTTATATTTTAATGCGTAACTAGGTCTTAAATAATTATGATCGTATATAATCGCATTAATATATTCTTCAACAGTGTCATAATCATCTTGATTAAAATCAATATACATTTCTTTCTTTAACCAACCATTTTTAGATTCAATTATTGGGTTATCTGTTGGAGTTCCTATTCTCGACATTGACCTTTTTATGTTATAATCTTTATGTGCATTATTAAATGCCACTGAGGAATATATTGTGCCTTGATCTGAGTGAAAAATAGTTTCTTGGCTTTTATATCCTCTTTTTATTTTGTTATTAAGCATATCATCTAAAGCTGATTTATGATTAGACATACTAACTCCATGATAAAAAGGTTTAACATCTGAACCAATTATAGAATCATCAAATGCATCTACATAATAAGTCCAATCATATCTTTGTCTTTTAAACCAAATCATTGTGGTATCAGATGTTATTTTTTCTAATGGTCTAGATGTTTTCCAGTTATTGTTAATAAGATTTGGATATTTAATGGATTCATCACCAGGCTTTTTATAAACACTATAATGTCTAGCTTTGCTTCTAATTTTTAAAATTTTACACACTTTATGAACTAAATTATCAGATACAATCCATCCTGTTTCTCTACGAATAATAACATTGATTCTATGATATCCATAACTCGGCTTTCTTTTATGAATATCTCTGATTAATGGTTCTAAATCTTTACGATTTATTTCATATCTATTTAAAATATCT
>CALVRG010000016.1 GCA_944358505.1 uncultured Bacilli bacterium | reverse complement strand
GTTTTGATTTACATTATTATAATTATGGTCAAACCTATACATTAGGTTTTAGTAATGTTTCAATAAATTTAGAAGGAATTTATCTTAATCCAAATTTTGTAATGGAATTTGATTCACTATACATATTAGATTATCGTTTATTTAATAATGTATCAGATGATGATATAACTGTTATGTACGATAAATCTTATTTTATAGATAATTTAAATGGTACTTATACTCCAATTAAATCTGGTAAAACTCAAATAATTGTTACAGGTGGAGGATATGAAATAACTCAAGATGTATATATTAGATATCCTTATTCTGAAAATGAAGAAATAAGTAGTTATTTAAATGATATATCTGCTATGACTTTACCATATAATGAATTGGCTTTTACTAATTATCAAAATATAGATATATTAGAACAAATTGTTGAAAATAAAATAATTAGGGAATATCCTGATGAAGAGATAAGAGATTTATTGACCACTGATGTGTATTGCTTTTCTGCTAACAATTGCCAAGTTAAATTAAATATAGATATGGATGGTCATATTTTATTAGGATCTATATCGCTAAAATTAATAACAATAAATTATTCCGGTTATAGTCAAAATTTAATAAATGATTTATCTAACATTAACAGTCAAATATTTGATAAGTATAATTTTGATAATAGTGATACTTTAAAAACATATGATGCATGTTTGGGAGATGCTACATGTTTATTTGATGAACTTATTAAAAAAACCAATATATCTAATTTAAGTACAGATGAATTATCTGTTAAATATGAATTAATTGATACCATAAATCTTGTCAACGAAGTACCTCTAGCAGCCCATTATAAAATAAGTATCAATAATAACGATTTAGTATTATTTAGTAAAGATATAACTATTTATGCCAATCCTATAATTGATATGGATATGTTAATTGATAGTAATGAGAAAGAAAATTATTTAAAAGAATATATTGATAGTATATTAAATAGTAATGTTAGTATTTTAAATTTATATGATAATATTTATCAAATAACTAATAATGATTATACATTTAATGTATTATTGGATAAAAAAGAAGTAACAAATATAACGTCTGTTTCTTCAGATGAAATGCTGTTTGAATTAAATACGGGTGATACAGAAAAAATAAATTATAGAGTTTATCCAACTGGAGCTAATAATGGTAATGTTACATTTAAAAGCGATGATGAAGAAATTGCAACAGTAAGTCCAGAAGGTATAATTACTGCTCATAAAAAAGGATATACTTTTATTGAAATATCGGTTGGTTATTCATCACAAAAAGTTTTAGTTGTTGTTGATATGGATACTAAAGATGTATTTAATGAAATTTTGGGTGTGGTAAGTAGTCATCAAGTAATAGATTATTATAGTATCATTGTTAATAGTCAATATTCGGAAGACCCTTTGGCTGATGCAATTAGGAATAATATTTCTAATGAATTATATGGAGAAGGATATCATATCTTTTCGGTCGAAGTTGCAAAAGAAGAAGATAAATATTATATTCGAATTAGCATGTATAATGAAGATGTTTATAGTGATTATTTAAAAATAACTTATGAACTAAAAGGCATCCATGTTAGCAATAGAAATTATTATATTGCTGATGGCGAAACTATAGATACCGACCTTTTCTTTACTGAAGGAGATAATTTAAATTTATATGTTTCTATTGAAGATGAAACAGTGGCTAGTTATGATACAACTGGAAAGCTTATAGGCTTAAAGACTGGAGTAACTGGTGTAAATGTCAGTGATAAATATAATAACTATCATGTTTATTTCAAAGTATATGTTAATTATGATGAATATGTGTCTAATTTGCAAAATGAGATTACTTCTCAACCACTTGATGTGGATTATATAAAATTTACTCAAAATAATATGTATTACGATGGTGTTGTTTCAAGTGTTTTAAACTTTACTTATAATTTATATAATTTAAATAATACTAGCACTCATTATGATTGTGATGAGGAAAACAATGTTTGTGATTTTATATTTAAACAAAATGATGAAACTATAATGGAATTTACTATTGATGTTAATTTAGTAGGGATAAAATTACCGGAAAAAGAAGTATATTTAAATAAAGATGAAATGAAAGATATAAATTATGAATTGTTAAATGATGATAGCAATGTTATAGTCACATCTTTAGATGAAGAAGTATGTATAGTTGAAGATAATAAGATTAAAGGTATAAGTTCGGGATTTTGTACTGTTAAATACGAAAGTGATAAATATATTAATTATCAACATATAATAGTAGAAAAAGACGAAATAGTTAGAGTATCTCAAGAAAAATTAAATAATATGCCAAATAATATGAAAATGCCAATCAAAAATTTTGATTTAAATAATACTAATAGTTTGAATAATTATGACAATGGCATAGATTTAATTAAAAATGCTTATGTTTCATATTTACAAAAAAGTGCATCTGATTATTTAGATGCTCCTTGGGAAATCGGAACAGGCATTAGTAATATTGAAGATAATAATTTAATAAATACTACAACCGTTTCAATATCTGCGGTACCACAATATAGTTTTGTTGATTTTGATAACAACTATAACTACTATATAGAATTACGAGATGAAAATATTACTAAAGATATTGAAGTTACTCCAGTAAATGCCGATGCATCTTATATAGAACTAGGTAACAAGATAACCCAAATAATTGAATATCCTTATTATTTATCATTAAAACAATATTTGATTTTTGAACTTAATGGTGGTAATCAAATGGATTTAATTCATTACTCTAGTTTCCAAGAAGATTTATACAATATATGTCCAACTTGTGAAATTGGACCTGGTCAAGGTGGCATGGGAGATGCTGATGTTGGTTAT
>CALVRG010000015.1 GCA_944358505.1 uncultured Bacilli bacterium | reverse complement strand
CAATACACCTTGTTGTCTAATAAATGATACCCTTACTATTACTAGAGGAATAAATAGTAAATACACTAAAAAATACGATGTGGAGTATGAATATAAGTGTTTGATAAATATATAGATTTAAATACTACTTATTCCTCTTGTAATAGTAAGGGTATCATTTATTAGACACCAAGGTGTATTGGCGTTACACTTATACCTTGACCAAAAGCAGTTGTTGCTAGTTCAATGTTGCCAACTTTATCTAATGGAAATATTATTCCTTCTCCTTCACCACTTAGATCAATTCCGGTTTTTTTACCAAAACCAAATAAGTTTAGATAATCAAATAGTTTTTCTTTTCCAAGTAATTGACCCATTTTAACAAATCCTGGATTACATGAATTTTGTAATACTTGTAAAAAGGTCTGATGTCCATGTCCCCCTGCTTTCCAACATTTTATTCTTGCGGTATCTACCTGAACAGACCCTGTATCAGTAAATTCATCTTTAAATAAATCAATGACCCCCTCTTCTACCGCTGCTGCCGTTGTTACTATTTTTTGAGTAGAACCAGGCTCATAAGAAGCCCAAATGGGTAAATTACGAGATAGTTCTTCAACACCATAATCATTATAATTATTAGGATCAAAATTTGGCCTAGAGCTCATCCCGAGTATTTCTCCTGTATTAGGATTCATAACCAAAGCAAGTGCCATATCTGGGTTAAACATATCTACTACATTGTCAAGTTCCCTTTCAATACTTTTTTGTATATTTATATCAATAGTAAGTTGTAAATCCATGCCATCTTGTGGTTCTATGTATAAATCGGTAAGTTCTAGTTTATTTCCTTTTGCATCGCTAAAATATTTGATAGCACCATTTTCTCCCGTTAGATAATCGTCATATTGTAATTCTATTCCTGATAAGCCTTGGTTATCAATACCAACATAGCCTAGAACATGTGATAACATTTTCTCATAAGGATAATATCTTTTAGATTCTTTTACTAAATAAACACCATCAAAATTTAATGCCTCTATTTTATCTGCAATTTCATACGATAACCTTCTACCTTCAGGATGTACCCTTTCAATTGACGTTTCTTTATATACATGTTCTTTCATATCTTCAAAAGAAACTCCTAAGATTTCTGCTAATTTTGTTGTAACTTCTTTTTTATTCTTTATTTGATTTGGTATTAAAACTAATGATGTTGTTGTAATATTATCTGCTAAAACCACACCATTTCGATCAAGTATCCTTCCACGTGATGCTTCAATAGGTAAATTTCTACTCCATAAATCACTTGCCAATGTTGATAATTTTTTATAATCAAAAACTTGAACATAAAATACTCGTAAAACTATTACAAGCAAAATACTACTAAATATTAATAAGATTATTTTAATTCTTTTATCTATTCCTCTAATAAACATAGAAAATACCTCCTAAAGATATCTATGTTTTAAATAAATGAAAAAGACCTTAGTGATATAAGGTCTAAATTTAAATTATCTAACTTTTAAATGTTTTTGATAAACTTTTGATTTTGTATCTTTAACTTTGTTTTCTGCATTATTATAAGTTGCAATTACTTTGGAACTAATGTTTTCTTTACTTGCGCTTTCAATACCTAGTTCAACATAATGACGAGCTACCATATCAAATACTCCGTCAATTAGTGGGTAACCTTCTTTTTCGATAAAATCTTTTATTAGAATTTTATCTTCAACAGTTAACTCTCTACCTCTAATTGAATGTTCTAATCTTAGTCTTGAATTCATATCAACGTTTGAATAATTCCAAAGATTTTTCTCATCAAAAATTTGTAATTTTAGTGCTGTGCTTCTTCTATTTTTAGCAAGTGCTACTTTCTTTAAATTTAGAGGCTCAACATCAGTTAGTGCATAATATTCTAACACAGTAAAACGATTACCTAAATGATCATCAGAATAAAAACTAATTCCATAATCAACAATATTTAACAATTCATCAATTGACATAAAAACTATTCCCCCTTCTTTTTTATGTGCTATTTATTCTATCATAGAAATTTAAAATGTCAATATTTTTTTAATATTAAGGAAATATAAGATGTATATTTATGTAGATAAAATCAAGATATATTTATTTTTAATCTTTTATTTATTTCTGCTACTAAAATTGGAATTAGGGAAAGACTAATAACAATTAGCCATTCATTTATAGTTAATACTCCGAGTTTAAAGAAATTTCTTATAAATGGAATAAATAAAACTAATAGAAGAAAGAAAATTGAAATTACTATTGCAAAATATAAATATTTATTTCTAGGATAAGATTTACTGAATAAGGATATTGTATTAGAACTTTGATTTAATGAATGAAATATTTGAGATAAACATAAAACTACAAAAGCCATAGTCATACCAATTTTATAATTATCAGTACTGCCTATTAAATAAGCGGTTAAAGTAATAATAGCAATTAAAATACCATAAAATATAACTCGATTAACAAGACCTTTTTCGAATAAACTGCCCTCTTTTACTGGTTTATGTTTCATGATATTAGAACTTGCCTTATCAACCCCAAGAGCAAGTGATGGTAATGTATCAGTTACAAGATTAATAAAAAGAATATGGACCGCAAGTAATGGACTATTTAAATTAAATAAAATAGAGATAAATATAGTTAAAACTTCTGCAATATTACCTGATAAAAGAAATTGAATTACCTTTTGAATATTACGATAAACTCTTCTTCCTTCTTTTATAGCAACTTCTATAGTTTTAAAATTATCATCTAATAATATCATATCACTTGCTTCTTTTGAAACGTCTGTACCATTAATTCCCATTGCAACACCAATATCTGCTTTTTTTAAGGCAGGAGCATCATTAACACCATCACCAGTCATTGCAACTATTTCTTTATTTTTCTTTAAAGCATCAACTATTCTTAATTTGTCTTTAGGAGTTACTCTTGCAAAAACAGATATATCTTTAATAATATTACGAAGTTTTAAATCACTCATTTTATCAAGTTCACTTCCGTTAACCACTAAATCTCCTTCTTTGTAAATACCTAAAGACTTTGCAATTGATTTAGCAGTTAATTTATGATCACCTGTTATCATAATAACTTTAATCCCTGCTTCTTTACAAGTAGCTATAGCGTTTTTTACCTCTTCTTTTGGTGGATCAATCATACCAATTATTCCAATAAAAGTTAAATCATATTCTAGATTTGCTTTTTCATCTATCGGAACTTGTTTTAATGATTTCTTAGCAAATCCTAAGAGTCTTAATCCGTCACTAGATAGTTTAGTACAATATTCTTTTATTTTATCTTTATTTTCGTTAGTTAAAATAATCTCTTTGTCTTTTATAAGAGTTTTAGTACAAATATCAATTAACTCTTCAGGAGCACCTTTACTATATAGTAAATAACTTTTTTCATTTTCAATAACAACACTCATTCTTTTTCTAACAGAATCAAATGGTTGTGAAAATAATATTTCATTATCTTCTTTTATTTTAGATACATCATATCCTTTTAAAAGCGCATAATTAAGTAAAGCTCCTTCTGTCGGATCACCTAATACTTTATCATTATCGATGAAAGCATTATTACAAATAATAGATGCATTAATTAGCGGTAAAGAGATATTATTGTTATCTATATTATTAATAATATCTTGATATAGAAAGCTTTTTGTTACGGTCATTTTATTTAAAGTTAAAGTACCAGTTTTATCTGTACAAATAACAGTGGAACTACCAAGTGCTTCTACTGCTGGTAATTTTTTAACTAAGGCATTCTTTTTAGCCATTCTTGATACCCCTAATGCCATAACAATCGTAGCTGTTGCGGGAAGGCCTTCTGGTATAACAGAAATAGCAAGGGATATAGCAATCATCAAAATAGATATCATATCCATTTTATATATAAAACCTATTATAAAGATAATAAAAGCTATTATAATACCAACTATACTTAAAACTTGTCCTACCTTATCGAGTTTCTTTTTTAAAGGGGTATCTAAATTATCAGTATTATCTAACATATTAGAAATTGAACCCACTTCTGTATTGTTACCTATTTCTGTTACAATACCTAAAGCATTACCATAAGATACTATTGTTGATGCATAAACCATATTTACTCTTTCTGCTAAAGGGGTAGATATATCTGAGATAGTATTAGCTTCTTTTATAATTGGAACGCTTTCTCCTGTTAAAGAAGATTCTAATGTTTGTAAATTTTTTTCTTCTATAATTCTAATATCAGCTGGTGCAATGTTTCCATCTTCTAAATAAACTATATCACCAACTACTAATTCTCTAGCAGGTACTTGTTTTTTTATCCCTTCTCTTATTACAATAGCTAAAGGGGCATTTAGTTTTTTTAAAGATAAAACTGCATCCATTGCTTTTCTCTCTTGAACTATACTAATAATACTATTAATAAAAATAATAATTAATATTACTATCCCTTCTGCATACTCATCCAAAACAAATGATAGTATGGAAGCTAATATTAGTATAATAATCATTTTATCTTTAAATTGTTCTATAATCATCATAAAAATGGTTTTTTTCTTCTTATTTTGTATTTCATTATAGCCATATTTTTCTAATCTTTTAGTTACCTCTTTGTTTGTCAGACCATCTATATTACTATTTAGTTTTTCTATTACTTCGTTACTAGCTTTTGTATAAGCATCTTTCAAAACAATCACTATCCTAATCTATATTTACTATTATGATATCACAAAATAAAAAGAAATTACTAGATATTTAGTATGAAGTGATAAAGTAAAAGTAGACACATAAAAAGAATGTGATCTACTTTTCTTTTGATATAATTTAATAAAGGAGATGATGTTATGGGAAGACCTAAAGGTGGAAAAAATAAATATTGGTCAAAAGAAGAAAAATTAAAGTTAATTAAAGAACATTTAGAAAAACACGTAAGTACAAACCAAATAACAACAAGAGAACATATATCAAATGGTATGTATAATAATTGGTTAAAAAAGTATTTAGAATTTGGTGAAAAAGGGTTAGAAAATAAGAAGAAACCTGGTAATCCTTACGGGAAAATTTTAAATAAAAAAAATTTAACCGATATAGAAAAATTACAATATGAAAATATGAAATTAAGAATCGAAAATGAACGTTTAAAAAAAGGTTATATAGTGGAAGGAGATGGTCAAATTGTAGTATTCAATGGTTCAAAGAACAAGAATTTGAAATAGTTTTAATATTAAGTAAAGAATTTAATGTTAAAGCATTATGTATTGAGATGAAATTATCTAGAAGCGGATATTATAATTGGTTAAAAACAAAAGATACATTAAATCGATATGAAATAAATCGAAATGATATGTGTAAGTTAGTAAAAGAATATCATAAAAAACATCCATCATGGGGATATAGACACATTAATAGACAAATAAGAGTTGATATAGGATGGTATGTATCAGATAATTTTGTTCATAAATGTTGCAAGTTTTTAAATATAAAATCAGTTGTTAGAAATTATAAATATAGAAAACCCGGAGAAGAATCTATTAAATATCCAAATTTAGTTAAAGGCAATTGGAACGTAGAAAGACCATTAGAATTAATTGTTACTGATATGACATGTATTAAATATCGTGGATGTTTATATGATACAGTTTTATATATGGATGCATTTAATATAGAAATTTTAGCTTATTCATATACTAAAAAACATAATTCAATAATTCCATATTATGATGGACTAAAAATTGTTTTGGACAAAATAAAAGGAATTGATTATCCCACAACTTTGCACAGTGACCAAGGGATAGTCTATTCCTCAATGGCATTTAAAAATGCACATAAAGATTATAACATTATTCGTTCAATGAGTCGAGCCGGAACTCCTACTGATAATCCAAAAATGGAATCAATTAATGGTTGGATTAAAGATGAAATCATTAATGATTGGAATATCGATGATTATGATTCATTTGAAGAATTTATTGATGCCTATATATATTATTATAATAATGAACGTTTAGCGTGTTCGTTGGATTATAAAACCC
>CALVRG010000014.1 GCA_944358505.1 uncultured Bacilli bacterium | reverse complement strand
TTGAAGAAAAAAATACGAGGAGTAAAGATTAATTATGAGAAAGGTAATTATAATTTTGTTAATACCAATATATTTATTAATAATTGTTTCTAAGAACATTGGAGAATTATTCTTTGAGGCATTTGTAGAACCTATAAAAGATTGCGTGATAAATCTTACAAATGGTAGTGAAAAATTTTGGAATCAAATATTAAAAAAGTAATAAAACACGAGAAAAAAAGAATTAATAAAGGAGAAACAATAGGAGGTATATAAATGAGTGATGCAGTAATAATTACGTTAATAATTTGTATAACATTAGTTGGTCTATCTTGGATAGGCCGAAATAAGTGAGGAATAAATTATGAGAAAACGAGAATTATATGAAGAAGTAGAACATTTAAGAAGAATAAATAAAGAATTATATGAAGAAAGAGATATTTTATACAAGAAGATGTTAGAATATGAAAAGAAAAGCCGAAAAAAGATTTTAAAAGGTTATGATATTGCTATATTAATAAAAGATAATAAAACATACTTACTTCAAAAAGGCGAAGAAGAAAAAACAATAAGAAGTTTTACTTTAAGCCAAGATGCAGATTCTTATCCAGTTTTAGAAATAGAAAAAGTACTATATTAGGCGGTGATTTAAAAGAAATTATATCAAGATATACAAAGCAAGTTAAGTAAAAAAGGTATCAATTTAGTAGTCGGTAATATTTATGATATGATGGCTATTTGGAAAAGTTGGTATCGTGGCAATGTAAATGATTTTCATTATTTTAATATGAAGATGGCTGATGGTATTACAAAACAATGTGAAAGACTTACAATGAATATTCCAAAGAAAGTATGTGAAGACTTTGCAAAATTAGAATGGTCTGAAAAAGTACAAATAAAGCTCGATAAGAAGAAAAATACCGAAAGGCTATTAAAAGTATTAAACAGCAAAGAAAACAGTCTTATGACCAATCTTCCAGCCTTTTTGGAACGTGTTTTCGCTTTAGGAACAGGAGTTACTGTTGAATACAAAAAAGATGATAAAACTTTAATTGATTATATTGATGGTGATGTAGTAATACCATATATGTATACTAATAGTTATATTAATGGTTTAATTACGGTAAGCAGATTTACTAAAGGGACAAATGCGAACAAAAGATATTTCACGCATATAACATATCATGAATTTAAAAATGGTAAATACACTAAACTAAATGAACTTTATAAATCAAGTGTTGAAAATGTTTTAGGAAAAGAAATTAATTTTAAAGAAATGTTTCCTAATGTATTAGAATTTGAAGAGTTCGATACTGATACACCACATTTTCAAGTGTGGAAAACTTTAACAGCTAACAATTTTGATACTGATAGTCCAATGGGCTTAAGCATACTTGCTAATCATATAGATAAGTTTAAGTCTATTGATACTAAATACGATAGTTTTAATAGAGAGTTTAGGACTGGTAAAAAACGTGTTTTAGTAGACCGAACAACAGTAAAAAGAAAAACAGATGTGGATGCAGAGGGAAATGTTAGTTATATAAGCTATTTTGATACTGATGATGAGATATATGTTGCGATTAGCGGTATGGAAAATCAGCCAGCAAAGGAAATAGATTTTAACTTAAGATATCAAGAACATATTAGTTCAATAAATGCAGATTTAAATTATATATCTGCTGGCGTAGGTTTAGGTCAAAACTATTATAACTTTGACGGAAGTGGTGTTAAAACCGCTACCGAAGTAGTATCAGAAAATAGTGACACTTACAGAACTAAAAAACATTATGAGTTAATGGTTAATGATTGTTTATGTGATTTAATAAAAGCAATTTGTTTTCTTGAGAAAATACCTTATAAATCAATTAATATAGTGTTTGACGATAGCATTATAGAAGACGAAAACACTTTAATAAAACGAGGATTAGAGTTATATCAAAACAAAGTTATTTCACTTGAAAAATTTATGCAAAAGTATTTACATTATGAAGAAAGCGAAATTCAAGAAGAAATGGCAAAAATAGAAAATGAAAACAAGTTAGTTCAACCCGAGGGCTTGGACTTTTTTGGTATGGGAAAAGAAGAAGAGTCAGAAACTGGGTGATATAAATGTCTTTAAATGAGTTAGAAGAACAAGTTGAAAGAATTTATATCGACATGGAAAACGAACTACTTTTAAATATTGCTAAAAAACTCTCCACTGGTAAGCCTATGGAGATAGATAAGTGGGATTTAGAAACAAATAGTCCTATTGTAGGTAGTGGTGGTGTTAATGAATGGCAATTAGAACTACTTAAAGGTTTAGATGGATTAAATGAAGAAAATGCTAGAATTATTGCTAAATATTCAGGTAGAACCGTTAAAGAAGTTGAACAAATATTTGCGAAAGCTGAAAAAATTGGTAATAAAGCTGATGCCGAAATAATTAATAAAGGTATTCAAGCTGGTGTTCTTCATTCAATCGATTCAAAAACGACTAAAATACAAACTAAAGCAATAATAAGCACAGCGATAAACGATGTTTTAACGACTTTTAATAAGCAAAATAATAGTTTATTAAGAAGCGCTGGTGAAGAATATACCAATATAGTAAATAAAGTATCTTCTCAAGTAATGGCTGGCACTAAAACAACCGCAAAAGCTATGCAAGAAGCTGTTAGTGAACTTGCTAAAAAAGGGCTAACTGGTTTTACTGCTAGGAATGGCGCTAGATGGTCACCAGAAGCTTATACAAAAATGGTAATACGTTCTAATACTCAAAATACTATAAATGCTATTCAAGATGAAAGAATAAGAGCGTGTGGGGGGAATTACATAGAAATAAGTTCACATAGTGGTGCTAGACCTAAATGTGCTAATGATCAAGGACAAATATTCTCTTTAGATGGAAATACAGAACCGATAATCGATGGGAGTGGAAGAAAAATTAAAGTTCGTTCATGGTCTTCTTCTAGTTATGGTAAACCAGATGGATTATTCGGAATTAACTGCGGTCATTCAAGATATATGTTTGTTCCTAGTGTGTCTTATAAAAGAAAAACAGATTTTACAAGAGCAGAAAATGATAAAGCATATAAAGAAAAACAAAGACAGCGCCAATATGAAAGAACTATCAGAAATAAAAAAAGAGATATTAAATCGCTTAAAGAAATTGGAGCCGAAGACCAATACATTAAAATGAAACAAAACAGTTTAAGCAATACCAGAAAGGAATATTTATCATTTTTAGATAAAACTGGTAGAACTAGAATAACTGCTAATGAATGGATTGGAAGTATAAAATAGCACTACTTTGTAAGTAGTGTGGAATAATTTATTGGCTGTTGGTCTCTCATCGCGTCAGCCATCTTGAAAAAGAGTGAAACCAGTAGTAACTTGTGGACGCATAAGTGAAATTCGAGAAAAAGTTAAGAGAGATAATTATTCCACAGTGCTTATAA
>CALVRG010000013.1 GCA_944358505.1 uncultured Bacilli bacterium | reverse complement strand
TTTTTGTTCTAAAGTCCATTTCTTATGTTTTCCCATGAAAAAAATACCTCCAAAGTTCTTTCTAAATAAATTTTACCATATTTTAGTTCTTTTTATTTAGTGTGAACTTTAAAGGTATTATAATCTTTAAATGTTCTTTTTATTATTAGAATATAAGTGTTTTCAATATCCTCTGAGTATTTTTAAAATTATATTTAGCCACTTCTTTTAATTTTTCTTCTCCATATTTTTCTACTAGTTCTTCTCCAATCTTATCAACTTCACTACCAGCTCCTTTAGGTAAAGGTAACCCTAAATTATCTTTTAATTTATCGAATTCCTTTAGAAAAATATATCTACTAATAATTGAAGCAGCACCAACTGCTAAATTTTTATCTTCAGCTTTTTGAACAAAAGTAATATTTTTTTGAATATTAGGTGCATCTTTTATATAGTCATAATATCTTTTTTCTCTTGCAAACTCATCTACAATAACATAATCAACCTTAGGATTTAATTCTGTCATAATTTGATATAATACTTTATTATGCATAATAGCTTTTATTTTATTCATATTTAAATCTTTACTATACTTTTCATTATATTCCTTATTAGTTAAAATAATAGAACGATATGGTATTTTTTTTATTACTTCAGGAGTAACTTTCAAAATGAATTCATCTGTTACTTTTTTAGAATCTCTTATTCCAAGTTCTTCTAGATATTTTACATTTTCTTTACTTACATAAGTAGCAGTTACAACAATAGGCCCAAAGTAATCACCTGTACCAACTTCATCGCTGCCAACAGCACTAGTATTATAATATTTTTCATCTTCCTTCTTTTGCTCTTCCTTCTTTTCTTTACTATTAGATAATATAGTTCCCCACATTGCAGCATCAACATCAGCACTAGGCCCTTGAAACATAACTTTTAACGATTCATACATTGTAATAACAGTATCTTCATCTTTAGCTTGAAAAATTACATAAGGTATGACTTTGTCACGTCTTTTATCTTTATAATAATCAATCATTTTTTCTTTAACTTCATCGTTAATTTTAATAACAACATTCATAAATTTTTCTCTCCTTAAAAATATTATAGCATAGTTTAAAATTTTAGTTTATAATAATTATAGAGGAGAGTGATTTTATGAGTCCAAATATATTTAGTGTAGTTATTGTACTACTCATTCTATTATGTGGAGTTTTAGGAAGTAAAAGAGGAATACTAAAGGAAATTGTTGTAATTGTAGGAACAATAGCAGTTTTTATCTTAGCCTTTTTCCTAAAAGATTATGTTGCATCATTGTTTTGTCAATATTTACCATTTTTCAATTTTAAAATACCTTTAGGTAATTTAATTAGTTTAAATATTATCTTTTATCAATTATTAGCATTTTTGATTTTAGTTATAGTATTTAGATTAATACTTCAAATATTAATTGATGTAACCGGTATATTTAGCAAAATTATTAATGCCACAATAATATTAGCTTTACCAAATAAATTATTAGGATTTATTGTAGGTTTAATAGAAGGTTATATATTAATGTTCATAATATTAAATGTAATTGCAATACCTATGAGTGGTAGTAAATTATTTATGGAGTCAAGTGTTAGAAAATATATAGTTAATAGTACTCCAGTATTAAAAGATACAATAGGCGGTCTTAATTACGCTATAGAAGATGTTTTAAGTTTGAACAGTGAAAACAATCAAAATGATAATGATTTAAAAGTAATAGATATTATGTTAAAATATAAAACAGTATCTATTGAATTTATAGATACTGTCAAAGAAACAGGAAAACTTGATAGTATAACAGGACTTGATAATGTTATAAATAAATATAGGGAGGAATAATATGAATTATTTAGAAAATAGTAATGATTTTGCTGATTTAATTAAAGAAGGAGATGTGTTAGTGGATTTCTTTGCGACATGGTGTGGACCTTGTAAAATGCTAAGTCCAGTTCTTGAAGAAATAGCAGAGTCTTTTCCAAGAATAAAAGTTATTAAAGTTGATATAGACAAATTTGATGAATTAACAAGAAGTCATGGTATTATGAGTGTACCAACTATTGAAGTATACAGAAATGGTACTTTAATAAAAAAAGAAATAGGTTATCATAACTTAGATGAAATAGTATCTTGGTTACCAAGAGACTAGTATTTACTAGTCTTTTTCTTTTAAAAAAGAAAAAAGCAACCGAAAAGTTACATAAATTAACTAAAAATTGGTAGGATGCAACTAAATATTTTGATACATTTTAGACGAGGTGATGAGTTTATGAATTTTGCTACTAATTTGCAAAAATTAAGAAAAAACAAAAATATGTCTCAAGAAGTATTGGCAGAGCGTTTAGATGTTACTAGACAGTCAGTTTCAAAATGGGAAAGTGGTGCAACCTATCCAGAGATGGATAAATTGATTTCTATATGTAAAATATTTAATGTAGATATGGATACTTTAGTAAATGGAGATGTTAGTAAAGAAAAAAATAACAAAGACAATTCAATAAATACTATAAATACTACTAAAGATATTTTAGATAAGTTTAATACTTTAATGAAGAAATTTGTTTATTGTTTCGAAAATATGACCTTAAAAGAGATATTTGGTTTTATAATAACAATTATATGTTTAATAATTATTGTGTTTTTAGGAAGAATTCCAGTTGAATTAATAGAAAGTTTAATAGGAAATAATTTGTTGTATGGAATAGGTTATATTGGTCCAACATTAAATAGCCTATTTTGTGTGATCATAGATATTTTATATTCAGTATTTGCAATTGTCATATTTATCTATGTACTAAAAATAAAGTACTTGGATAGAATAAAAATAAAAGAAGAAAAGAAAGAAATAATTATAAAAGAAAAAGAAAAAAAAGTAGAAGAAGAGTCTAAAGAAGTAATTATAAAAAATAGTAAAGATAACTCATTTACAAAATTACTTGCAAAAATAATTTTATATATATTTAAATTCTTTATAGTATTATATTTATTCTGCCCATTCTTTGCTTTAATATTCTTAGCATTAACATTAGGATTTCTAGTTATTTTAACTATTAATGGGATTCCTTTATTAGGAATAATACTTTTTGCTATATCTGCAATAATGATAGTATCTATTTGTTTTGAAATACCATTAAACTTTGTTATTAATCATAAAAATTCTTATAAGAGAATAATGATTACATTACTTACATCATTTATTATCTTTATAGTAGGATCTATTATATTTGCATATAACTTTTTATCAATTACTTATATAAATGATATTCCAGACAAAGCAGAGAAGGAAATTATAACTGAAGTGTTTGATATGAATGAAAATATAAGCGCCTTAGGAAACTATTATGATGTAGAATATATTCCTGATGATAGTTTAAATAGTAAAGTAGAAGTAACAGTAGAATATTACAATTATATAATAAAAAGAAATGTTGAAATTAAAATGCATGATGGTAATTTACTTGTTTACTCTAGTAGTCCTAGGAAATTTAGTTTTAAAAAAACATTAAATATAATAAGTAGTGATATTAAAAACAATACTATCTATAATTATGATAAACTAAATAATTTTAAAGTTATAATTAAAACTAGTACTGACAATATAAATAAATTGAAAGAAAATAATCAAAAATATTTTAATTAAAAATGATTCCTAATTAAATTTTAGGAATCATTTTTTCGTCTTTGTAATTAATAGTAACTATGTTATTTATAGAATCTAATATATCTTTTGTAGTTTTTATTATATAAGTACAATTTAAATCATATTTTTTTTCTAAAATCAAGCTTCCTTTTAATAAATATAATACTTCTTTTTCGTTAGAATAAGGAAATGTAATAGAAGCAATAAATCCTTTAATTAAATCTATTTTAGATGCTTTATTGATAACTTCTTTACTTGCGTTAGTATATGCTCTAATAAGTCCACCTGGCCCCAGTTTTATACCACCAAAATATCTTATAACAACAACCAATACATTAATTAAATTTTCACCTTCAATAACATTTAAAATAGGTAGACCAGCAGTTTTACTAGGTTCACCATCATCACTAAATCCCTTATCATTAATAGTTTTAAACGCATAACAATAGTGAGTTGCATTTTTGTATTCATTTCTTAAGTTGTTTATTTCCATTTTTACATCATTAGAAGTATCAATTGGTATAACAATCCCTATAAATTTAGAATTTTTAATAACTATTTTAGAACTTTCCTTATTTAAAATACTTTTCATAAATAACACCAAATATATTATAACTCAATTTTAAAATTAAAAAAATATTTTAATATAGTCAAATTTTAACGTAAAAATAATAATAATACATTAAACAAATTTATTACTATCTTTTATACTTTATAAAAATGTTATATAATTAACTAAGGTGATGATATGAATAACACTAATATTTCCGAAACTAAATATAAACAAAATGAAAATAGAAAGAAAAAACTTAGACTTAGAAAATGGGTTATAGTAGTATTTCTTTTATTTTTTCTTTCCATATTGTTATTTTCAAGTTATAAAATAATTATTTGGTATAAAGATAATAAAGAAATAGAGTCCATTAATTTTGAAGTAATAAATACTACTGATATTAAAGAAAAAATAGATACAAGTAATACAGAAAAGATTAATCCACCGAGTAGTAAAGCTAATGATTATTGGAATTATATTAAAATGAACCTTTTAGAAGTTGATTTTAATCAATTATTACAAAAAAACAGCGATACAGTAGGATGGATACAAGTTAAAGGCACAAATATTAATTACCCAATAGTTCAAACTAATGATAATAGTTATTATTTAAATCATTCTTTTGATAAATCTAAAAATAATGCTGGATGGGTATTTATGGATTATAGAAATGATGCTGCTAATTTTAATCAAAATACTATCATTTATGCTCATAGTCGTTATAATGGTACTATGTTTGGGAGCCTAAAAAATATTCTTTCTAGTTCTTGGTATACAAATAAAGATAATCATATCATAAGATTATCTACTCCTTTTGAAAATACCATGTGGCAAGTATTTAGTGTTTATACTATACCTAAAGAAAGTTATTATATAACACCAAGTTTTAATACTTTAGAAGCTTATTCTGAATTTTTAAATACAATTAAAGGAAGAAGTGAAGTAGAGTTTTCAGGAACAGTTAATACAGATGATAAAGTGTTAACACTGTCAACTTGTCAGGATAA
>CALVRG010000012.1 GCA_944358505.1 uncultured Bacilli bacterium | reverse complement strand
CCCAAACCAAGTGCTCTACCAAGTTGAGCCACTTCCCGATATAATGGTGCGCTCGAAGGGATTCGAACCCCTGACCTTTTGGTTCGTAGCCAAACGCTCTATCCAACTGAGCTACGAGCGCAGCTACAAATGGTTTTTCAAAACTGATATTATATTATCACTATTTTTTGTTATCGTCAAGAGGAATGTGAAAATTTTCTTTCATGAATAGTATATATATGTTATTATGAATATAGAAGGAGGTTATAATGAGAATATTAGTAACAGGTGGTTTAGGTTTTATTGGAAGCCATACATGTGTAGAATTATTAAATGAAAATTATGAGGTTGTAATTGCTGATAATTTATCTAATTCTAGTATTGATGTTTTAGATAAAATTGAAAAAATTACTTCTAAAAGGCCTAAGTTTTATGAAATTGATGTTTGTGATAAAGAAAAGGTAAGTAAAATATTTAATGAAAATGAGATTGATGCTGTTATTCATTTTGCAGGATACAAAGCTGTAGGTGAGTCAGTAACTGAACCATTAAAATATTATCGGAATAATTTAGATTCAACACTTACATTATTAGAAGTTATGAAGAAAGAAAAATGTCATAATTTTATTTTTTCATCAAGTGCAACTGTATATGGTTCTCCTAAAGAATTACCTATTAAAGAGAATTTTCCACTATCTACAACTAATCCATATGGGACTACTAAACTTATGATAGAACAAATTCTTGCTGATCTTAGTAAAGCAGATAAAGATTTGTCTATAATAGTATTAAGATACTTTAATCCAATAGGTGCTCATAAGAGTGGTTTATTAGGAGAAAATCCAAGTGGTATTCCTAATAACTTAATGCCTTATATTGTTAGAGTTGCAGATAAAAAATTACCATTTCTTAATGTTTTTGGAAATGATTATGATACACCTGATGGTACAGGTGTAAGAGATTATATTCATGTAGTAGATCTTGCTAGAGGACATTTAAAAGCTTTAGAGAAGGGAGCTAACTTTAAAGGAATAGAATATTATAATTTGGGAACGGGAATAGGCTATAGTGTTTTAGATTTGGTTAAAACCTTTGAAAAAGTTAATAATGTTAAAGTACCTTATAAAATAGTTGATAGACGTCCAGGTGATATTGATGCATGTTATGCTGATCCTACAAAAGCTTATAAAGAATTAGGTTTTAAAGCTATATATGGTATAGATGATATGTGTATAGATTCATATAATTTTATTATAAAAAATAAAGAAAGTCATAAGTGAGGCTTTCTTTTTATAAGTATTCTTTTAGTTTTTCTATTATATCTTCTTGAAAAGATTTAAAGTCAGTAGCAAGTTCTAAAATTTTTTTATCAATTTCTTTATCTTTGTATTTTTTTAATTTCTTGTCTAAATCAATGCTTCCCATAGAAATACCTTTAATAAGCATATCTGCCATGGCAGAATCACTATTATCATCTTTAACTTCTTTATCTATTCCCATATTAGCCATCATTTTAGCAATAATACTATTTTTTTCTTTTTTACAATTATTTTTATTTAATAATTTTTTTGAATCTTTGTAGTATCTTTCATATCCTTTTAAAATATCTTCAATAGTATCTTTAATCTTGTTATCTTTTTTTTCTAGAGTATTACTAAGTTTTGTTAAAGTAGAAATAGACATTTCACTATCTTTATAAATATGATTTACAATTTCTAAACTTTCATCCATTTTATCAATCCTTTCAAAATTAGTATTATCAATTATCTTTATTTTATTACAAATAATTTATGCCTTTTGTAAATAGTGCAAATTTTTTAATAAAATAGTTAAAAACTAATTTAAGTATTCTTTTATTTTACTATATGAATTAACTAGAACTTCTTCAATACCTTTTTTACAATTAGCAGGTGATGGGGATGGTAGCTTTATTGCTTTAATTCCTATATTTTTAAGGAGAAATTTGTTATATAAATTATATGCTTTAGTACCAGTAGTAAAAATTGTTGTTATGTTGCTGTTAAGAACTATTTTGTTTATATCATTAGGGATAACATCTTTAATACTATTATCACTTGATGAAGTTATATTACAACTATATACGACATCGAAAAGTGCAATTTTATGTGCTAAAAGGAATTTTTCTTTTTCTTGATTTGAAATTCCAATCTTTTCATTAAATACTTTTTCTAATGTGGAAAAGAATCTATTCCGTGGATTAGCATAATAAAAGTTATTTTCTCTTGATTTTATAGAAGGAAAACTACCTAATATTAAAATTTTAGACTCACTATTGTAAATTGGCTTTAGTGGATGAATTACTTTCATAAACATCGCCTCCTATGTTAGTATAATTATGGATTTAATTTATGTAAAGAAGGTGTTTTATGCAAGATATTAATTATTTGTTTTATAGATTATCTAAATCAAAGTTTAGAAGCAGTTTTCATTTTAAAGAAAAAGATATAAGTTATATTGATAAGAAGGGTTTAGATAAGATTAAAGAACATGCTTATGATTTTATAAATAAAAGATTAAGACCTAGTAATATTTTAAATGATGGTAAGCAAACACCAATGAGAGGACATCCTGTTTTTATTGCGCAACATGCTACTGCTACTTGTTGTAGGGGGTGTTTAAGTAAGTGGCATGGTATTTCTAAAAATAGAGAGCTAACTGATGGTGAGGTCGATTATATAGTAAAAGTAATTATGACTTATATAAAAAGTGAGTATTTATTACATAATAAGAATGATTGTTAATAAAAAACTAGGCTATATTAGCCTAGTTAAAATTCCTTATGGTGGGCTGTTAGGGATTCGAACCCTAGACCCACTGATTAAGAGTCAGTTGCTCTACCAACTGAGCTAACAGCCCATAAATTTGTTTACTTATTTAATATAACACATAAAAATTAAAAAGTGAAGAGTTTTTGTTATAAATCATTGAAAAATTAGAAGTAATAAAGATTAGTATGTATTGGTAAATAGAAAATGCAAATTAAAAAGTAAGTTTTTTGTTATACTTACTTTAATATAGAAAATTAAAACTTTATAAAAATTATTACTAAGATATTATTGAAATTGGATAATGATTAGTTATTTAGAATGGTACAACTTCTTTATTAATAATTTTTTTATTTATGAAGTGTTGTGTAATTATAAGAATTATTCCTGTGATAATACTTATTATGCTTATAGTATAATAAAAGTTTGTTATAGGTGCTAATATTATCTTTATATTTGTTAGGCTTTTTGTACTATAGTTTATAATTAGGAATATAACGCCATTAAATAATAGGGTTGAAATTCCAATTGTAATTGCAGTTATACTGATATATTCCAAAAAGTTTTTAGTTTTCCAACTACATAAAAATAAACATGCTGTTAAGAAAAATATTATTATAAATAAAACTATATGTACATTAACATCTTTACAAGCTTTGATAATACTAATAATAATATTTGCACTTTCGTTATTATTGCTATTATTAATAGTTATTGTGTTTACATTTTCATCAATTGTATTATTAATATAATTTTTAATTTTTTCTTTTGCAGTTGAATCTAAATTAAGTTCATATTTTTTATTTATATCATTAATAAATTCATTAGTATTATTGCTAATTTCTATATTTTTATCATTTAAATAACTATCAATAATGCTTTGAATTAACTCATTGCTATATTTTTTAAACTCTTCAGTTTGTAGTAATGTATCTACTTGTGACTCACTAATTCCATAATCTTTAGCATAATCATAAATAGATTGACTATAATTTGAGTTTTTAAATTCCTCTACAACTGTTTTATAGTCAATGTTATTTATTATATATTTAGTGCTTTTTTCAGTTGTTAAGTTGCTTATAGTAAAAACTATAATTGTTATTATAATTGTGATAAATAATGCGATGGTTATTAACCAATTAATAAAATTTCTCATAAATAGACCTCTTTCTTAATTTGTTAAGCTAATTATAGCACACACATATAAAAATGTGTTATTATTTTAATAGAAATGTAGGTGTTTTCTATGGATAATAAAATAAAAAGATATAATCCTGATGTTAGTAAGGGATTAACTGAAAAAGAAATCGAAGAAAGGTACAGTAATAATTTAGTTAACTTTAACACAGATGTTAAAACTAAAAGTGTTAAGGAAATTGTTAAAGAAAATATTTTAACATTATTTAATATTATAAATATAATTTTAGCTATTGCTATTATTTTGGTTGGATCTTATAAAAATTTGACATTTATTATAATAATAGTTTTAAATACAGTTATTAGTACTTTTCAAGAATTAAGATCTAAATATACAATAGATAAATTATCTGTTATATCCGAACATAAAATTAAAGTTATAAGAAATGGAAACAATATGGCTCTTTCTTTAGATGAAATTGTTCTTGATGATATAGTTAGCTTTACAACAGGTAATCAGATTATTGTAGATTCAATTATAAAAAGAGGAGAGGTTCTTGTTGATGAATCTTTTATTACAGGTGAGGCAGAAAGTGTTTTGAAAAAAGAAGGGGATATGTTACTATCTGGAAGCTTTATTGTAAGTGGAAATTGTCTTTGTCAAGTTGAGCATATTGGATATGATAATTATACTGCTAAAATTAGTAGCGATACTAAATATATTAAAGATGTATCTAGTGAAATTATGAAAAGTTTGAATAAAATAGTTAAAACTATTTCTTTTGTTATTGTTCCACTTGGTATTTTACTTTTTGCTAGACAATTATTTATTCCTAATAATAGTATTCAAAATGCCGTTATTAATACTGTTGCTGCCTTGATAGGGATGATTCCTGAAGGTCTTGTTCTTTTAACTAGTACTGTTTTTGCCATTAGTGTTGTTAAGCTTTCAAGAAAAAAAGTTCTTGTTCAAGATTTATATTGTATTGAAACTTTAGCTCGTGTTAATGTAATATGTCTTGATAAAACTGGTACTATTACAGAAGGTGTTATGGAAGTAAAAGATGTTGTTGGTAAAGAAATGTCTAAAATTGAATTAAAAAGTTTACTCGGAAAAATTGTTCATATTATAGATGACAATAATTCTACAGCTAAGGCTTTAAAAAATGCCTTTTATGATAAGGGTAAAATTAATTATACTAAAATTATTAATTTTAATTCTAATACAAAGTGTTCTGGTATTGTAATGGAAAATACGGCTATTTTTATAGGCGCACCTGAATTTCTTTTGCATAATTATGCTAAATACAAAGAAGAATTAGATTTTTTAACTAGTTCTAATAGGGTAGTAGCAGTAGTTGAATATAAAAACTATCAAAAAAGCAATGAAAAACAACTAGTTCTTGGATTTATTTTGTTACAAGATAAAATTAGAAATCAAGCAATTAATACAATTAGTTATTTTAAAGAGCAAGGTGTTAAAATTAAAATTATTTCTGGTGATAATGTAAATACAGTTTTGAATATTGCTAAAAGGGTGAAAATAGGAAATAATTTAAAAGCAATAGATTTGTCAACTTTGACTAGTGAAGAACAAATAAAAAATGCTGCCTTGGAATATGATGTTTTTGGTAGGGTTAAACCTAATGAAAAGTTTATTTTAATTAAATCTTTAAAGGAGGCTGGTAATACTGTAGCCATGACTGGTGATGGTGTTAATGATTGTCTTGCTTTGAAAGAATCTGATTGTTCTATTGCTATGGCTACTGGTACTGATGCTGCAAGAAGTGTTTCACAACTTGTTTTGCTTAATTCTAATTTTGATGCTTTACCTAATATTGTTTTAGAAGGAAGAAAAAGTATAAATAATTTACAACGATCAGCCTCACTTTTTCTTGTTAAAACTATTTATGCTGGTTTGCTTGCTTTTGTTTTTCTTTTTTTAGAGCAATCATATCCTTTTATTCCTGTTCAACTTACTTTATCTAGTATTGTTACGATAGGAATTCCTTCTTTTATTTTAGCTTTGGAGCCTAATAATAATCTTGTAGAGGGTAGATTTTTAATTAATGTTTTAAAAAAATCAACTCCACCTGCTTTTGTAATAGTTTTAGATATTATTTTTATATCTTTATTTGGTAGTACAATTGGATTAACTTATGCTAAAGTTTCAACTTTATCTTTAACTATTACTAGTTATGTTTCTTTTCTTTTATTATATAAAGTTTGTCAACCTTTTAATAGAAGGCGATTGATTCTCTTTGTTTTAATGCTTTATTTGTTTATTTATTGTATTTTAAATTTGACAACATTATTTTCTATAACACATTTTGATTATTTAATGATAGGTATAACTTTTATTTTGATGTTTTTATCTTACGAATTTTATAAATTGTTTGAATTGTTAGTTAGTAAAATTATTAAAAAGTTAAAATATAATGCTTGATATTCGAAGCATTTTTTCTTTTTCTTGTTAATTATTATAGTAGGAGGTGAGATTTATGCTTAAAAATTATGGTTTTCAAAATGAATGGGATTTTTTTCACTATCTTAATAATAAAATAGTTGGTGATATGAATGACATGTTTAAAACATTTTTGAAGAAAAATTTTTCTAATATAAGTGATGATACTAAAATTACTTGTTTTGTAAATTTTGATAAGCAAAAGGAGGATATATGGATTAAGGCAGGTGAAGAAAAAAAGTCTATAAGTATTAAAATGGGTAAAAATAATACTGTCCATAGTGAACATATTTATAGCTTTATTAGTTATTTAGAGCAAGAAAAAGTACCTATTAAAATTATTAATATAATATTAGAATATTTTTTTGCTGATGGTACACGTAATGGAAGTGGAATAAGGAAGATAACTTTTCCAGATTACAAAATAAAAAACAAAAGAAAAATTGCTAAGGTAAATAAATATTTTCTTAGAAATGAAGATTTGATTATTAATATAATTAAACGTTGTGTTATTGGAAAAACTGATGTTTTAATTCATGGTGTTGTTGATGATTTTTCTTATATTACTAAGGATGAAATAATCAAAATATTGCTTGCTTGTAAGGAAGATCCGTCAACTACAATACATTTTTCTCATCTTTTATTTTCTGCTAGAAGTAGAAATAATGAAATTGATAAATTTATTGTCCAAATAAAATGGTATACATTAAAAGAAGATATAGAGACAGTAAGACAAAATAAAAACTTATCTTTAAGATAAGTTGTTTTTTTTATGGCGGAGACAGAGGGATTTGAACCCTCGCAGCA
>CALVRG010000011.1 GCA_944358505.1 uncultured Bacilli bacterium | reverse complement strand
CCAAAGTTCTTTCTAAATAAATTTTACCATATTTTAGTTCTTTTTATTTAGTGTGAACTTTAAAGGTATTATAATCACATTTCCTCCTCTTTATCAACAACAGTAATTGTTGATACGTTTTGATTATCTTTTAAATGAATAAGTCTAACTCCTTGTGTAGCTCGTTTTAATGTAGAAATCTGTGACATTGGCATCCGCATAACTACGCCTCCATCAGTAATTATCATGACATCTTTATTATCGCTTTGATTATCATTAATACAATTTAATGATATCATTAATCCGTTCTTTTCTGTCATATTTAAAGCTTTTACACCCTTACTACCTCTATGAGTTAATCTATATTCATTTATACTTGTTTTTTTACCATAACCATTACTAGTTACAATTAAAACTTCTTGATTTCCACAAACAACATTTGCACCAACAACAATGCTTCCATCAAGATCAATACCTTTAACTCCAGAAGTACCTCTTCCCATTGATCTTATCTCATTTTCAACAAATCTTACCATTCGACCATTACTAGCACCTATAATTACTTCATTATTACCTGTTGTTTTATCCACAGCTATTAGTTCGTCATCTTCCTTAAGAACAATTGCAATTTTACCGCTTTTTCTTATATTGTCAAACTCATTTATTTCAGTTCTTTTAACTAAACCATTCTTTGTAACAAAAATTAAATATTTATAGTTTTCCACAGATGGTTCTAAACATATAGTCGAACTAATGTTCTCCTTTTGCTCCAATGACAATAAATTAACTACTGGTATACCTTTAGATTGACGACTGAATTCAGGAATTTCATATCCTTTCAAACGATATACTCTTCCTTTATTTGAGAAAAATAGTATATAATCATGAGTTTTCATAGAAATTAGCTGCTTAACAAAATCTTCTTCGTTTGTTGACATACCTTTAATACCAACACCACCACGATTTTGTGATTTATAAGTATCAGCTCTTAATCTTTTTATATATCCTTTATTAGTTAAAGTTACAATTATATCCTCTACAGGAATTAAGGATTCGTCCTCAATATACTCTATAGCAGTCATATCAATATTAGTTCTTCTATCATCACCATATTTATCTCTAATTTCCAAAAGTTCTTTTTTTATAACCTCTAAAACTTTAGCATCGCTACTTAAAATATCATTTAAAGAAGATATTAATTTAAGTAATTCTGCAAGTTCATTTTCTATTTTTTCTCTTTCTAATCCAGTTAATCGTCTAAGCCTCATTTCAAGAATTGCATTTGCTTGAACTTCACTTAAACCAAATTTACTCATTAAACCATTTCTTGCTTCTTCATCAGATTTAGATCCTCTAATTAGTTTAATAACTTCATCAATATGATCTAATGCAATTTTTAATCCTTCTAAAATATGAACACGTTTTTCTGCATTGTCTAAATCAAATCTAGTTCTCCTAATAATTACTTCCCTTTGAAAATCAATATATTTAGCAATTATATCCTTTAAACCTAAAGTTTTTGGAACACCTTGATCTAACATTAACAGAATTATTCCATAACTAGTTTGAAATTGCGTATGCTTATAAAGTTTATTCAAAACTACTTGAGCATTAGCATCCTTTTTTAATGTTATTGTAATTTTAATACCATTTTTTAAATCTGAATGATAATCAGAAATTCCTTCAATAGTCTTATTATGAACTAATTCAGCAACTTTATTTTTCAACTCTAATGTATTAACACCATAAGGAACTTCATCAATAATTATATATTGTTTACCATTTTTTTCTTCAATTTGTGCCCTACTCCTAATAGTAATAGTTCCTCTACCTGTTTCATAAGCTTTTCTAATACCACTATTTCCTAATATTGAAGCACCAGTAGGAAAATCAGGCCCTTTAATATATTGCATTAAGCCATCCACATCAATATCAGGATTATCAATATAAGCCACACAACCATCAATTACTTCCTTTAAATTATGAGGAGGTATATTTGTAGCCATACCAACAGCAATTCCAGTAGTACCATTTACTAAAATATTAGGAAACCTTGATGGTAACACTTGAGGTTCTTTTGTAGTTTCATCAAAGTTAGAATCAAAATCTACTGTATTTTTATTAATATTTCTAAGTAATTCCAAAGATATTTTTGATAATCTAGCTTCTGTATAACGCATTGCTGCAGCACCATAACCTTCAATATTACCAAAATTACCATGGCCATCAATTAACATATAGCGATAAGAAAAATCCTGAGCCATCCTAACCATTGCTTCATAAATACTAGAATCTCCATGCGGATGATAATTACCCATAACTTCTCCGACGGTCTTTGCACTTTTTTTATGTGGTTTATCTGGTGTATAACCAGATTCATACATTGAATATAAAATTCGCCTATGAACAGGCTTTAATCCATCTCTTAAGTCAGGAATAGCACGAGAAGTAATTACACTCATCGAATAATCTAAAAATGAATCCCTAACTTCTTTTACTATATTATTTTGTTCTAATCTATCCATATTTTACCTCCTAAACATCCAAATTAGCATAAGTTGCATTTGTTTCTATAAATTCACGTCTTGGAGTAACTTCTTCACCCATAAGTTCAGAGAAAACCTCATCTGCTGCAACTACATCATCTATTGTAATTTGTCTTAAAACCCGCTTATTAATATCCATAGTTGTTTCGTTTAATTCTTCAGCATCCATCTCACCCAAACCTTTCATACGAGCAATCTCATACTTTGTATTAGGAGCAAGTGTGGATAAATACTGATCACGTTCTTGTTCATTTAATACATATTTAATAGTTTTTCCGTGCTTAATAACGAACAAAGGAGGCTGTGCGGCATATACATGTCCCGCTTCAACAATAGGCCTAAAAAAGCGGTAAAATAGCGTTAAAAGCAATACCCTAATATGAGAACCATCAACATCAGCATCTGTCATTATAATAATCTTATTATAACGAAGTTTAGAAATATCAAATTCTTCACCAATACCAGTACCAAAAGCTGTAATAATAGTCCTAATTTCTTCATTAGATAACGCTCTGTCAAGTCTAGCTTTCTCAACATTCAAAATTTTACCACGCAAAGGTAATATAGCCTGAGTCATACTATCCCTTCCCTTAATAGCAGACCCTCCAGCCGAATCTCCCTCTACTAAGAAAATTTCACTTATAGATGCATCCTTACTTTTACAATCTGATAATTTTCCATAAAAATTAGTAACATCTAAATCTCCCTTACGTCTAGTTAGCTCTCTTGCTTTTTTAGCAGCTACTCTAGCTCGTGAAGCCGTCATACATTTTTCAATGATTACCCTTGCCTCATCAGGATTTTCAAGCAAAAATCTTTCGAATGGTTCAGAAAAAATCTTATCAGCAATACTTCTAACTTCACTATTTCCAAGTTTAGTCTTTGTCTGTCCTTCAAATTGAGGATTAGGATGCTTAATAGAAATAATCATAGTTAGACCTTCTCTAACATCATCACCAGTTAAAGAATCGTCTTTTTCTTTCAAAAAGTTATGACTAACTGCATATTTATTTAAAATCCTAGTCAAAGCTCTTCTAACTCCATCTTCATGCGTTCCGCCTTCAGGAGTAGTAATATTATTAACGAAAGAATAAATAGCAGCATTATATGATTCATTATATTGTAAAGCAACTTCCAAAGAAATATCCTGCATAACTCCTGAAATATCAATTATTGTATCATGAATTGGATTCTTATTTTTATTAAGCATCTCAATATATTCACGAATACCACCTTCATAATGAAAACTATCTTTTTTTGGATCTTCTCTATCATCATATAAAGTGATACGAAGTCCTCTATTTAAAAATGCAAGTTCACGAAGCCTAGTTTTTAAAATATCATAATCATAAACAGTTGTTTCAGTAAATATTTGATCATCTGGTTTAAAGGTTACAGTTGTACCAGTTCTATTTTCATCACAACTATCAATTACTTTTAAATTTTCAACAGGATGTCCACCAGTTTGATATCTTTGATAATAAACCTTACCATTCTTATAAACTTTAACCTCTAACCAATCAGATAAAGCATTAACCACACTTGCACCAACACCATGAAGTCCGCCAGATACTTTATAGCCACCACCACCAAATTTACCTCCAGCATGTAGTACTGTATAAACGGTTTCTACTGTGCTTTTTCCTGTTTTAGGATGTATATCCACAGGAATACCTCTACCATCATCCTTAACAGTAATACTATTATCTTTATTAACTACAACCTCAATATGAGTACAATATCCAGCTAAAGCTTCATCAATGGCATTATCAACAATCTCCCATACTAAATGATGAAGGCCTCTAGAACTAGTAGATCCTATATACATACCTGGTCTTTTTCTTACTGCTTCTAATCCCTCAAGCACTTGAATAGCAGAAGAATCATAAGTACTTTCAATTTTTTCTTCCATAACTTAACTCCTCTCAATTTTACCTTCACTAACATTAAAAATAACAGCATCATTTAATATTTTTTTAGAAATATTTTTTAAATCAGTTGTTGTTATAATACTTTGAATATCGTGATTTATATACTTTAGCAATTTATTACGCTTTTCTAAATCAAGTTCACTAAAAATATCATCTAATAATAAAACAGGATTAGTTCCGCTAGTTTCTTTAAAAATAGGAATAGAAGCCAATTTATATGATAACACAACACATTTTTGCTGCCCTTGTGAAGCATATATTCTCATATCCAAATTATTCATAAAAAAAGCAAAATCATCGCGATGAGGACCATATAATGTCATTCCAGCCTGCAATTCCTTTTTAAAGTTTTTCATATAGCATTCTTTTAATTTATTTTCTATATTTTTAGAAACAAAACTATCAATGTCAATATTAGGCTTATAATTAACTTTAATATTTATCAATTCATTAGTAATATCATAATAAATAGAAGAGATATAACTATTAATTTTATTCAAATAAGAATATCTTTCTTGATAAATAATAACAGCCTTCTCTATTAATTTTTCTGTTAAAATATCTAAATAAGCTTTATCTGCTAATCCATTAGTATATAAAATTTTAAGATATTCGTTGCGCGTTTTTAAAATTTTATTATATTCATTATAAGTAACTAAATAAGAATAAGATATTTGTGATAAAGAAATATTAAGTAAATTCCTTCTAATACTAGGTGATCCTTTAATAATATCTAAATCTAAAGGAGTAAATATAACAATATTTAAATTTGAAATATAATCAGCATACTTTCTAACTTTTTTAGAATTAATATAAACATTTTTATCTTTTTCTCTAAATTCAATTTTTAAGTCCTTTATTTGTTTATTATTCAGAATTCTTCCTTCTATAATTGCCTTTTGTTTATTAAGCTTAATAATATCAGACTCAATACCATTTCTAAAAGATTTAGTTAATCCTAAAATAGCAACTGCTTCTAAAATATTAGTCTTTCCACTAGCATTATTTCCAATAAAAATATTCATTTTACTTCCTAAAGTAACTAAAAATTTATCATAATTACGAAAATTATTAACTTTTAAAGTTCTAACAATCATATTCAACTAAAAAAACGACCATATAATCACCTACACCCTATTTTAGTACTCCTATACACGCAAGACTATTATATCATATTTTAAGTCAATAAAATAGAAAAAAGCAATTATTTTGCTTTTTCTTTTCTGCTTCTTATAATGGATTCTAATCTACTCGCTCTCATAATCTGATTATTAAATGAATTGTAGGAAATATCTAATGTGATTACTTTGCCATTTCTAAATTCAACCTCAGTTTTTCCGTTGGAAGTCTTACAATATTTCTTAACATTTTTTAAAGAAATCCAACCACAATCTTCATCCAATGGACTAGTAGTAGGAAAAAATATTATATTTCTTGTATCTTCCACCATTATTGGTAATTTATAGCCACTATTCAATATTTCACTTGCACCACTCTTTCTTCCCGAATAAGAACTTCCAAAATATTTACAACTATAATCAACAATTTCTAAAGGTTTCTTTTTAATATTATAATCACAATCATCCTCCATAACAATTGAATTCCAAATATCATCAGGCATAATAGCAAGTGTGTCATCATTAATTTCATAATCTTTCATAATCCGTCTCCCCTTTCAAAAGCAATTCATTGCTTTGCTATCAGTCTACTATATTATATTGTCAAAAAATTGGTTTTATTGTCGAAAAAATAAAAAAAAAGTAAATTTCTTACTTTTTAATATGTTCTAATAGGTAAAACTAATTGAGTTAAAGTTTCATCTTCTTCACTCTTTAATAAAATAGGCTTAATTTCTCCCACAAAATACATCTCTACAGTATCAGTATTAAATGACTTCAAAGCATCCATCATATATTTAGAACTAAATGATACCTTTACATCAATATCTTGATCTTTAGAGATAACCATTTTTTCTTCTACTCTACCAATTTCAGCACTAGAAGATTTCATTATTAAGTTATTTCCATCAGTTTCTAAAGTAACAGTATTCTTGTCTTTATCACTAGTCAAAATACTAACCCTATCAACAACATCATAAAAATTATTGATATTAAAATGTAATTTAACTAAATAATCTTTAGGTAATAAATTAGAAGTATTAGGATAAGTGCCATTAATAAGTCTAGATTGAAATAAAAGATTTTTATATTTAAATAAGATTTTATTATTGAATATATGAATTTGAACAATATCTTCTTTATCATCTATAATTCTTGTAAACTCAACTAAATTACGACTAGGAATAACAATATTTTGACTTTCTTTACTTTCCTTATCAAGTTTTATAAGTTTTCTAGCTAAACGATAAGAATCTGTGGCATTACATTCTAATATATCACCGGTGATATTAAAGTTTATACCATTTAAAATAGCCTTATTTTCATCTATAGAAGTTGCAAATGATGTTTGATTAACAATTTCTTTTAACGTCACTGCAGAGATTTCTATATAGCTTTTACTTTCCCCTAAATCAATATTAGGATATTCACTTTCACTAATACCATTTAAATTAAATTCACTATTTTCTGTATATACTAAAATTTTTAACTCATCAACTACTTCAATATTTATATAAGAATCAGGTAATTTCCTAACAATATCAGAAATATATTTTCCCTGAATAATAATACTACCCTCTTCACGTACTTTGATAATATCTTCATCATCACAATTAATAAAAGTTTGTATTGTAATGTCATTATCACTTGCAGTTAAAACAAGCTTTTTATAAGTAAGATCAAATTTAATGCCTGCCAAAACTGGTATAACATTTCTACTAGATATAGCTTTTGATACTTTAGTTAAAGCATCCATCAATACTTCTTTTTTTATTGTAAATTTCATTAATTATTCCTTCTTTCTATTTATATATTTATAATTATATAGTGGAAATTGTGGAAAACCCCATAATTCTCTTATATTATATCACAAAATTATTAACTTTAACTGTGGAAAAAAAGTTTAAAAAATAAAGTTTTCAACAATCATGGCTTTAAATCATTTTCAAGTTTTTTTATAATTGCCGCTAAATCACTATTATTTTTAATTTCTTGCTCAATTTTTTCAACAGAATGCATAACTGTAGACTGATCTTTCCCACCAAATTCTGTTCCGATTTTAGGAAAAGATTCACTAGTTAGTTTTCTACATAAATACATTGCTATTTGTCTTGGAAAAGCAATATTACTACTCCTTTTCTTTGATCTAATATCTTCTACTGAAATTTGAAAATATTCTGATACAATTTTTTGTATTCGTGTAATATCATTTTTTTCACTTAATCCTTTACTAATAAAGTCTTTTAAAGCATCAATTGCAAGATTTATGTCTATTTTAGCTCCACCCATAATAGTAGAATATGCTACAAGTCTAGTAATAGAGCCTTCAAGTTGTCTTACATCACTACCCATATTTGAAGCAATATATTCAATAACCTCTGCCGGAATATCAGTTTCAAAATTACCAGAGATTATTTTTTTTCTAAGTATTTCTTTCCTAAGCTCAAAGTCAGGTGGATAAATATTAACAGTAAGACCCCAACAAAATCTTGTTCTAAGCCTTTCTTCCAATAATTTTAAGTCATTAGGCGATCTATCAGAAGAAATAATAATTTGTTTAGAATCACTATAAAGATTAGTAAAAGTGTGAAAAAATTCTTGTTGAGTTTGCGTAGCACCACCTAAAAATTGTATATCGTCGATAATTAAAACATCAATATTTCTATATTTATCTTTAAAGAAATCTATATAACTAAAATTAGTCCCCTTTTCGTCTTTCTTATTAATGCCAACAAAATCATCTCTAAATTGGTCACTTGTAACATATAAAACTTTCTTATTAGAATTTTCTACTATGTAATTTCCAATAGCATGCATTAAATGTGTTTTCCCTAAACCACTATTACCATATATAAATAATGGATTATACATTTTACCAGGATTTTCAGCTACAGATAAAGCAGCAGCTTGAGCAAATTTATTACTATTCCCTACAATAAAATTTTCAAAATTATACTTTTTATTTAGATTAGATTTATTTTTTAAATCTTTAGGAACATTTTCGCTTACTAATTTATTTTCTTCTTTTTCTTTCTCTATTTTTTTCTTATTTATTTCTTCAGGTAACAAAAATTCTATTTCATAATTGCTACCAGTAACTTTATTTAAAGATAATTTAATAAGGTCAAAATAATTGTCAGATAAATGTTTCTTATGGATAGACATAGGTACTTCAATAATTGCCATACTTTCATTAAGTTCAACAAGATTGACATCACTAAACCAAGTGTCGAAAGCTAAGGATGAAAGTTCATCTTTTATTTCCTTTAGAACATTTTGCCATAGAATTTCGACATTCACCCTATCACCTCCCACCTGAATTTCATAAATTTACAAATATAATACTCTAAATTTGTGGAAAAAGGAATAGTAATTTTAACATTTTTTATTTTCCACAATTTTTCGACAAATTTCTCCACAATTTATATTAAAATATATCAACGAAAAAGATAGTTTTCCACATTTTCCACAATTTTTAAATTCACAAGTTGAAAAAACTTTTCCACACTATGTGGAAATAGTGGAAAAAGATTAAAAAATAAGTAACTAAAATAACGTCTTGACAAAGATCAATACTAACTATTATAATAATGTAGATTTCAAGTCTGGAGGTGTGAAAAATGAAAAGAACATATCAACCAAACCAAAGAAGAAGAGCTAAAAAGCATGGATTCTTCGCTCGTAAAAATAGCGATGGTAAAATTTTAAATAGTCGTCGTAAGAAAGGACGCAAAGAATTAGTAAAATAAAAGCCACTATCTTTCCAGTGGCTTTTTACTTATGGGAAGTGAAACTATGAATAAAAAGTATATTATAAAGGAAAGTAAAGTATTTGATGAAATTATAAAGTCAGGTAAAAAAATTAAAAATTATAATTTTATTGTGTTTTTTCAAGAAAAAGAGCAATCATTCAATAAATATGGAATTGCAGTTCCAAAAAAAGTAGGTAAGGCCCATATTAGAAATAAATTAAAAAGAAAAATAAGAGCAATTTTAAGAATCTACAATAAAAGCTATGAAAAAAACTATAATTGTATTATAATTATAAGAAATAGCTGTTTAAATTTATCTTATCAAGAATTAAAAAGCAGTTTAGAAAATTTATTAGATAAAATTAAGTAAGGAGCATAATTGTATGAAAATTAAACACAAAAAATTAAAAATTATATTGATTATTGTATTAGTATTTCTAGTCACAGGATGCCAAACAACACTTGTTGACAAAGATAAGCAACCTGTGAAGAATCCTGAAACAGGGCAAGCTCTAATTGAAAACATATTATGTCAGCCTGAAAATGAACAAACAAGAAAATTATACAAAGAAAATGGTGTTAAATTAAAAGATTTACCAAAATGTTCTGAGTTTACACCTGCTTCAACAAAATATGATGGTTTATGGACTGGTATTTTTGTAAAACCTTTAGCATTTTTAATTTTAACTTTAGGTAAATATATAGGAAGTTTTGCTTTAAGTATTATTATAATAACTATTATAATTAGACTAATATTATTTCCATTTACAAGAAAAATGGCAGTGCAAAGTGAATTAATGAAGAAGGCAACACCAGAACTTGAGAGAATAAAGAAAAAATATGAAGGTAAAACAGATCAAGACTCAATGTTAAAACAAAATCAAGAAATGATGATGATATATAAAAAGTATAATTTTAATCCTTTAACAAGTTGCATTATTTCATTTATTCAATTACCACTTTTATTAGCATTTTTAGAAGCAATAAATAGAGTACCAGCCATTTTTGAAGAAAATTTCCTTGGTATTCAATTAGGAACAACACCATTAGTAGGTTTTTCCAGCTCAACTATTTATATGTACATAATTTTAATAATAATAATAGGAGCAACAACTATACTAATGTTTAAAACTACATCTAATCAAGCAACTGATCCTTCAATGAAGATGATGCCAATAATGATGAGTGTAATAATTATAATTACAGCATTCTTTATGCCATCAGCCCTAGGTATTTATTGGTCTGTTGGAAACATCTTTGCAATAGTTCAAAATATTATTGTAATGAAAGGAATGGAAAAGAATGGTAAAAAAGCATAACTATATTGGAAAAACTTATGAAGAGGCACTAAATAAAGCAAAGGTAGACTTACAAGAGTTAGAAGAGAATTTAATTATAAATGTAAAAGAAGAAAAGAAAACTTTACTTTCTAAAAAAGTAGAATTAGAAGTAATAGAAAAAATAGAAATAAGAGAATACTTAAAACAATTAATTAAAAATCTTTTAAAAGATATGGGCTATGAAGTTGATATAGAAATAAGTATTAGTGATAATATTCCGACCTATCGCTTATATTCCAATAATGATGCTTTATTAATAGGTAAGGATGGTAAAAATTTACAAGCTTTAAACATAGTAATAAATCAAATCTTAAAAAATAAAATAAACAATACCTATCGCTTTTTTATAGATGTTAATAATTATAAAGAAAAAAGTGATAGACATCTAGAAAACCTTGCTAAAAAACTTGCAAAAGAAGTAAAAGAAACAAAAATAGAAGTAAAAATGGATAGAATGAATTCTTACCAAAGACGTATTGTCCATAATGCCTTAGCTAATAATAAATATGTATACACTGAAAGTACAGGAGAAGAGCCTAATCGTTGTGTTATTATAAAGCCACGGTCTTAGGCTCTTTTTTGTAAAAAAGTGACTAAGCTTAAATACATTTATTTATTAAGCTTTACATTAAAATAAATATTAAATATAATAATAAAACTGAAAAAGGGAGGGAAAAAAATGAATGATACTATAGCTGCCATATCTACAAAATTAGGAGTAGGAGCAATTTCTATAATAAGAGTCAGTGGTTCTAAATCTATAGAAATAGTAAATTCAATTTTTAAAGGTAAAGATTTAACTAAAGTTGATAGTCATACTATAAATTATGGTTATATAAATAATGGAGTAGAAGATCTTGATGAAGTTTTAGTTAGTGTTATGAGATCACCAAAAACATTTACAAGAGAAAATATTGTAGAGATAAATTGTCATGGTGGAATTTCTACAACTTTAAGTATTTTAGATCTAATAGTAGAAAAAGGAGCAAGATTAGCAGAGCCTGGTGAATTTACTAAAAGAGCATTTCTAAATGGTAGAATTGATTTAACACAAGCAGAATCAGTAATGGATTTAATAGAAAGTAAAACTGATCAGTCAAGAAAATTAGCTTTATCATCCCTTGAAGGATCCTTAAAAAAATATATTCAAACTTTTAGGAATAAATTAAAACATCTTCTTGCAAATATTGAGGTTAATATAGACTACCCAGAATATTATGATATAGAAGAAGTAACAAAAGAAGAATTAAAAGAAACTATAAAAATATTAAAAGAAGATTTAACAAATTTAATAAAAAAATCAGAAGAAAGACAAATATTAAAAAATGGTATTAAAACAATTATAATAGGACGTCCAAATGTAGGAAAAAGCAGCATTTTAAATAATCTATTAAAAGAAGAAAAAGCAATTGTCACAGATATAGAAGGAACGACTAGAGATATTGTTGAAGGTAGTATCATGTTTGATGGTATAGAATTATCATTAATCGATACAGCAGGAATTAGAGAAACAGACAATCTTGCAGAAAAAATTGGTGTAGAAAAAAGTTTGTCATTAATAAATGAAGCAAATTTAATAATAACAGTATTAAATGGCAGTGAAGAATTAACAGAAAATGATTTGTTTATTCTTTCTCAAGTAGAAGACAAAAATCCAGTAATAGTACTTAATAAAAATGATTTGCCTTTAAGAATAAATAAAAACAAATTAAAATTTAAACATATTGTAAGTACAAATACAAATACTTTAGACGGATTAACACCTCTAAAAGAAGAAATAAAAAAGATGTTTAAGTTAGAAGAAATATCTGAAGATGACTATACATATTTAGCAAATAATAGACAATTAACACTTGCTAAAAAATCATTGCAAAGTTTAAAAGATGCTGAAGAAAGTTTTGAAAACAATGCACCAATTGATATTGTAGAAGTGGATTTAAAAGAAGTCTTTGAGTTACTAGGAAATATAACTGGAGAAAATTACAATGATGAATTACTAGATGAGCTATTTGCAAACTTTTGTGTAGGTAAATAAAGAAAGAAGTGATTAAATTGAAATATGAAATAATAGTAGTAGGGGGAGGCCATGCTGGAATAGAGGCCTCATTAGCAAGTTCACGAATGAATCATAAAACCCTTCTTGTAACTGGAAATATTGATAACATTGCAGACATGCCATGTAATCCCTCAATTGGAGGACCAGCTAAAGGAATTGTAGTAAGAGAAATAGATGCTTTAGGTGGAGAAATGGCAAAAAATACCGATAAGAGTTCTTTACAAATGAAAATGTTAAATACAAAAAAAGGACCTGCTGTTAGAGCATTACGAGCTCAAGCTGATAAAGTTATTTATAAAAAAGAGATGTTAAATACTTTGCAAAATCAAGAGAATTTAACTATTAAAGAAGGTTTAGTAAAAGAGCTAATTATAGAAAATAATAAAGCAAGTGGTGTAATTTTAGAAAATGGTGAAACAATAAGTAGTAAAGCAGTCATATTAACAACGGGAACATATTTAAGAGGTGCAATTTTAGTAGGAAGTGAAAAAACAAACGGAGGACCTCACGGAGAAAAGCCAAGTAATTATTTAAGTCCTTTTTTAAAAAAAATCGGCTTTAATATTATACGTTTGAAAACTGGAACACCACCTCGTATTGAAAAATCGAGTGTTGACTTTTCAAAGCTTCAAGTGGAAAGAGGAAGTAGTGAAGATATAACATTTTCCTATGATAATAAAACAGCACTTGCATATAAATATCAACTTCCATGCTACTTAATTTATACAAACGCTGAAACAAAAAAAATTATTCAAAATCATTTAAAAGAATCAAGTATGTATGGAGGTTATGTAGAAGGAGTAGGCCCTAGATATTGTCCTTCTATTGAAGATAAAATAGTAAGATTTAGTGACAAAGAACGTCATCAACTTTTTTTAGAGCCAGAAAGTATTTATTATGATGATTTATATTTACAAGGTTTTTCTACTAGTATGCCGCACTATGTACAAGAACAAATGGTCCATTCATTAAAAGGTTTAGAACATGCTAAAATATTAAAATATGCATATGCAATTGAATATGATGCTATAGATCCTAAACAAATAAAACCAACCCTTGAAACTAAGATTATAGATAATTTATATACAGCAGGACAAATTAATGGTACAAGTGGTTACGAAGAAGCGGCAGGGCAAGGATTAATGGCAGGAATAAATGCTTCATTAAAAATAGATAATAGAAAACCTCTTGTTTTAAAACGAAATGAATCCTATATAGGAGTTTTAATAGATGACCTGGTAACAAAAGGAGTAAAAGATCCATATAGACTTTTAACATCACGTGCTGAATACCGTCTTTTATTGCGTGATGATAATGCTGATTTAAGGTTAAGAGAATATGGTCATGAAATAGGATTAATTAAAGATGATATTTATAAAAATTTTTTGCAAAAGAAAAAAAACATTGAAGAGCTAACTAATTTACTAAAAGAAGAAAAGATAACACCAAAAGAATCTATAAATAATATTCTAAAAGAGCTAAATACATCTCCTTTGAAAGATAGTATAAGTTTATATGATTTATTAAAAAGAACAGAAATATCTATTGAAGATCTATTTAATTTTAAAAACTTAAATTATAAGGATGAAGTTTTAAAAGAAGTAGAAATTAATATAAAATATGAAGGATACATAAAAAAATCTATGGAAGAAGCAAAAAAAATGTTGGAATTAGAGAATAAAATTATACCAGAAGATATTGATTATAAGAATATACCTAATATTGCAAGCGAAGCAAGAGAAAAGTTAGAAGAAATAAGACCATTAACACTTGGGCAAGCTAGTCGTATTAGTGGAGTTAATCCTTCTGATATTGCTATAATTTCTATTTATTTAAAGAAAAGAGGTGCATAAATGAGCTTAGAAGAGTTTAAATCAGAGTTAGAGAAGTTAGGAATTAAACCAACCAAAGAAATGTTAGAAAATCTAGAAATAATTTATACTACTATGGTTGAAACAAATCAAACTATGAACTTAACTAGAATTACATCTAAAACAGATGTTTATCTAAAACATTTTTATGATAGTTTAACTTTAGCAAAAATATATGACTTAGAAAAAGTTCAAACACTTTGTGATATTGGAACAGGTGCTGGTTTTCCCGGATTAGTATTAAAAATATTTTATCCAAATATAAACATTACATTAGTAGATTCACTACAAAAAAGAGTAAATTACTTAAATAGTTTAATCAAAAAACTTAATTTAAAAAAAATAAAAGCATACCATATTAGAGCTGAGGATTTAATAAAGAAAAAGAAAAAATATGATATTGTAACAGCAAGAGCAGTAGCACCATTACCTAAATTACTTTTATGGACAATGCCATTAGTCAATAAAAATGGCAGTTTATTAGCAATGAAAGGTAAAGTTTTAGAAGAACTAAATTTGTCAAAAGATATTCTAGAAAAAAATAAATGGTATATAAATAAAAAAGAAGAGTTTTGTCTTCCAAATAAAGGAGATATTAGGACAATTTTAGAAATAAAAAATAAAAACTAGCCAATTGATTCAATTAATGATATAATGTTAATAGTAATAATAGGATAAAGAGGGTATGAGAATGGAAACAAAAGAAAACGAAGTAGTATACTTACATTTAGAAGATATAATTCCTAATAGATTTCAACCAAGACAAGTTTTTGATGAAAAAGCTTTGAAAGAACTAGCTGTCTCTATAAAAGAACATGGTGTTATTCAACCAATAATTGTTCGTAATATAGGTAATAAATACGAAATAATAGCAGGAGAACGTCGTTATAAAGCATCTGCCATGGCAGGACTTACAACTATTCCGGCTATAATTCGTAATTTAGATGATAAGGAAAGTAGTAAAGTAGCATTACTTGAAAATTTACAACGTAAAAACCTAAACCCTATTGAAGAAGCAAAAACATACCAAAAAATTCTTGAAATAGATCAAATGACTCAAGAAGAACTTGCTAAAACTATGGGAAAGAGTCAAAGTGCAGTTGCAAATAAAATAAGACTTTTATCACTTACGGATGAAGTACAAGATGCTTTATTAAAAGAACAAATATCAGAGCGTCACGCTAGAGCACTTTTAAATGCTAAAGATTCTGATACACAAAAGAAACTATTAAAAGAAGTAATAAATAATAAATTAACAGTTAGAGAACTAGAAGAAAAAATTAAGCCAAAAGAAGAAATAACTCCTAATGATATTGATAAAATACTAAATCAAGCATCGATGAATACAAATAAGATAAATACTGAATTCCTAGACTTTGGAAATTCAGGAAGTAGTAGTAATAGTGTAAATGAATTTAATAATAACATAGGAATAGATTATTCAACACCACCTAAATTTATTGATTATGATATTCCAAATATGAATGAAAATTTAGAAAGTACAGCTACAAAATCAATTGATATTAATGCTATAAAAGATAATGCAAAGGATATTAATATAGAAGAAAAACCTCAAGATGTAGAAAAATTTTTAAAAGTAACTCCAAAAGAAGAAAATCAAACTGAGATACCAAATAACAACTTTAAATTTTTTACACCAATCAATGATGAAGAAGAGAAAAATGAAGCAAAAGAAAAAAATATTTCACAAATATTTGAAACTCAAGTTCCTATAGATGCACCATTTAAAAATGATAATCCTTTTAATTTAACCGGAGATACAAAAAATTTAAATGATATAACAAGTACATCTATGGATAATCTTTTATCGAGCGTTAACGATGGTAATGATAGGCCTCAAGAAACAACTAATATAGAAGTTGATACATTTAATAATCCATTTGCTAGCAATCCGCTTTTTAAAGATACAATTTTAAATAAAGAAGAAAAAGAAAAAAATAATAAACAAAAATATACTTTAAATGAATCTATAGAATTAATTAGAAAAACTTTAAAAGAAATAGAAAATAGTGGAGTTAAAATAGATAGTGAAGAAATAGATCTTGTTAACAACTATCAAATTACAATAAAGATATCTAAAGAAAATAATGAGCAATAAAAGTAGAGTAAAAATCTACTTTTTTAGATAAAATTCTTTTCATAATAATATATTTTTGATACAATAAAAAAGATGAGTAGGAGAAGAGAGTGATAAAATGGCAAAGGTAATTTCTTTAGTAAACCAAAAAGGTGGAGTAGGTAAGACAACGACAAGTATTAACCTTTCAGCCTCTTTAGCATTTCTTGGAAAAAAAGTATTACTAATTGACTTAGATCCCCAAGGAAATACAACAACAGGAGTTGGTATTAACAAAGGTGATATAAGTTTAAGTGTATATGATGTTTTAACAAATAAATGCAGTACAAAAGAAGCTTTAGTAAAAACTAAATATAAACAATTATATGTTTTGCCTGCAACTATAAATTTAGCAGGGCTTGATATAGAGCTATTAGAAAAGAGCCAAAGTGAACCAGGATTTGCAAAAGGAGCACAACTTAAATATCATTTGGAAGAATTGGCTGATGAAAATTTTGATTTTATAATAATAGATTGTCCTCCTTCATTGGGTTTAATAACTACAAATGCATTAACTGCAAGTAATTCTGTAATAATACCAGTACAATGTGAGTTTTTTGCCTTAGAAGGAATTATGCAATTACTTAATACTATAAGGCTTGCTCAAAAACAGTTAAATCCAAATCTAGATATAGAAGGTGTCTTATTAACTATGTTAGATTCAAGAACAAATCTTGGATTTGAGGTTGTAGATGATATAAGAAAATTTTTTAAAGAAAAAGTATATAATACTATTATACCAAGATTAATAAGACTAACAGAAGCTCCATCACATGGTGAACCAATAATAGTCTATGATCCTAAAAGTAAAGGTTCAGAAGCATACTTAAACCTAGCAAAGGAAGTGATTGATAGAAATGGAAAATAAAAGAAGAGCTTTAGGAAGAGGACTTGAAGAATTATTTAATAATGAACAATTAGATATTTCTAAAGTAGAAGAAAATATAATAAATTCAACTCCAAAAGAGCAAATTATAAATTTAAACCTAGAAGAATTAAGAAGCAATCCTTATCAACCACGTAAAAATTTTGATGAAGAAAGTTTGAATGAATTAGCATCGTCAATTAAAGAGCATGGAGTTTTTCAACCTATAATTGCTAAAAAAAGTATTAAAGGTTATGAAATAATAGCTGGAGAACGACGTGTAAAAGCAAGTAAATTAGCAGGTCTTACAACAATACCTGCCATAATAAAAGATTTTACAGATGAAGAGATGATGGAAATAGCCTTGCTTGAAAATCTACAAAGAGAAAATTTAAGTGCTCTTGAAGAAGCAGAAGCATATAATTCACTTAAAACAAAGTTGAATTTAACCCAAGAAGAATTAGCAATTAAAGTTGGCAAATCTAGAAGTCATATTACAAACATGTTAGGACTTTTAACATTACCAAGTGAAATAAAGGATGAGGTAATGAAAGGTGAACTTAGTATGGGACATGCTAGAGTACTAAGTAAGCTAGAAGATAAAGAACAGGCCATAAGTTTAGCAGATAAAGTAATTGTAGAGAACTTAAGTGTTAGAAAACTAGAAGAGTTAACAAATTCAAAAGAAGATTATCATCGAAAAAAAGAAATGACTAATAAAAAGCCTAAAAATAATGAATACTCTTTTCTAGAAAATGACTTATGTGAAAAATTAGGAACTAAAGTAAAAATAAAAAATAATAAATTAGAAATTAATTTTACTAATACCAATGACTTAACAAGAATATTAGAAATTATGCATCTAGACAAATAAAGGAGGTATTGCTTTTGCAAGAATTTATAAAATCCGATATATTTATATATATAGTTAGACCTATAATATATATAGCCTTTGCTTATATTTTCTATAATATATTAACTTTCTTTATTAATAGAGCTCTACATGCTAAAAAAATATCTTCAAAAAATAGAAAAAGAGTTACAACAACTCTAAGTTTAATTAATAACTGTTTGAAATATATAATAATATTTTTAACAATATTGATTATTATAGGAAGTTTTGGGCTAGATGTTAGTAAAATATTTGCAGGATTAGGAATAATGGCTGCAGTTTTAACACTTGCTTTTCAAGATTTAGCAAAAGATTTTATCGCGGGTATTTCAATTGTAATGGAAGATCAATTTGAAATAGGAGATAATGTAATGATTAATGGATTCCGTGGTGATGTAATTGAAATGGGATTAAAGACAACAAGAGTAAGAGATTATAAAGGAGCAGTACAAATAATAGCAAATCACATGATTACAGAAGTAACAAATTATAGCTTAAATCCATCATTAGCAGAAGTAAATATATCTGTAGATTATGCAAATGATTTAGATGAAGTAGAAAAAATAATTAGAAAAACAATGGCAAATATAGATAAAACATATCAATATTTAAAAGGAAATACAGAATTATGGGGAGTTGAAATGATAGATCAAAACTCCGTAACATATAAGGTAGCGGTTAAAACAAAATCAGGACATGATTTTGACATACAAAGGAATATGAGAAGAGATTTTCAAAGTGCCTTATTAAAAGCAAATGTTAAATTGCCACAAGCACATATGGAGGTTCATAATGGAAAATAAACAATATACTTTAGGAGATAGAGTAATATTAAAAAAAGGACATCCATGTGGTGTAAATAACTGGGAAATAGTAAGATTAGGAGCAGATATTAAACTAAAATGTACGGGCTGTGGTAGGCTAATCTTTATGCCAAGAATAGAATTTAATAAGAAAATAAAAAAAATAATAGAAAAGGAGAATAATGATGCAAGGTAAAAGAAAACTAAAACTAAAGAAATTTTATTTTCATCCTATAACAGTATATATAATTCTTACTATTCTATTATTAATTTTAAGCGCAATTTTATCAGGATTACAAATGCAAGCAACATATAATACAATCAGTCCTACAACTAATGAATTAGAAAGCAATTTGATAACTGTAGAAAATATGTTAAACTTCGATGGCATGAAATATATTTTTAGTAATGCCATGACAAACTTTTTAAGTTTCGCCCCACTTGGAATGCTGCTTTTGACTTTATTTGGATTAAGTATTGCAAATTCAACTGGTTTTTTAGAAACATTATGCAAAAGAATTTTAATAAAAACAAATAAAAATATACTTACCTTTATTATCATTTTTATAGCTACAATTTCTTCTTTAATAAATGATGTGGGTTATGTAATTCTAATACCAATATCAGCACTATTATTTCTTTTAAATAATAGAAATCCTTATTTAGGAATTATAGCAGCCTTCTCAGGTGCTAGTTTTGGTTATGGGGTATCATTATTTGTAGGTAGTATGGAAGTTAACCTAATTCCAGATACTACTTCTGCTGCAAGACTTATAGATGCATCAGCACACATTAGTCTGACTTCAAATTTATTTATAATTATAGTTTTTTCTATAATTTTATCAATTGTAGGTACTATAATAATTGAAAAAATAATTGCACCACGTCTTGGTAAATATAAAGAAAAAGAAGAATTGTCTAAAACGGAAGAATTAATAATTGCTGATGCTAAAGAGTTAGAACAACAAAAAATAGAAAAAGAAAAAAAAGAAAAAAGAGGTTTAAAAGCAGCTTTAATTACTGCCATAACTTTAATAGTATTATTCATATATATGATAATACCGAATTTACCATATTCTGGTATGTTGTTAGACATGAATGAAGATACTTATTTGGGTCAATTATTTGGTACATCTTCATACTTTCAAGATGGATTTACATATATGATGGCTTTGCTCTTAACACTTGTAGGAATTGCCTATGGTATCGGTGCAAAAAGTATAAAAAATGATAAAGATATTATAAATGGATGTAAAGAAACATTTATGCCTATAGGAGAAATACTAATGCTTATATTTGTTGTATCGCAATTTACATCAGTATTTAAGCAAACAAATATAGGTACAGTTATTGCTTCTTGGTGTGCTAGTGCTACTGGTAATATAGGATTTACTGGACTTCCTTTAGTTATATTCTCAATTATAATGATAGCAATAGCTAATATATTTGTTCCAACAGCTAGTAGTAAATGGGAAATATTTGCACCAGTTATGGTCCCTGCTTTCATGCAATCAAATATTTCTGCTCCCTTTGCCCAATTTATATTAAGAGCAGGAACATCCATAACGGCAGGAATTACGCCTTTATTAGCTTGCTTTGCAATATATATAGGATATTTAAATGTATATAACCAAAATAAGACCAAACCAATTACAATACATAAAAGTATATCATATGTACTTCCATATTTTGGTATAATATCTATAACTTGGATATTATTAATAATAGGATGGTACTTAATCGGTCTTCCATTAGGCCCAGGAGTATTTTCCACGATTTAAATACCGTAAGGTATTTTTTCTTTGAAAAAAAACTAAAAAATGATATAATAAACAAAAGAAAAGAGGTATTATATATGAGTTTAAAAGCAGGAATAATTGGATTGCCTAATGTAGGCAAAAGTACGTTATTTAACGCTATTACTAAAACACACATACTAGCAGAAAATTATCCTTTTGCTACAATAGAACCAAATGTTGGTGTAGTAAATGTTAGAGATAAAAGAATAGATAAATTAGCAGAAATGTATAATCCAAAAAGAACAATATATACTAGTTATGAGTTCATTGATGTTGCAGGCCTTGTAAAGGGAGCAAGTAAAGGAGAAGGATTAGGTAATAAATTCTTATCACATATAAGAGAAGTAGATGCTATTTGTGAAGTGGTAAGATGCTTTGATAATGGAAATATTATTCATGTAGATGGTGATATTGATCCAATAAGAGATATAGAAACAATCAATTTAGAATTAGTCCTAGCTGATTTAGAAGTAGTAACTAATAGAATTAATCGTATAAGTAAAAAGGCAAGAATGAGTAAAGATAAAGATGAACTTTTAGAATATGAAACATTAGATAAAATAAAAAAAGAATTAGAAGAAAATAATCCAATTAGATTAATAGAATTAACTAAAGAAGAAAAAGAAATAATTAAAAGCTTTAACCTATTAACAAGTAAACCTTTAATATATCTTGCGAATGTAAATGAAAATGATTTAGAAATAGAAAATGAATATGTAAAAAGAGTTAAAGAATATGCTAGTAAAGAAAATGCTAAAGTAATAGTAATCTGTGCTAAAGTAGAAGAAGAATTAAGTGAATTAGAAGATGATGATGCAAAAGAAATGTTAAAAGCTTTAGGATTAAAAGAAAGTGGCCTTGATACTTTGATTAGTGCAACATACGATTTACTTGGATTAGCTACATATTTTACTGTTGGTCCTGATGAAGTAAGAGCATGGACTTTTAAAAAAGAAATGAATGCTAAAAAATGTGCTGGAATTATTCATACAGACTTTGAAAAAGGATTTATAAAAGCAGAAGTTATTTCATATAATGATTTAATAAATTGTGGAAGCGAATCGAAAGCAAGAGAAGCAGGGAAAGCAAGACTTGAAGGAAAAGATTATATAATGCAAGATGGTGATATTTGTCACTTTAGATTTAATGTATAAAAAATAAAATAAAAAGTTGTAGAAAATAAAATGCTTGTTTCCTTTGAAATTTACCATACTCTATTATAAGTAGAATAATAATTTATTATAGCAGTATTAAAAAAAGATAAAGAAAACAATAGACTTTTATTTTTATTTTTGTTATAATACTAGCGAGTATTTTAAATACTCCTTACCTAGAAATAGGTCTTATGTCCAGAAGGAGGTGTGTTTAATGAATAAATATGAAGTTATGTTTATCGTTAAACCTGATTTAGAAGAGGCAACAATAAAGAAAGAGGCTGAATCTCTAAAGAAAGTTTTAACAGATAAAAAAAGTAAAATTACAGAAGAAAAAGCTATGGGACAAAAAGAATTAGCATATGAAATTAAGAAATATAAAAATGGTTATTATTTCTTATATGTAGTTGAAGCTAACAATGAAGCAATTACTGAATTTGATCGTCTAGCTCGTATTAATGAAAACATTTTACGTCATCTAATCATTAGAATAGATGATTAGGAAAAGAGGTAATTATGAACAAAGTATTTTTAATTGGTCGATTAACTCGTGACCCAGAACTTCGTTATACAGGTAATAATACAGCTGTTGCAAGTTTTACGGTTGCAGTAAATAGAACTTATACAAGTCAAACGGGAGAACGAGAGGCTGACTTTATAAATGTTGTTGTATGGCGTAAACAAGCAGAAAATGTTAAAAATTACTTATCACAAGGAAGTCAAGTAGCAATTGAAGGACGTATTCAAGTTCGTAACTATGATGATCAAAATGGTCAAAGAAGATATGTTACTGAAGTAATTGCTGATAATGTAGAATTTGTTGGTAGTAGAAGAGATAATCAAAATCAAATGTCTCAACCAGGTTTTAATCAACAATCAACACAAACATCTGCAGAACCTACTCCATATGATTTTAAAGAAGAACCATCATCAAACGGAACTGACATTTCAAATAATCCATATGCCGATTTTGGAAGCAGTATAGAAATAAATGATGATGAATTACCATTTTAAAAGGAGGGAAGAATATGGCAGTGACTAAAGATTTTAAAGAACGAAAAGATTTTGGTCGTCGTAAAAAGAAAGTATGTATAATGTGTACAGGAAAAACTGTTAATTATAAAGATGTAGAAACATTAAAAAGATATATAAATGATAGAGGAAAAATTGTTCCTCGTCGTGTAACTGGTAACTGTGCTCGTCATCAAAGATATATAGCAAGAGAAATAAAAAGAGCAAGAGCAATTGGCCTATTACCTTATACAAAGTAAATAGAAAAAATCTATTTACTTTTTCTTTACAATTTTACTTATCATATAAAATAGTATATAATATTAACAAGGGATAAAAGGAGGATCTAATGAAGTTATATGAAAATAAAAAAAAATTAAAACAAAAACTAAATAGTTCTAAAACAATATTTATTATGGCTCACAAAGAATTAGATTTAGATGCCCTTGGTAGTTCTATTGGACTTTATACAATTTTAGAAAACCTAAATAAAAATTGTTTTTTAGTTATTGATGACACTATACATGAATCTGGTGTATCAAAAGTTTTTAAAGAATTAGAAGGATGCTTAAATATAATTAATAGTAAAGAAATAGAAGAAAATTTTTATATAAGAAAAAAGAAAAACTTATTAATAATATTAGATGTAAATAAGAAAGAATTAGTCCAATCTAGTGATGCAATCGATCTTTTTGATAAAGAATCAATTGTCATTCTTGATCATCATGAGTTAGGAGAAACATCAATAGAAGCAGGTCTTAGAGTTATAGATAATGATATATCTAGTACATGTGAAATAATTACAAATTTAGTAGAAATGTATAAGATGGAATTAGATCCTTATTATGCAACTCTTTTATTGTCTGGTATAGTTTTAGATACAAATAACTTCACATTAAAGACAAACTCTGAAACATATTATGCAGCATATTATTTATCCAGTATGGGAGCTAGTACTAAGAAAGTACAATATTTGCTAAAGCAAGATTTAAAAGAGTACATAGAAAGGCAAAAAGTAATAACTAATGTAGATATAATAAATAATAAAATAGCTATTGCTAAAGGTAGCCCATATATGATTTATAGAAGAGAAGACATAGCAAAGATAGCAGATACACTTCTATTCTTTAATGATATTGAAGCATCATTTGTTATAGCTAGATCAGCATCTAAAACAATTGCTATTAGTGCTAGAAGTTTAGGAAGTTATAATATATCTTCTATTTTAAATCCATTAGGTGGTGGTGGCAATAAGACAGTAGGAGCTGCTAGAATTAATGATAGTACTATTAGTAAAGTAGAAGCTAAATTAAAACAAATTTTAAAAAAGGAGGAAGAATAATATGGAAGTGATTTTTATTAAAGATTTAAAAGGGCAAGGCAAAAAAGGAGAAATTAAACAAGTAAAGGATGGCTATGCTGAAAACTTTTTAATAAAAAAAGGATATGCTATTAAAGCAACACCAATTTCTATTTCTAACTTGAAAGAAGAAGAAAAAGAAAAGGAGAAAAAAGAAGCCAAATTAAAGCAGGAAGCATTGAAGATTAAAGAACAACTTGAGAAAATTACTTTAGTATTTAAAGTTAAAACGGGTGATAATGATAAAGTTTTTGGAAGCATAAGTATTAAACAAATCAAAGAATCTTTGAAAGAACATGGATTTGAATTTGATAAAAGCATGATTAAATTATCATCTTCCCCATCCAGTTTAGGTTTTCATAATATTGAAATAGAATTATATAAAAATGTTTTAGCAAAAGTAAAAATACATTTAGTTAAGTAGGTGATAATATGGCTGTAAAACAACTGCCTCAAAATTTAGAAGCTGAAAAAAGTGTTTTGGGCTCATGCTTTCTATCAAATTCAGCTTTATTAATGGCCATCGAAAATTTAGATGATACAGACTTCTATGATCAAAGAAATGTTAAAATATTTGTAGCTTTAAAAAAGTTAGTAGAAGAAAAAACACCAGTTGATTTGACAACATTAACAACAACTTTAACTAAACTAAACTATTTAAATGATATTGGGGGAGTAACTTATCTTACAGAGATAACAACCTTTGTTCCAACAGCTACTAATGTAGAATATTATATAAAAGAAGTTCAAAATGCCTCTTTGTTAAGGAGATTAATCGAAACAGCGGAGTCTATTGCTGCAAATGGTTATAATAGTGATGAAAATATAAATGATATTTTAGATCAAGCTGAACGTAAAATTTTAACAATTGCAAAGAATCGTAAATCTAGTGAATTTAAGTCTATTCAAAAAGTTCTAGAAAAAACAGAGGAAGACTTACAAAAATTGGCAGAATCTAAAGGAGAAATTACAGGTATTCCAACAGGGTGGTATGATATTGATAAAATAACAGCAGGTCTTCATGAAAATGAACTTATAATATTAGCAGCTCGTCCTGGTATGGGTAAAACAGCTTTTGCATTAAATCTTGCAACTTATGTCACAACACATACTGATAAAACGGTTGCAGTTTTTAACTTAGAGATGGGTGCAGAACAATTAGCAAGTCGTATTATATCTTCTCTTGGCCAATTAGAAGGATTTAAATTAAGAACTGGTAAAATGTTGAATAATGATTGGAAAAGGTTTGATCAAGCAGTAAGCAGATTATCAGATGCAAAATTATATATAGATGATACACCAGGCATAACAATAGGAGAAATTCGTGCTAAATGCCGTCGTTTGTCATCAAGTACTGATGGCCTAGATTTAGTTATAATTGACTATTTACAATTAATATCAGGTGGAAAAAATTATGGAGCTAATAGACAACAAGAGGTTGCAGATATTTCAAGAAGTTTAAAAACATTAGCTATGGAATTACATATTCCTGTTATTGCTTTAGCACAGCTTTCTCGTAGTGTAGAAGGAAGAGAAGATAAAAGGCCTATGTTATCTGATTTAAGAGAATCAGGTTCTATTGAACAAGATGCCGATTTAGTAGGATTTTTGTATCGTGATGATTATTATAGTAAAGAATCAAAAAATGACCCTACAAGTATTAGTGAATTTATTATAGCTAAACATAGAAGTGGGCCTCAAGCTACAATTCAACTTTTATTTAAAAAAGATACATCAACATTTTTAAATATGAGCAAAAATGAAAATGAGGAGGAGTAAAATGAATATAAAAAAAATAATCACTATTTTAATAGCATTGGTTATAAGCCTTATATTAGTATTTATTATACCAAAAGAGCAAACAACAACTCCTAAAAGTGTTTATCGTGTTTATCTAGCTGGAAAGTCAGTTGGATTAATAAATAATAAAGAAGATCTTAATGAATATATAGATAAAGAACAACAAGAATTAAAAGATAAATATAATGCTGATAAAGTTTATGCACCAGAAGATTTAGAAGTTATTAAAGACGTAACTTATAATGAAAATATTTCTACAACGAAAGAAATATATAATAAGATTAAAGATATAGAGCCATTTACAATAAAAGGGTATAAAATAACAATATCAGGTATAGAAAAAACAAATGAACAAGGTGAGACAATTAAAGAAAAGGATCAAGTTCTATATGTTTTAGATAAACAAGTATTTAAAGATGCAATGGATAGAACTATAAGATCATTTGTTGATAGTGATAGTTATGATAAATATCTTGCTAACGAACAACAAGCAATCGAAGACGGAAAAACAGGAACAATAATAGAAAACATTTATATAGAAAACAAGATAACTATTAAAGAAACCAATGTCCCATCAGATGAAACAATTTATGAAACTAGTGATGATTTAAGTAAGTATCTTTTATTTGGAACATTAGAAGAACAACAAAAATATACTGTCCAAGCTGGAGATACTATTAGTAATGTTGCTTTTAATAATAAATTATCAAATGAAGAATTCTTAATAGCAAATCCTGAATTTACAGATGCGAATAATCTTTTATACGAGGGTCAAAATGTTACGATTAGTATTATCAAGCCTCAATTTCGATTAGTAGAAATAGATCATCAAGTAACGATGCAAGATATACCATATGAAACTGAAACAAGATATGATAATACTAAATATAGTACGTATCAGGAAACAATTCAGGAAGGAGTAGTTGGATCACAATTAGTAACATCAAAAGTTCAAAAAGTAAATGGACAAGTTGAAAGTGCTGTTATTGATAATAATGCTACTAAAGTATTAAAAGAACCAATAAAGAAAATAATTGTAAAAGGTACAAAGCAAAAAGGATCTAGTGGTGGTGTTAATAGTGGATTAAGTAGTAATACAAAGGTTGAAGGATACTGGTTATGGCCTACTAGAACCCCATATTATATAAGTAGTCCTTATGGATATCGTTGGGGAACACTGCATGATGGTATGGATATTGCAGGAGCAGGCTATGGTTCGCCTATTTATGCTTCAAATAATGGAATTGTAGTAGCTTCTTCATACAAGTATGATAATGGAGAATATATTGTCATTAATCATAATAATGGTTACTATACGATGTATGCACACCTTGCAGAACGATATGTAAGTGTTGGACAAGAAGTGTCAATGGGAGATACAATAGGCTCAATGGGTAGAACAGGAGCAGCAACAGGAGTTCACTTACACTTTGGATTGTGGAAGAAATTTCCATATAGTAAAGGATCATCTTCTCTAAATCCAATGAGTTTATTCTAATGAAAATAAAAGTTTTAGCGAGTGGATCTAAAGGAAATTGTTCTTATATAGAAACTAAATCTGCTCGCTTTCTAATTGATATAGGGATAACATATCAGAGATTAAAAAAAGAACTAGAGAAGATGAACTTAACTATAGATAGTATAGATTGTTTACTTTTAACACACGCTCATAATGACCATACTAGCGGACTTAAAGTTTTGTTAAAAAACAGTAAATTTAAAGTTTATACTAATGTAGATATGTTAAAAGAATTAAATATTGATATTAATGAAGACAGAATAGAAGAATATCAAGAAAATATATCTTTAAATAGTAAAACAAATATAATAGTTTTTAAAACATCACATGATGCTAAAGGATCAGTTGGCTTTGTAATTAATGAAGATAAAAATTCACTAGTATATATTACAGATACAGGTTATATAAATCGTAAATACTTTCCACTTTTAACTAATAAAAATATTTATTATATTGAAAGTAATCATGACGAAAAAATGCTGCTGAATGGTCCATATCCATTTTATTTAAAACAACGTATTTTAAGCGACGAAGGGCATCTTTCCAATGATACAACAGCTAAATATTTAAAAAAGTTAATAGGTAAAGACACTATGTACATAATACTTGCCCACTTAAGCGAACATAATAATAAAGAAGAGCTTGCTTATAATTCTCTTTCCAAAATAATAAGTGAAATAGAATACAATCCTAAGATTTTAATTGCTAAACAGAATGAATCTTTAGAAGAAATAGAGGTATTAGATGATAAAATTGATATGTGTAGGTAAAATAAAAGAAAAATACTTAAAAGAAGCAATAGATGAATATAAAAAAAGATTATCAAAATATACAAAGTTAGACATAATAGAATTACCTGATATTTGCTATGAAGATTTAGACAAAAGTAAAAAAGAGGAAGGAAATAACATTTTAAGGCACATAAAAGATACCGATAATGTTATTATATTAGACATAATTGGACAAGAGTTATCATCAATTGAGTTATCTAAAAAATTATGCAAAATAGAACAAATTAATAGCAATTTAACTTTTATAATAGGTGGTAGTTATGGATTGAGTAATGAGGTAAAAAAAAGAGCTAATTACAGCATTTCTTTTTCTAAATTGACTTTTCCACATCAATTGTTTAGAGTAATGTTTCTTGAACAACTATATAGAGCTTATAAAATAAAAAACAATGAAAATTATCATAAATAAGGGAGAAAAAATATGATTGGAAATGATTGGGATAATTATCTTAAAGAGGAATATACTAAAGATTACTTTAAAAAACTAATTGAGTTTATTAATAAGGAATATCAAAATAAAGTTATTTATCCACCTAAAAATGAAATATTTAATGCTTTAAGACATACATCCTATCAGTATGTTAAAGTAGTAATACTAGGGCAAGATCCATATCATGGAGAACATCAGGCTGAAGGATTATCATTTTCTGTAAAAAATGGTATAAAAAAGCCGCCCAGTCTTCAAAATATATTTAAAGAATTAAATTCAGATTTAGGACTTCCTATTCCTAAAACTAGTAGTCTTATACCTTGGGCTGATCAAGGAGTATTGCTTCTAAATACAGTTTTAACAGTAGAAGCAAATAAAGCTGCTTCTCATAAAGATAAAGGATGGGAAATATTTACTGATAAAATAATTGAAATACTAAATAAAAAAGAAGAACCTATAGTATTTATACTTTGGGGGGGATTTGCTAGAAATAAGAAAAAATTGATCACAAATAAAAAACATTATATTATAGAATCAGCACATCCATCACCACTTTCCGCTTATAATGGCTTTTTTGATAGTAAACCATTTTCAAAAACTAACAAATTTCTAACATCTAAAGGTATAAAACCAATTGATTGGAAAATAGATTAACTAATGAATAATCATTAGTTTTTTTATATCACAAAACTGGAAATAAATGGAAAAATATAGATATATTTGACGTTGTAATAATAAAGAAACATTGATTATTTTTTATAATCAATGTTTTAATATTTCAAGAGTTTCTCTTTTTTTTATTTTATATGTTTCTACATCTTGATAATGAGAAAAGATTTTAATTAAATTACTTGGAAATTTATGTGCTAAATAATTAATTTCATCTCCATTATCACTATAATATTTTAAAGCAGCTCTCAAATCGTTTTCATTATCATTTAATTTATCAATTAAAGGATCTAATACTTTAAAATCAATTTTATCCTCATAATCATCAATAATTTTTAAAATTTCATTAGACATAGTTGTTAATTCTTCGTATAAATCATGATGATTAACTTTTTTTGATTTTAATTTAATAACTTCAGGAATATCCTTAATCTCGGCTTTTTCTAAAACAGGAACAATCTTAAGCAAGATGGCCTCTTTCTTTTGTAATAAAATATCTAAATTATTATCAGCTTCCTTTACTTTAATGTATAAAAAGCTATATTTATTTTTATAAAAAATTACAATAATAACTGCAATAAAAATAAACAATAATAAAATACCTACTATTATAGCATAAATCATTACTATCACATCCTTAATAATATTATAGCAAATAAAAAGAGAAGAAACAATTTTTATCTTAAATTAATATCTTCTCTAAACTCAACATAATTTAAATATACTGCCCAAAGTAAATAATTATTATTAGAGTTATAATCTTTCACAACTACATAATCTTTACCTGCTGCTACAATAATACCGCTGAAAACTTTATCTCTCCATTCTAAAGAATCGGAATAAGACATATAGAAATTAGCGAATTTTCCAATATTTAATTCTAAAATATTATCAGCATAATCCATATTATTATTTATTGGAATCATATCATTAGTATTAGGAGTATTGTTCATATTGTTATTATAGTTATAGTCAAAATTTTGGTAAGGTGGATCTGTACTTTGATCAGGATAAGTTGCATAATTATTATTCATAAAATCATCCTCTCAAGATAATATTATGATGTAAAATCTAAAATATACTAATTATCTTTTACAAACTCATCAAATACAGGATCATCATCACTAGGTTCTGTTCCTTTAACATAATACATTATCACTTTTTTTTCATCATTTTCATTAGCAGGTTTTCCAGTAATAGGATTAACCAAAACTCCAACAACATTGTTAGGTTGTTCATACCATTCGTTAGTTTTGTCTTTCATATAATTTTCCATAGAATTTAACCAAATATTTTGGGCATATTTATATTCACTAGATTCAAGCTTTCGACTATCATCATAACCACACCATACCGCAGTAACTATATTTTTATTGTAACCAATATACCAGTTATCAGTATTAGTAGTTCCACTTTTTAGAGCATATTTATGAGTCATCTTACTAGCAAGATTAACCGCAGTTGGATAATTATAATCTATAAAATTAGCATTATAAGTAGAAGTTAACAAATTACTCAAAATAAAAGTCAAACTAGAGTTTAATATTAATTCTTTTTCTTCATCTGCTTCATATAAGACATTTCCTTCTTTATCCACAACTTTAGTAATAAAATGTGGACTAACTTTATAACCTTCGTTTGCAAAAGCAGAGTAAGCACTTGCCATTTCTAACATAGAAATTTCACTAGTGCCAAGAGCAAGAGAAGGAACTTCATCAAGTTTAGAGGTAATTCCAAGCCTTTTAGCCATATTAACAAGAATATCTTCACCTAAAAACATATGAGTTTTTACTGCATAAATATTTTCTGAATAAGCAATTGCAGTAGCCATAGATATTGGTTTGTTGCCATAAGTACCATTATAATTTTGTGGTGAATAAGTTTCATCATCATTAAAAGTAAAAGTAGTTTCTTGACTTGTAAAAGTAGTAGAAGCTGTAAAACCATTTTCTAAAGCAGCATAATAGAGAAATGCTTTCATAGTAGATCCAACTTGCCTTTTTGCGTTAGTGGCCCGATTAAATTCAGATTTGCTATAATCTTTACCACCAATTAAAGCTATAACTCTACCTGTTTTAGGATCCATCATAACACTAGCTGTTTCTAAATCACTATCTGGCATAGTATTTTTTACCATTTCCTCTAATTGTTTTTGTGTTTCTAAGTCAAGACTTGTATAAACCTTTAAACCTCCAGTTTCCAAAAAAGATTCGGGTATTTCATCAAGATTTTTTAGTTCTTCAATAACTGCGTCTTGATAATACAATATACTTTCTAATTTATCTTTTTCGTCTTCTAAAACAAATTTTAATTCTTCAGACATTGCTGTTTTATATTCTTTACTAGTAATAACATCATCTTCATACATATTTTTAAGAATCATTTGTTGCCTTTCTGTAGCTTTTTCTAAATTAACAAGTGGTGAATAATTACTAGGGGATTTAGGAATACCCGCAAGCATTGCTGCTTCAGCTAAAGTTAAATCTTCAGCACTTTTTCCAAAGTAAAATTTACTAGCAGTTTCAATTCCATATTTACCATGCCCATAGTTAATTGTATTTAAATATCCCTCTAATATTTGATCTTTACTATAATGACTTTCTATTTCTATTGTATACCACATTTCATCCCATTTTCTTTTCCAAGTTTTATCAAAATCCAAAAATAAATTTTTAGCATATTGCTGTGTAATTGTACTAGCACCTTGACTTGTAGTTCCACTTGTAATATTAACAAAAAGTGCTTTAGCAATTCTAAGATAATCAAATCCTATATGATTATAGAAATTCTTATCTTCTGTATTTATAGTAGCCTCAATTAAATAAGGAGATATGTTATCGAGGCTAATCCATTCTTTTGAACCACTGCCCTGAAAAAAAACTTCATTATTATTATCAAAAAGCATAAAGCTATTAGCATTTTTTATTTCAATCTTGGGACTCAATTTAGCATATGTATATACACAAATATTACCAATAACAAAAATACCTACAATTATTATAAATATTTTTAGACATTTTTTTAAAAATTTCATTAGATATCACCTAATAATAGTAATACCCAAAAATATTTACTTCAAACAAATAAGTTGTAACTTCTTATGTTTTTTGTTATAATCATAGCAGTAAAAGGAGAGATGACTTTGAAAGATGTATTAATCAAGTCAAAAATAAAAAATGATAACGAAGAAATATTTTATGAAGGTAAAGGAAAAATAGATTCTAATAAAAATTTACTTCAGTATCATGATAAAAATGCTTTATTAACTATTTTTTTTAATGACAATATTATGCTAAGAGAAACAGAAGACAGTATTTTGAGTTACAAGTTTGTTAAGAATGAAAAGACTAATTTTGAAGTATATTTAAAAGACTTAAAGCAAACAGGGCTAGTTCCAATGAAAACTTTTACTATAACAAAAAAAGTTAATTTCTATGAAGTAGTATATCAAATAGAAGGTAACGACTTTAAACACACATATAATGTAGAATGGAGGTATCTATGAATTTTCTAAATACTATACAAAAAGAAATATCAAAAAGCTTAAAAAGTAAAGGAATTCCTTTAGAAGAAGTAACATTATTACCAAGCAATAAAAAAGAACTTGGGGACTTTCAAATAAACGATGCAATGAAATTAGCAAAAATAATGCACAAATCTCCTAAAGAAATTGCTGAAGAAATTGTAAAATGCTTAGATGAAATAAATTGTTTTAAAAATATTAATATCGCAGGTGCAGGATTTATTAATTTAACACTTAAAGATGAGATATTAACAGAGTATGTGGAAAAACTAAATATAGATTCCACAAAAGATGTGGAAAAACTAAAAGAAAGTAAAATAGTTATTGATTATGGTGGTGCAAATATTGCAAAAACTCTTCATGTAGGTCATTTAAGAAGTGCAAATATAGGAGAGGCTCTAAAAAGATTAGCAAAATACCTTGGCAAAAATATTATTTCTGATGTCCATTTTGGTGATATAGGTCGCCAGTCTGGAATGGTTATTTATGAAATTAAACAAAGATATCCAAATCTTAATTATTTCAGTGGAAAAGAAGAAACAAATTGGGATAAACTTCCAATAACAGCTAAAGACTTAGAAGAAATATATCCTACTGCCAGTATTAAAGCTAAAGAAAATGAAGAAATAATGAACACAGTAAGGGAAATAACTGCTGAACTTGAAACTGGTAAAAATAAGGGATATGTTGCGTTGTGGGAAAAAATAAAAGAAATATCAGTTCAAGATATAAAATCTATTTATAAAAAGTTAAATACTACTTTTGATTTGTGGGAAGGAGAAAGTGATGCTTTTCCATATATTGATGAAACAATTTCTATTATGGAAAAATCAGGTTATTTAGTTGATAGTGAAGGTGCTAAAATAGTGGAAGTGATAGAAGAGTCTGATAAGTCACCAATGCCACCACTAGTTGTTATTAAAAGTAATGGTGCAACTTTATATGCTACAAGAGAACTTGCAACTATTGATTCTCGCATGAAGAGATTTAATCCAAAAGAAATTTGGTATTTAACAGATAACAGACAAGAATTATATTTTACTCAAGTATTTAGAGCAGCATTTAAAACAGGTCTTGTTCAAAATGATACAAAATTATCTTTTTATGGTTTTGGGACAATGAATGGCACAGATGGTAAACCTTTTAAAACAAGAGATGGCAAAGCAGCAACATTAAAATCACTTTTAAAGAGCGTTAAAGAAGAAATTTTATTACATATGAATAAAGAAATAGAAGCTAAAGAAGATATAGCCGAAAAAATAGCTATAGCTGCTATTAAATATGCAGATTTTCTTCCAAATAGAACAACTGACTATATTTTTGAACCAAGTAAATTTATTGATGTAGAAGGAAAGACAGGTCCATATATTCTTTATAACACTATTAGAATGAAATCAATATTAAAAAAAGCAAATGATTTAGGAATAGATTATAAACATTATTATAATGTTCCATTTGGAACAGAAAAAGAAATGATTTTATTATTACTAGAAAAAAACAAAGTTTTGCATAAATCTTATAATAATAAAGATTTAAGTCCAATTGCTGAATATTTATATAATTTAACAAGTCTTTATAGTAGATTTTATGAAGAAAATTATATTTTAACAGAAACAGATAAAAGTAAAAAAGAAAGTTGGCTTACTTTAACCAAATTGGTAAAAGAAACAAACGAAGAATTGCTTAATATTCTTGCCATTGAAGTGCCTGAAAAAATGTAGATATCTAGCTTTAGCCAATTTTGTAAAAAATATAAATATATAAAAAAGTATTGCCTTTTAAAAAAAAACATGCTATAAGTTTATATGATTTAATACACAAATAAAAATAAATAGCATATAATGCTCTTAGCTATAGGAGGAAATTTTATGAAATTAGCTAAAATGAAAAAAGAAGAATTAGAATTATTATCACATAAAGATATAACTTATTATATATTAGAAGAAGAAGGAAAAATGAATACTGCTGATTTATTTAAAAAAGTAGTAATGCTTTTAGAGCTTCCTAATAAGACCTTTGAAGAAAAAATAGGTGACTATTATACATTATTAACAACTGATAAAAGATTTATTTTATTAGAAGATGGATGTTGGGATTTAAGAAGTAGACATACATCTGATAAAATTGTTAAAGTAACAGAAGATGAAGATGAAGATGATGAAGACGAAGAAATAAAAGAAGATACAATCATTATAGATGAAGACGAAGAAGATAATTATGATTCTGGTGATACAGATGAAGATGATGATTATGCTGATACTAATGAAGATTTAAAAGATTTAGTAGTAGTTGATGAAGATGAATTAGAAGAGAGTTAATAACTCTTTTTTAGTTGCTATATATTTGTTCAATATGTTATAATTACATAGAAAAGAAAGGACTGGTATTATGTTAGAACGACTTGAAGCTACAGAAAAAAAATACTTAGAATTGCAACAAACTTTGATGAGCGAAGAAGTATTAAAAAATATTAATAAGACAAGAGAGTTATCAAAAGAATTGGCAGACCTTGAAGAAGTAGTAAAAGTTTATCAAGAATATAAAAAAGTTTTAAATGATATTCCTGAAACTAGAGAAATGTTAAAAGATGAAGAATTAAAAGAAATAGCTAAAGAGGAATTAAAAGATTTAGAATCAAAAAAAGAAAAACTAGAGCAAGATTTAGAAGTATTATTAATACCAAAGGATCCAAATGATAACAAGAATGTTATTGTAGAAATAAGAGGTGCAGCAGGGGGAGATGAAGCTAATATATTTGCTGGAGATCTTTACAGAATGTACACTAAATATGCTGAAAAGGTTGGATTTAAAACAGAATTAATAGATGCTGAAGAAGGAACTGCTGGAGGTTTTAGTCAAATAGAATTTATGGTAAAAGGAAATGGTGCTTATTCGAAATTAAAATATGAAAGTGGTTCACATAGAGTTCAAAGAATACCTGTTACAGAAAGCAATGGTAGAATTCAAACTTCTACTGCTACCGTTTTAGTAATGCCTGAAGCAGAAGACGTTAATATAGAAATTAATCCAGCTGATCTTAGAATAGATATTTATAGATCGTCAGGATGTGGAGGACAAGGTGTAAATACAACAGATAGTGCAGTTAGAATTACTCACTTACCAACAAATACTGTAGTAACTTGTCAAAATGAAAGAAGTCAAATTCAAAATAAAGAACAAGCAATGAAAGTATTAAAAGCAAGACTCTACGAACAAGAATTACGTAAAAAAGAAGAAGAATTAGGAGAGTCACGTCGTAGTAAAATTGGAACAGGAGACAGAGCTGAAAAGATAAGAACTTATAATTATCCACAAAATAGAGTAACAGATCACCGTATTAGCTTTACTACAAATAATTTAGATAGAGTTATGAATGGTGATTTAATGGAAATAATAGAAGCATTAACAATGGAAGATCAAAGAAGACAGCTTGCAGGAGAAAAATAATGACAATAGAAGAATTAATAGTTTATGGTAAAAAATATACTAATAGCGCTCATGCTAAAATGTTATTAGCATCATTTTTATCAGTGAATCCATTAGAACTATTAACAATGCTTGATAAAGAAGTACCAACAAATACAATAAATATTTATAAAAAAAGCTTAGAGGCTTTAAAAGCAAATAGACCTATTCAATACGTAATAGGTCATGTTAATTTCTATGGATCAAAATTTATAGTCAATGAAAATGTTCTAATACCAAGATTTGAAACAGAAGAGTTAGTAGAATATATTAAAAGTTATTTAATCACTAAAAAAATTAAAAAGCCTAAAATTCTTGATTTAGGATGTGGTAGTGGAGTTATTGGTTTAAGTCTAAAAAAATTTTTTGAAGAAGCAGAAGTGACATTAACAGATATCAGCAATGAAGCCTTAGAAGTTGCAAAAACAAATGCTAAAAACTTAAATCTAAAAGTAAAATTCATCTTAAGTGATTGGTTTAGTAATATTAAAGAAGAAAAATATGATATTATTGTATCTAATCCACCATACATAGAAACAAATGAAGAAATAGAAGAGATAGTAAAAAACAATGAACCACATCTTGCTTTATATGGAGGAATAGATGGCCTTGATTGCTATAAAAAAATACTTAAAGATATAAATAAATATTTAAAAGATAGTTATTTAGTTGCTTTTGAAATAGACTATCTTAAGGGAGAAAAATTAAAAAATATAATAGAGAATACTATACCTAATAGTAAAGTAATTAATAAAAAAGATTTAAGTAATAAAGATAGAATGATTTTTGTCGAAAAGAATAATGATTAAAAAAATAAAATATCACTCATTAATTAAGTAAAGAAAGGGTGATATTTTTATATGAAAAAATATTTAATTCTAGCAAGTCTTGTCTTAGTATTTATACCAAATGCAAATAAAGAAAGTGAAGAAATAATAATTCCTGATGAAGCAATTAGATTTAGAGTAGTAGCAGAATCTAATACTATAGAAGATCAACAAACTAAAAATATAATAAAAGATGTTTTAGAACAAGATTTAATAGAACTATTAAAAAATAGTAATAATATTAATGAAACAAGAACAATACTAAAAGAAAATCAAAGTCATTTTGAAAGTTTAGTTCAAAGAACACTTTTAACAAATCAAATAAATACAGCATATAAAGTTAATTTTGGACTTAACTATTTTCCGGAAAAAAATTATAAAGGTGTAATTTATGAAGAAGGGTATTACGAATCATTAGTTGTAACATTAGGAAATGGTAACGGAGAGAATTGGTGGTGCGTACTTTTCCCACCATTATGTTTAATGGAAGGGGAAAATAATAATACAACTGATATTGAATATAAATCATACGTAAAAGAAATGATAGATAAATACTTATAATAAAAAAATACCTATTTGAATAAAATCAAATAGGTGATATTTGTGGGAATTTTTGAACTTATTATCATAGCAATAGGCTTAAGTATGGATGCATTTTCTTTATCAATTGTCTATGGGACCTTAAACTTATCTAAAAAAATTAAAAATTTTTTAAGTATAACAGTAGGAATATTTCATTTTGTAATGCCCATTTTAGGAAGCCTCCTAGGATTATTTATAGTAAATCATATTATTAGTAATCCTGATATATTAGTAGGAATTATATTTACAATACTTAGTATAGAAATGTTACTAAATATAAAAGAATTAGAAGAAGAAAAAAAAGACTTCAAAAATTTAGCTAGTGCTTTCTTATTTGGTTTTAGTGTTAGTATAGATAGTTTTTCTGTTGGTATAGCTTTAGGGACTCATGAAAATAATATATTATTAGCAGGAATTATTTTTTCTGTATGTAGTTTTATATTTACATATATAGGTCTTAACATAGGTAATTTTTTAACATTAAAATTTGGTAAAATTGCCAATGTTATAGGTAGTATAATTTTATTATTATTAGCAGTTTATTATTTTTTTGAATAATCAGATAAAAATAGTAAAAACTATAAATGGGTGATATTTAATGCAGGAAAAAAGAATGATTAATACTGAAGAAATGGAAGAAATTATAAGAAAAGAAATACTTCCATTAGAGTATTATTGTAAACCCAAGATTAAAAGAGGCTAAAATATGCTTCTTTTTCTTTTGACAAAGATTATATAATTGCTTATGATATATATAGAAAGGTGTTGTTTATGTTAGTAAATTTTAATGAAATGTTAAATTCGGCAAAAAAAGAAAAATATGCTGTACCACATTTTAATATCAATAATTTAGAGTGGACAAAATACATATTAGAACAAATGCAAGAAGAAAATCTTCCTGTTATTTTAGGAGTTAGTGAGGGTGCTGCTAAATATATGGGAGGCTTTTATACTATAAGATCTTTGGTAGAAGGTCTAATCAAGGATTTAAAAATAACTATCCCTGTGTGTCTTCATTTAGATCATGGCAGTAGTTTTGAAAAATGTAAAGAAGCAGTAGATGCAGGCTTTACATCTGTTATGATAGATGCTAGTAAATATGATTTAGAAACAAATAAAAAAATAACAAAGGAAGTAGTAGAATATGCACATTCAAAAGGTGTCTCAGTAGAAGCTGAAGTAGGTCATGTTGGTGGTACTGAAGATAATGTTTATGGCGATGTTTTTAGAGCTACTTTGGAAGACTGCATTGAACTAAGTAAAACAGGAATTGATGCTTTAGCACCAGCACTTGGATCTGTTCATGGATTATATAAAGGAGAACCAAATTTAGATTTTAATAGAATGAAAGAAATAAATGAAAACTTGTTAATTCCCCTAGTTTTACATGGAGGAACAGGTATTCCTTATAATATGATAAAAAAAGCTATTAGTTGTGGTATAAGTAAAATAAATATAAACACAGAATTGCAAGTAACTTGGCATAATGATGTTCTAACCTTTATCAAAGAACACCCAAATGTTTATGATCCTAGAAAACTAATAAGTAGTGGTGAGACTAGTATAAAAGAAAAAATAAATGAGCTTGTAGATGTATTTAACCCAAATCACATTAGTCCCAAAAAAGAAAAAAATGATATAATATAATGTAAGAAAGTAGTGATTAAATATGAAAATGTTAGAAATAAAAGGAGGTAAACCTTTAAGTGGAACGATTAGAATAAGTGGTGCAAAAAATAGTGTAGTTGCTTTAATTCCAGCAGCAGTTCTTTCAAGTGAAGAAGTAACTATTTGCAATGTTCCAAATATTACTGATACGGAAGCACTTTGTGAAATACTAGAATTTTTAAATGTTGATGTAAAAAGGGCTACTGAGAGTCTAGTAATAAATAGTTCAAATATGCAAAATAAAGAAATACCAAGTATGTATACAAAAAAGTTGAGGGCATCATATTACTTTATGGGAGCACTACTTGGAAAATATAAAAAGGTAACAATGGCCTTACCAGGAGGATGTTCTATAGGTGCCAGACCAATTAATTTGCATTTAAAAGGATTTGAAGCTTTAGGTGCAAAGGTAACTAATAATGATAACATATATACTGTAGAAGCAAAAGAATTAAAGGGAACTAATATATACTTAGACTTTGCAAGCGTTGGTGCCACTATAAATATTATGTTAGCAGCAGTACTTGCTAAAGGAACAACTATTATAGATAATGCTGCCAAAGAGCCAGAAATTGTAAATGTAGCAACACTTTTAAACAATATGGGTGCAAAAATAAGGGGAGCAGGAACAAGTAGTATTGAAATAGTGGGTGTTGAAAAACTAGGAAAATGTTTTCATGAAGTAATACCAGATAGAATCGAAGCAGGAACTTATGTTATTTTAGGAGCAGCAATTGGTAATAATTTAAAAATATCCAATATTATTCCTGAACATATTGAAGCATTAACAAGTAAATTGGAAGAAATGGGAGTATTTTTAGATATTGGAGCTGATTATATAATTGTAAGTAGCGGAAATAATTACAATCCTATAAATGTTAAAACACAAACATATCCTGGTTTTGCAACTGATCTTCAACAGCCACTTACCCCACTTCTTACTATGTGCAATGGTAAAAGTAAAATAGAAGAAACGATTTATGAGAATAGATTTATGCATATACCTTATTTAAATCAAATGGGAGCAGATATTAGAGTAAAAAATCAGAATTCTACTATAATTGGTCCAACAAAGCTAATTGGAACTGATGTAGTTGCTACGGACTTAAGAGCTGGAGCAGCACTAGTTATAGCAGGTTTAATGGCAAAAGGAACTACTAAAATCACTAATGTTGAACATATCTTAAGGGGCTATGAGAATATTGTTGAAAAATTAATCGATGTAGGAGCAAGCTTAGAGCTTAAAGAAATATAATTAATAAAATACTTAAGCATTACTAAAAGTTAATAAAACAATACTAAAAACAGTATTAAAAACAGTGCTAAAAAAAGATTAGAGAAATATAAATATAGTATATAACTCTAGTCTTTTTTAGGTGATATTTAATGAAAAAAATATTTTGTTTATTAATTTTAATTATAATAGTATATACAATATATTATTTTAATCATACAGAAAAAATAAATTATATTTCAATTGGGGATTCTCTTAGTTTAGGAATGGATGCAAATGGTAATACAAACTATGGTTATAGTAAGTATATTGCAAATTATCTTAAAGATAAAAATATGTTAAAGAAATATAATAATACTTTTTCATCAAGTGGAACCAGAATAACAGACTTATTAAATGATATAAAAATAAATAAAACTATAACTAAAAATAATCAATCTTTATCTATAAAAAAATGCCTTCGCGAATCTAATTTAGTAACATTATCAATAGGAACGGATGACATTTTAAGTAAAATAACTTTTTCCACAAATACTGTGGAAACTCTAACAAATGAAAATATTATTGAAATTGCAAATTCTAACTTAAAAAGTTTAGATAGTCTTTTAAATGAAATAAGAAAATATGCTAAGGGAAATATTATTTTAATTGGATACTATAATACTATCAATAATAACAGTATAATTATAGAAAGATTATACTCATACTTGATTACTAAAACAAAAAAAATTACAGCAAAATATGATATAGAATATTTAGATATATATAATACTTTTAAAAAGAATAAAGATTATTTACCTAATCCTACTAATTTTTATCCTTCAACAAGAGCATATGAAGATATAGCCAATAAAATAATAGAAAAGTACTTGCCAAATCAATAAAATTTTGATATATTAAGTAGCGAATCAGTTTACCTATAATATAAGTAAACAATTTCTATGATATTATTTATCATGGCGAAAGGAGAGAAAATAATGGCAAAAAATAACCCAGCAAATTACAGACCTTGTAAAGTTACTTGTGCTTGTGGTGCAACATTTAATATAATGTCAAATAAAGATGAAATTAGTGTAGAAGTATGTTCTAAATGTCATCCATTCTATACAGGAAAACAAGGAAGAGCATCAAAAGCAGGACAAATAGACAAGTTTAATAGAAAATATGGATTTAATCAAAAAGAAGCTGCATAAGCTTCTTTTTTCAATAATTTAGAGTTATAATAAAATTGAAGATAAAGTTTAATATTATCAGTATTTATGATTTATAAATTTAATAAGCAAAAAGAAAGGAAAAAAATATGAAAATAGGAATAACAAGTGATCACCGTGGCTATAATTTAAAAGAAGAATTAATAAAAAAGTTAAATATTAATTATGAAGTTATAGATTATGGTTGTAAAGGATTAGAGAGCGTTGATTACCCTGATTATGCTTTTAAATTAGGAACAGCCTTAGCTAATAAAGAAATAGATTTTGGTATTGCCATCTGTGGTAGTGGAATTGGCATATCTATAGCATGTAATAAAGTAAAAGGAATAAGAGCAGCGAGAATTTTAAGTAAAAAAGATGTAATAGAAACAAGACTTGATAATGATGCTAACATCATTTGTTTAAATGAAAATATGAAGTTAAAAAAAGCTTACAATTTAATTATTACTTTTATTACGACTCCATTTTCAAACGAAGAAAGACATATTAGAAGAATAAATAAGATAAATAAATATGAGGAAACAAAATGAGTGTTAAATATTTTATATACCTAATTATGACAATATTAGTAATATGGAGTCTTGATTCTATAAATATTAATGCAATTTTTAAAAAAAATAAAATTTGGCAAGCTCGAGTATTTTATTTCTTTTTAGCAATCGCAATCATTTACTTAGTAACAAACTTTATATACGATATTTATGAATCTGCAATAATTTTTTAAAAAATAAAATTTAAAGTATAATTTTTTTATTTTCGTTAAAACTCTTAATGAGGTGATGGATAATGAAAAAATTAAGATTAAAGAAAAGTGCTATAGTTGGTGCTTATTTAATTGCTTTTTCTCTAACAGGAATGGGTGCTTTCTTTGTAAGTCAAAACATGCAAGCGAATAACATACAAGAAGATGTTGAATATGTTAATTCATCAATAATAAGTGATGAAAGTGAAGATCAAGAAGTAATTAAAGAAGAAATAAAAATGATAAGACCCTACACAAATGATCAAGTAGAAACACTTAAGTATTTCTACGATTATCAAGCAGATAACGCTTCTCAAGAAAAATCTATTCTTTATCATGAGAATACTTATATTCAAAATTCTGGTATAGATTTTGGCTTAAAAGATTCATTTGACATAGTAGCAGTGCTAGATGGAACTGTTATAGATGTGAAAAAGGATGAACTTCTTGGAACAATTGTAGAAATAAAGCATGACAATGACTTCATTAGTAGCTATCAAAGTTTGAGTGAAGTATCAGTTAAGAAAAATGATACAGTCAAACAAGGACAAGTAATTGGTAAAAGTGGTACTAATACTATAGATCAAGATTTAGGTAATCATTTACATTTTGAATTATATAAATCAGGTGAAGTAGTAGATCCTAGTAAATATTTTGATCAAGTAATAAAAGATGAGGAAAAAGAAACAACAACTGATAGTACTACTACTGAAGAAGAAACTAACACTAATGAAGAAACGGAGTAAAAGCCGTTTTTTTTAATCGAAAACAATTTACTTTATATTATATTTTTGCTAAAATATTAAAAGTAAAAGGACGTGATATAAATGCTATCAAAAGATATTGGTATTGATCTAGGAACAGCAAATGTTTTAATATATATAAAAGGAGAGGGAATAGTCTTAAATGAGCCTAGTGTTGTTGCTATTGATACAGACAATAAAAAAGTTGTAGCAGTAGGTAAAGAAGCTAGTGAAATGCTAGGAAGAACACCAGAAAAAGTAAAAGCTATTAAACCTATGAAAGATGGTGTAATAGCTGACTTTGAAATTACTGAAATAATGTTAGATTATTTTATAAGAAAAATTCATGCTAGGAACTTTTTATCAAGGCCTAGAATACTAATATGCTGTCCAACTAATGTAACTCCAGTTGAAAAAAATGCTATAAAAGAAGCTGCAGAACGTACAGGAGCAAGAAAAGTATTTTTGGAAGAAGAACCAAAAGTTGCTGCTATAGGAGCAGGTATGGATATATCTAAACCTAGTGCTAATATGGTAATAGATATTGGTGGAGGGACAACAGATATAGCAATATTATCTTTAAATGATATTGTAAATAGTGCTTCAGTTCGTATAGCAGGAAATGTATTTGATCAAGATATTGTTAAATACATTAAAGAAAAATATAAATTGTTAATAGGTGAAAAAACAGCAGAAGATATAAAAATAAACTTTGCAAATCTTTATGAACCTGATAAAAAGACTAAATTAGAAGTAAGAGGAAGGGACTTAGTAACAGGACTTCCTAATACAATTGAAATAAATGAAGTAGAAACAGAAGAGGCATTACATGAGTCTATATATAAAATAGTAAAAGCAGCAACCAATGTATTAGAGCAAACACCACCTGAACTTTCTGCTGATATTGTAGATAAAGGTATAGTTTTAACTGGTGGTGGTTCTATGTTAAAAGGATTAAATGAAGTATTAAAGAAAGAATTAAAAGTTCCAGTATTAATTGCAGATAGTCCGTTAACTTGTGTTGTTGAAGGAACTGGAGTTTTATTAGATAATGTAAAATTATTAGAAGATAATTAAAATAGGACCTTGAATCTTTAGTATAAAGACAAGGTTCTATTTGTTTATTAACTTTTATTGTAAAAAATATGCTTACTTGTTATAATAATTTTAGAAAAGAGGAAAAATTATGAATCAAGAAATAATTTCCATATTAAAGATAGTTATAACAACATTTATTTGCTCTGCTCTTATAATGCCATTTATGAAAAAAATAGCAAAGCATATTGGAGCTATAGATATTCCAAGAAACGATGAAGGACATAGACATATACACACAAAGGCAACCCCTAAATTAGGTGGAGTAGGAATATTTTTAGCTTTCCTAATAAGTTATATGCTATTTGGAACAGAAAGTGTTCAAATGAACTCTATACTAATAGGCAGTTTTATTATAATATTAACAGGTATTGCAGATGATATTAAATCATTAAGAGCAAGAACAAAACTAATAGGACAAATAATAGCAGCATCAATTCTTGTTTTCTATGGAGGCTTTCTTTTAAATAATATAACAGCATTTGGTTATACATTAAATTTTGGAATGTTATCATATCCCTTCACTATTTTCTTTATAGTAGCATGTGTTAATATAATAAATCTAATAGATGGTTTAGATGGATTAAGTGGTGGAATATGTAGTATATTTTTCTTAACTATTGGTATTATTGGATATTTTCAAGGACGTAGTGGAACATTAGTAATGATATTAACATTTATAATGTTAGGAGCAACGTTAGGTTTTTTACTACATAACTTTTATCCGGCAAAAATATTTTGTGGAGACTGTGCTATGTACTTAGGCTTTATGATAGCGGTTATAACACTATTAGAATTTAAAGGACCAGCGCTTACTAGTTTGTTTGTACCACTTATGATATTAGGAATTCCAATATTGGACACATTATTTGCGATAATAAGAAGACTTTTAAAACATCAAGCACCATTTTCACCAGACAAAGAGCATATACATCATCAACTTTTGGGAATGAACTTCTCTCAACGAACAACTGTATTAATAATTTATGGATTTAATTTTTTATTTGCGAGTGCATCAATTTTCTATTCATTAAAAGATCCAGTTATGGGTAGAATTTTATATATAATAATATTTATTATAGTTGTTTGGTTTGTATTAAGAACAACTATAATTTCTAAAAAGAATAAAGAAGTAACAGATAATATTATTGAAAAAGTAGGAGAAGTAATAAAAAAAGAACAAAAATTTAAAAAGAAAAATAGGGTTAAATAGCTACTATTTTTTTTTGACAAAAATTTTATAAACTGGAAATATATGGTAAAATTTAGAGGGTGTTGTGTAAAGGAGGATGAAGTAGTGTTAAATTTTATTATATGTGATGATGAAAAAGAGTTTAGAAAACTAGTAACAGATGAAATTGATAAGTTTATGATGAGTTATGATATTGAATATAAAAAGTATACATTTGAAACTTATGATGAACGTTTCGAAGCATTAGCTAGAAAAGACCTAGGATTTAAAGTATATTTTCTTGATATTAAAACAAAAGACGGCTCAGGATTAGATGCTACAAGGTTTATAAGAGAAGAATTAGAAGATTGGAATTCTATTATAGTAATCGTAACTTCTTTTTCAGAATATCGTTATGAAGCACTAACTAATAGATTATATTTATTAGATTTTATAAGTAAATATGACAATTGCAAAACTAAAATAAAAGAGACGTTAAAAATAATTTATAAACAATATAACAGTAAAGAAAAATGTTTAAATTATGAATACAATTACACATTATATAAAATAGAATTAAAAAGTATTATTTTTATTGAGAAAGAACAAGATAGCAAAAGATGTATTATTCAAACGGATTATGGTACTTTCAAAGCATCTTATACATTAAATGCAATATCAAAGGAATTAGATAAAAGATTTTTAAAAGTACATAAGAGTTTAATTTTAAATACTGATAAAATAAGTACTTATAATATAAGAGAAAATGAAGTGTTATTCATAAATGGTATGAGTACTAACTTAATATCAAGATCTGGTAAAAAGGAGTTGATTAAATATGTCACTAGTAATAGTAAAACTAATTAATATCACTTTAATGAATTTAATTGCTATATTAATTATCAAAAAAATAACAAAATCACAAATAAAGTTATTAACCATAAAGAATTTAGAGTGGATTTTATTAAGTATTTTACCAACTATAGTATTTTTTACAACAGAATATGATTTTACAACATTTTTAACTTTTTTGTTTTTATCATTGTCAGTGAAGAAAATATTTGAAATTGATATAATAGTTAGCCTAATATATGTATTATTTATAATGATAGTTTCAACAATTCCAGATTTGATATGCTCAGCTATAATGATTAATTTTATGGAATTTGATGCAATGAGAAACAACTATTTAATCATGTTTTTAACTAATACATGTATTTCACTAGTGACATATTTTATATTTAATTTGAAACCTATTAATAAATTCATTACTAATAGTACTAAAAGATTAGAAAGGCCTAAAAATAGAGCTCTTATAATTTATTGCTTATTTGCTTTTATAGCTATATGCATTTGTTATTATACGACATCGAATTTATTTGCACCAACAAAGTATTATTTTACTATTAATATTGTAATTATTGTCTTTATTTTATTAATATTAATCTATATGTGTGAAATAATAAAATATGATAGGCTTTTAATTCAAAATAACATATTGACAGAATGTATGCGCAATGTAGAGGATTATCAAGAAAAGCAAGACTTAAAGATACACGAATATAAAAATCAACTTTCAAAAATAATAGATGCCACAAAAGATGAAAAAATAATAAAAATATTAAGTGATATTTTAAAAGTTGATTTAACTGCTGACACATATATACTTGGTCAAATAAAATATATACCAAAAGGAGAAATAAAAAGCTTAATATATTATAAATTATTAGTAGCGAACATGGAAGGATTAAATATATCAGTAGATATTAGTCCTAAATTAAAAGATAATGATTTTAAATTTTCTTCAGTTGTTTGTAGAGAATTAAGTCAACTTATTGGCATTTATTTTGATAATGCAATAGAGGCTGCAATAAATTCAGAAAAAAAACAGATAACTTTAGAAGTATATAAAATTAAAGAAAATATCTTATTTGTTATAACAAATAGTTTTAAAGGTAAAATAAATTTAAAGAATGTAATTAAAAAAGGATTTACAACAAAAGGTAGTACCCATGGTAAAGGTTTATATTTTGCAGACAAAATAATTAAAAAATCACAGGTTTTTAATACGGAAGTAAAAACTATAGATAATTATTTTATTCAAAAATTAGAATTAAAAAAAGAGTGAATTCACACTCTTAATTTATTAATCCATGTTTTTTAATGCTTTTGGTTCTTCACACATCCACCAAGCACATCCCATACTAGCACTTGCAGTAGCTAACATAGCAACAGCAGCTAGAACTTTAGCTATTCTTTTTTTCATTTCACTTCTCATCCTTTCCTTACTACATATTTATTTAAACATATAAATGTTTAAACCTTTTTATAATTATTATAAGGTTCTCCAAAAATAACATACATTATAGGAGAAATTAAAACAGTTTCAATCATAAGTGCTGCTAATAACAAATCACTAATTATGCTCTTATTAAAGGCAATAATAATAACACTATAAATTATTGCAATAGTACAGGCACAAACCTTTCTAATAGTTCTCTTTTTCTTATTAGTAAGTGGTCTTTTATAGGTATCAGCAGGAGCACAGATTATAAATGTTATAACTGAAACTAAACATAGAATTAATTTAATGATAAGATTAACCTCAACATTAACAAATAAATAAGGTAATCCTAAAATTAAAATAGTACTCGAAATTAAACAAACTATAGACTTACTGGCATGAAATCCAAAACCTGGAAATCTTATTATATTAAAGAGTATTAATGTTATAATAAATTCTTTAATAAAACCTAAAGCCAAAGCAATAAGAAAAATTATCAATAGTTTAGTTATAGTCATGTAAAGACCCTCTAAACCATATATTAGCTTTTCTTTATCTTCGTCACTCATATCAATTCTATTTTTAGATATGAAGTCCATAGAATGATTTAAAAATGCTTCTTTCATACTACCCTCCTATGCTACAAAAATTATAACTCCAATCACTAATTAAAAAATAAGTTATCCTTAAAAAGGCATCTTTAAAGAACGATTGGAATAATGTTTATGTTTTTCTATATAAATAACATTTAAAGGAATGAAAATGACAATTAACGGAAAAAATTATAATAAACATAATGCTATTGATATAATGAAAACACATCATTTGAGAAAGTAGTAGGCAAGAAGTGAGCAATAAAAGATGTGGAGGTGATCCTAGTGATTGGAAAAGTAAAATGGTTCAATAATGAAAAGGGATATGGCTTTATTGAATACAAAGAAAACGAAGATATTTTTGTTCATTATTCAACTATTAATTGTGAGGGTTATAAAACTTTGGCTGAAGGACAATATGTAGAGTTTACATTACTTGAAACTAGTAAAGGGTACCAAGCGGTTGATGTAACACCAATAAAAGAACCAGCATTAGTAAAATAGTTGGTTTTTTTCTTCTTTTGTGGTATATTAATACTAAGGAAGGTGATAGTATGGAAATAATTATTAGAGGTAACAAAATAGAAGTAACTAATGCTATGAGAGACTACATCAAGGAAAAATTAACAAGGATAGAAAAATATCTAGAAAATAGTGAGGATGTACGTGCTAATGTAGTAGTAAAAGTTAAAGGACATTTTCAAACCGTAGAGATTACAATTCCACTTCATAATTTTATTATTAGATCTGAAGAGACACAAGATGATTTTTATGCTGCTGTTGATAAAGCTATAGATATAATAGAAAGACAAATAAGAAAAAATAAAACTAAAATAAAAGCCAAAGAAGCAAAGACAATGATTGATTTCAGTATTATGAATATTGAAGAAGAAGATTATGAAGAAAACAATATTATAAAAAGAAAGAAAGTAGAAGTAAAACCAATGGATGAAGAAGAAGCTATTCTTCAACTTGAACTACTTGGTCATGAATTTTACTTATTTAAAAATGTTGATACTGATAAAGAAGCAGTTGTCTATAAAAGAAAAAATGGCGGATATGGATTAATTGAGTCAGAATAACAAAAAGAATGATATTAAAATATCATTCTTTTTTATATAAAATAAATAAAATTATCACAAAAGCTTTTTATTATTACTTTTTTTTGATAAAATACATTATACAAGGAGATGTTTAAAATGGGATTATTTACAAAATTTTTTGATCATGAATATAAAGAGTTAAAAAAGTTTTCTGAAAAGGCAGATAAAGTAGTTGCACTTGATGAAGAAATGCAAAAATTAAGTGATGACGAATTAAAAAATAAAACAAAAGAATTTAAAGAAAGATTAAAAAACGGAGAAACATTAGAAGATATTTTAGTCGAAGCTTTTGCAGTTGCAAGAGAAGCTGCATATCGTGTTATTGGCGAAAAGCCTTTTTATGTACAAATACTAGGTGCACTTGCAATTCATTATGGTAATATAGCAGAGATGAAAACAGGTGAAGGAAAAACATTAACATGTGTAATGCCTGCTTATTTAAATGCTTTAGAAGAAAAAGGTGTACATATTATCACTGTTAATGAATATTTAGCAACTCGTGATGCTGAATGGATGGGAGGTATACATCGCTTTTTAGGATTGACTGTTGGTGTTAATACAAGAGATATGTCTCCAAAAGAAAAACAAGAAGCATATAATTGTGATATTTTATATTCTACTAATAATGAAATAGGCTTTGATTACTTAAGAGATAATATGGTAATTAGAAAAGAAAATAGAGTTCAAAGGCCACTAAATTTTGCTATTGTTGATGAAGTAGATTCTATTTTAATTGATGAAGCTAGGACTCCATTAATAATTTCTGGTGGAGCACAACACAGTGCTAATCTATATCTAGAAGCTGATAAATTTGCTAAAAGTTTAAAAGAAGATACAGATTATATATGCGATGAAACGGGAAAAAGTACAATAAGCGTTTCTTTAACTGATGAAGGTAGTGAAAAAGCAGAAAAAACATTTAAGGTAAAGAATTTGTATGAAATAGAAAATGCTACACTTTTACACTATATTAATCAAGCTTTAAGAGCAAATTATGCTATGAAAAAAGATGTTGACTATGTAGTGCAAGATGATGAAGTTGTAATAGTAGATCAGTTTACTGGACGATTAATGAAAGGTAGAGCTTATAGCGATGGACTTCATCAAGCTATAGAGGCTAAAGAAGGAGTAAAAATAAATCAAGAGACTAAAACACTTGCAACAATAACATTCCAAAATTTATTTAGAATGTATAATAAGCTTTCAGGAATGACAGGTACTGCAAAAACAGAAGAAGAGGAATTTAGAGATATTTATAATATGTATGTTATTACAATACCTACTAATAAACCTGTTATAAGAGTTGATGCCCCTGATTTAGTATTTGCAACAAGAAGTGCTAAATATAAAGCAATAATTAATGAAGTAAAAGAACGTTATGAAAAAGGACAACCTGTACT
>CALVRG010000010.1 GCA_944358505.1 uncultured Bacilli bacterium | reverse complement strand
GCAAGTTCTATAGGAATAATTTTACCTAGTCGATTTTGAATAACAAAATTAACTTCTGCTTTTCCTTCAGATTGGTAATAATATAAAGAATATCCAGCTTCCATAAGAGTGTGAGCTATATGATTTTCATATAGTGCTTGTTTTATAACTTCATCAACTATTAACCTATCTTTTGTTAGATTATATCTCATACTTAAAAGTCCATCATCTGGAAGATATAATTTAAAGCTATCAAGTTCACGGCAACTAGATAATGGAGATTTAGCAACTCTTATTTTATAAGATCTATAAACTAACTGGTTAATTGCTAAATAATTAATGGCATTTTCATATTCTTTAGCGCGACGACCATAACCTAACACACCATATTGAAACTTTTTATTTTCTTTTTCTAATTGTTTAGGAATACTTTCCATTACTTCTATCCCACGTTCTATATCTATTAAGTTTTTATTATTTAGGAGTTCACTCTTATTAATATCAAAGACTCTCTCTTTAATACTATCTAAGTATCCATAATGCTTATTTGTAGCATAAGCATTAACTACTTCAGGTAAACCTCCAGTTATTAAGTACTCATAAAAATAATCTAAAGCTTTGGCATGTACACTACAATTTTTATGATTATCATATGCATATCTTATTTTTTCAGCGACTTCTTTTTCTCCTAATGTCCAAAGAAATTCCTCATAGTCCATTTCATTCATTATCTTATATTGAAATTCTTCACCCCGAAATTTTAAAAGTGCATCTCTTTTTGAAGTTATTGCAATTACATGATAATCATTTTTATCATAACCAAATAGCTTTATTCCTTTTATTATATCTTCATCAGTTACATTGTCAAAAATCAAAAGGGTATCATGCTTTACAATTGGCACTTCACAAATTACACTTAATGCTTCAGATAATTTAGTAATGGATCTTTCTTTTTTTAATAGATTTTTTAAAACAGTATTATGGTCTGTATTAAAATAGGCAACATATTTATAATTTTCTTTCCCAAAGGATAAAGCAGAATATGTTTTACCAACTTGTCTTGTTCCAATAATTAATAGTGGTTTTCTTATCAAATCGTTTTTCCACTTAAGTAGAAACTTATTTATTTTTCGTTCCATTAATTGTATTCACCTCTCATATCTCATAATATGAGTATATGTTTTTTACTTTCTAAAGTCAATATTTCAGCAAAAAAAAAGACTAAAATACTGCTCGTCTTAATAACTGTGTTACTGTCTTATTGCATCCTGATGAAACTCAAGACGAAGTTTATCTGCTACGGTAACAATAAATTCTGAATTAGTTGGTTTAGCTTTATCAATATCAACACTATGTCCAAAAATATCTTCCATTAATTGCCAATTGCCACGATTCCAACTTACTTCAATAGCATGTCGTATCGCTCTTTCAACCCTAGATACTGTTGTATCAAATTTTTCTGCTATATCAGGATATAATTCTTTAGTAATTCCTCCTATTACTTCTGGGTGTTCATAAAGTACTGTTATACCTTCTCTTATATATTGATATCCTTTAATATGTGATGGTACACCAAGCTCATGAAGTATTTTAGTTATTGATACTTGAAGATTATTGTATTTCATATCAATAGTTTTCTTATCATATCCATTTTTACTACTACATTCTAAAATCCTTTTTTCTAATTCTGTTAATTCAAATGGCTTGAGAATAAAATAACTTATTCCTAATTCACTTGCCTCTCTTATAACTTCTTGAGTATTAAAAGACGTTAATACTATTACTTTTTTATTTAACTTTTTTTATTTCATATCTCTTAATACTGATATACCATCTTTATTTGGCATTATTAAGTCTAATAAAATTACATCATAATCTTCTTGATTGTTTTCTATTAATCTTAATCCTTCAACTCCATCATTAGCAGTTAAATTTATAGCTATTTCCTCATTATCTTTAAAATATTCTTTCACCATCTTAACTAATTCAATATTATCATCAATCATTAATACGTTGGTTTTTTTCATATTCTCTCCTTCCATATACTACCACGCATTTTAATTATATAATATATTTATAAATTTTGGTAGAGAAAAAAAATAGAGATTTTGTCGAAAAAAACTTTACTATTTAATCTGTAAAGTTTTATGTTTAGGTAATTCCAATTTAGGCATATATTTTGAAATTTCAAAAGCTACTTTCTTTTATATAACTTTCTATTCTATTTGTTTCTTTACAATATTGATCTTTATATTTTTCAATAGCGATCCGTTTAATTTCAAACAATTGATTACTATCTGACATATAATTATCACTTCGTTTTTTATTGTAGCTTATTAAAGAATTTTTGTAATGAATGAAGCTTTAAAGATATTCCTCCTAAAAGAAAACCATCAATATTTTTAACTTTTTGTAATTCTTCTATGTTATCTTCATTCGCACTACCACCATAAAGTATTTCTTTTTGATATATTTCTTTTAACATAGTAGTTACTCTTTCAATATCGCTATTTTGGGGAACTAGTCCTGTTCCTATCGCAAATATTGGTTCATAGGCAATAATAAAGTCTTTTGATTTATCTATATCACTTAATAGATAATCCATATCCTTTTTTATTTTGTCAACATAAATACCACTTTTATGTTCTTCTTGTGTATCTCCTATACAAATAATAGGTATTAAATTACTAGAAAATGCTTTTTCTAATTTTTGCTTACTTATGGCAAGATTTTCGTTCATTTTAGTATTTCTTTCACTATGATTAATTAATGTATAAGTAGCGCCCAATGATTTAATAGCTTCTGCACTAATTTCACCTGTATAGGCACCCATTTCTTTACTACTAACATCTTCTGATCCAAAAACTATATTATTTGGCATTAATGAAAGGTAACATGCACTAGGTATTAAAATCATTTTATGATTATTAGTATTTAACTTTTTATAATCTTTTAGATAATCTAATATCTCATCTTTAGTAAAATTACTTTTATGATTGAGAGCTATTATCATTATTAATTCCTTCTTTCAATATTTTTTTTATTTTATCCACAAATTTTGTGGATAAAGTTTGTTTCTTGTTGTGTTTAATAGTTGCTACTTTATATACTTCTAAAACACTTTCTGCAAATTGATCTAAAGAATATTTTTTTACTGATGCTTCAGTCTTGTTTGTTAAATTTTCTAATTCTAATTTGTTAGTTGCTAATTCTTCTATAATATTTATACATTCATCTTTATTACTAAAAATGCGTCCATTAAAGTTATCTATAATAACACTTTTAAAAGCATCATCATCTATGCAAACTACAGGAAGTGAAGCGGCTAAAGCTTCTATTACTGTTAATCCTTGTGTTTCAGTAGTTGATGCTGTTATAAAGGCATCAGCAGTATGATAATAATTAGGCATATTTTGCCAAGCAACTTTACCAGCAAAAATAATTCTATCATTTAGCTTTCTATTTGTTATATCTTGACGATATTTCTCCTCATCAGGACCATATCCCACTATTAATAATTTTATATTTTTATTTTTACTTTTTTCTATGACATCAAATAAAAAAGAAATATTCTTTTCTTGAGCAAGACGACCAACAAATAATAAAACAAAGTCTTTCTTTTTATATCCTAAGTATCTTCTTAATTTTGTAACCTTTAATTTATCTTTATTCTCTTTATAAAATCTACTTGCATCTATTCCGGTTGGTATTATATATATATCTTTATCATAGTGATATTCATCTCTAAATAAATGATATGTTTTTACAGTTGGCACAATAAATGCATCAGCAGTATTATCACAATAAAATTTGCTTAAATATTCTACTGCCTTTTTACATCCTAAATCAAAATATTTAATATTTCTTGAAATATACCAAGTATAGTCTTTATACATGGTATGATATGTATGTACTAATGGAATGTTATACTGCTTAGAAAAGAGACGTGCAAATATTCCCATACTAAGTTCTGTGTGTGAATGAATTATATCTAAATTCCAAGATTTTATTCTATTTATAACCTTGATAGGATAGATGCTAGACATACGATAATCATATATTCCTAAAGGTATCCCTGGTATTCTTAATATTCTTTCTTTCTCATTATAATCATAAGTTTTAGAATCTTGTCCTACTGTTACAACATAGACTTCATGTCCTTTTCTCTCGAGAGCTTTTTTTAATGTTTCTATACTTGTTGCTACACCATTAACATATGGTGGGTAAGAGTCTGTAAATAAGCCTATACGCATAATGTAACCTCCTATTATAAAGTTATTTTTCTTTAATATTATTTAAACCAGGTAATTCTTTACCTTCTAAATATTCTAACGTAGCACCACCGCCTGTTGAAATATGATATATTTTATCAGTAACTTTACATGCTGTAGCAGCAGCTACTATATCTCCTCCACCTAAAACTGTTTTACCATCAAGTGTAGTTAAATATTTTAAAATACTATTTGTTCCTTCTACATAGTTTTTAAACTCATAGACACCCAATGGGCCATTCCAAAGAACACTTTTAGTTTTTATTAAATTATTTTTGAAAATATTAATTGTTTTAGGCCCAATATCTAATCCAATGTCATCATCATTTAAATCTGTTATATCTTTAGCAACGCCTTTTTCATCTTTATATTCATTATGGCACATGATGTCTACTGGTAATATTATTTTATTAGGATAATCTTTTAATATAATTTTACAAAATTCAAGTCCCTCTTCATCTAAAAGAGAATTTCCAATATTATATCCTTCTGCTTTTAAGAAAGTAAAAGCCATACCTCCTCCTATTAAAATCTTATCACATTTAGGAAGTAGGTTTTCAATAAGTCCTATCTTATCACTTACTTTAGCGCCTCCTAAAATTATGGTAAATGGTCTTTCAGGATCAAAAAGATAAGATAAAGCATTTAATTCTTGTTCTATTAATAATCCTATTCCACTTGGTAAGTATGTACTAATACCTACATTGGAAGCATGAGCTCTATGCAAAGTACCAAAAGCATCATTAATAAATATATCACCTAAACTAGCCCAATACTTTGCTAATTCCATATCACAATTACTTTCTTTTTTGCCATCTAAATCTTCATAACGAGTATTTTGCATTAGAATTATATCACCATCATTCATATTAAAAATAGCCTGTTCTAATTCTTTTCCTCTTGTTTCATTTATAAAGGTTACCTTTTTATTTAAAAGGTGACTAAGTCTAGTTGCTACTACATTAAGATTATTTTTAATTTTGTCTTCTTCTTTTTTTATTCTACCTAAATGTGACATCAGAATTATTTTAGCTTTATGTTTTAATGCATAATTAATAGTTTGTAAACTTTTTACTATCCTTGTATCATCGGTTATTACTCCATCTTTTAATGGAACATTAAAATCACATCTAATTATTACTCTTTTATTTTCAATATCAAAATCTTTAATTGTTTTTTTCATTTTTTCTCCTTTTGAAACTATATTATACTTATATTAATTTTAGCCTGTTTTTATCTTTTTTTCAATATAGTTATACTATTGTTTTATAGTATTTAAAAATAAAAAGAGCTTAAAGCTCTTAAAGATTTGCAACATATTTTGCCACTCTAATATATTGGGCAGTATAACTCATTTCATTATCATACCAAGATACTACTTTTACTAGTTGTTCACCATCTACTTCGCTAATTGATGTAAGTAAACTATCAACAAGGCTACCATAATGCATTCCTATAGTATCACTTGAAACAATTGGATCTGTTGTATACCCCAAAGTTTCATTAGCATGTTCTTTTAATGTTCTATTTATTTCTTCTACTGTGGTATTTTTATTAAGTTTTAATACTAAATCAACAACTGAACCTGTAGTTACTGGAACTCTCATTGCAGTACCTTCCATTTTTCCCTCTAAGTTTGGTAGCACTTTTCCAATGGCAGATGCTGCACCAGTTGATGCTGGAACTATATTAGCAGCACTTGCTCTACCACGACGAGCATAGATTCCTTTTTTATGTGCTACATCTAGTGTTGCTTGATCATTTGTATAAGCATGAACTGTTGTCATATATCCTTGTTTTATACCAAAAGCATCATCTAATACTTTTAATACTGGAGCTAGACAGTTAGTTGTACAACTAGCTGCTGATATTATTAATTCATTTCCATCTAATATATCATGGTTAACATTATAAACAATTGTTTTTATATTACCTTTAGCAGGAGCTGATATTATTACTTTTTTGGCTCCAGCATTGATATGAGCCATAGCTTTTTCTTCACTAGTAAATTTACCAGTACATTCTAATACTATGTCAATATCTAATTCTTTCCAAGGTAGCTTTGATGGATCAGTCTCAGCATAAATTTTTATTTTTTTGTCTCCAACGACAATGTTATCCTCTTCAAATGATATTTCTTCTGTTCTATATCTTCTATGTGAAGTATCATACTTTAATAAATATGCAAGTTGTTCTGCATCTGTTAAATCATTAATTGCTACAACTTCCATATCAGGATCATCATTTAATAATCTAAATGCAAGTCTTCCTATTCTTCCAAACCCATTAATTGCAACTTTTTTCATTAATCTTCCTCCTCATCTTGTGGTGAAACAAATAAACCATTTTCTTTTTCAACAGCTTTTACAGGGGAATCTTTTTCAACCCCATTATTGTATGCTAATATCATAATAGCAATTAGGACAATAATAAATATACCTATAAATATAAGCATTGTGGTCATTCCAAATCCTCTATTATTTAGTTTAACCATTTTATCACCTCTTATTAAATTATTTCAATGGCTGCAAATTTATTTATTATCTCTTGATATATTTGATACCAAGAAAATACTCTAATAACATTTTTACCTGTACAATTTTGATTATATGGAGCATCAAACACCATAACAGGAATAATCTTAGAGATATCATTAACATTACTCGCCTTATCTTCAATCATTAAATCTAAACCGATACTTAAACATTTTTCGCGTTTATTTTTACTATTTATAATTATTTCATCATATTCAACATTATGTTTATTTAACCATGATTCAACGTAATAATCTATCATACCATTATATTGATTATTCAAATATTGATTATCTCTTGCAGATAATATTATTATTTTGTGTCCTGCTTTATGAAGTTTATGTATAACTTCACTTGCATAGGGTCTTATTGGAATAGCAATCAATAAATCAAAAATATATTGGCGCCAAAATTCTTTATTTTCATCACTAGTTAAGTGAAACTGTTCTTCCATATAGTAACCACTAGGATTAAATCCGCGATTTATTTTTTGCTCAAGGCAAAATTTTGAACCGCAAGCAAAATGCCATTCTGCTACATCATTTAACACACCATCTAAATCTACACCTATACGCATTTTAACCAATCCCTTCTTTTTTATTTTAGCAAAGGTTATAAAAAAAATAAATAGGCTTTATATAATTTGACATATTAATAATTTATAATTACAAAAAAGGAATAGGATATCCTATTCCATAAATTCATCTTCTAATTTTTCTAATGGTTCTTCATCATTAAATTCATCTTCTAATGTGTATTCTATATCACGATATTTTTTTAAACCTGTTCCTGCTGGAATTAGTTTACCAATTAAAACATTTTCTTTTAATCCTTCTAGGTGGTCAACTTTACCGTGAATAGATGCATCAGTTAAAATTCTTGTAGTTTCTTGGAATGAAGCTGCTGATAAGAATGAATCAGTTTCTAATGAAGCTTTAGTTATACCAAGTAATACAGGTCTTCCTGTAGCAGGTTTTTTACCACTTATAATTACTTCTTTATTTCCTTCTGTAAATTCTCTAAAGTTAACTAGAGATCCAGGCAGGAATTTAGTATCTCCACCATCAACTATTCTGATTTTTGCAATCATACGACGAGCGATGATTTCAATATGTTTATCAGCTATATCAACACCTTGTGAACGATATGTATTTTGTACTTCTTTTAAGATATATTCTTGAGTAGTAATTGGATCTGTTACATCTAATAATTCTTTTGGAGAAACTGCACCTTCTGTTAACTTATCACCACAATTTACTGTATCTCCTTTTTCTATACAAAGTTTAGCACCATAATTTGTAACATGTTCTTTTGTTTCAACTTTATTAGTAATGCTAATCTTATATTTACCATGGTCTTCTGTAATTTTTGTAACTTTACCATCAATTTCAGCAATTGTTGCTTTACCTTTAGGGTTTCGTGCTTCAAATAGTTCTTGAACACGTGGAAGACCTTGAGTAATATCTTCTCCACCAGCAACACCACCAGTATGGAAAGTACGCATTGTAAGTTGGGTACCAGGTTCACCAATTGATTGAGCTGCCATAACACCAACTGCTTCCCCAATTTCAACAATATTACCTGTTGCAAGATTTTTACCATAGCATTTGCGACATACACCTTTTTCAGTATTACATGTAAGAATTGATCTTATTTCAACTTCTTCTATACCAGCAGCTATTATTTTATCTGCCTTAGATTCTGTAATGTACTCATCTTTTTCTACTATTACTTCTTTAGTTTCTGGATTAATAATTTTCTTACTAGCATATCTACCAACAATACGATCATGTAGACTTTCAATTACTGATCCTGTTTTTTCATTTATAAAAGCACGAACTACTAGTCCTTGTTCAGTACCACAATCATCTTCTTTAACAATGATATCTTGGGATACATCAACAAGACGACGTGTTAAGTAACCAGAATCTGCTGTTTTTAAAGCTGTATCTGCACTACCTTTTCTAGCAGAGTGAGTTGATAAGAAGAATTCAGATACTGATAATCCATCTTTAAAGTTTGACGTTACTGGGATTTCAATCGGATCTCCATTTGGCTTTTGCATAAGACCACGCATACCAGCAACCTGAGTAAATTGCGAAATACTACCACGTGCTTTGGAATGCATCATAATGAAAATTGGGTTATCAACTTGTTCTTTTGATATTTCTTCAAGCTCTTTTTGAACCTTGTCTTTAACACCATACCAAGTTTCAATAACTTTCTCATGGCGTTCTTCTTCTGTAATCAAACCACGAGTATATTGTTTGTTAATTTTATTTACTAAAGCTTGTCCTTCATCAATAAACTCTTGTTTATGGACACTAGTTGCAACATCACTCATTGAAATGGTAATACCTGCAATAGTTGAATAATAGAATCCTAAATCTTTCATCTTATCAAGCATTTCTGATGTTTCTGTAGTTTTATAACGCTTAAATACTTGATCTATTACTTTCTCAAGTGTACCTTTAGCGAAAGGACTTACTAATGGCATAGCTTTTATTGCTTCTTTTATATTTGTTCCTTTTGGTAAGAAATATTTATTAGGAGTGATATTTTGTATATTATCATCAGTTGGTTCATTAATGTATGGAAATGAATCAGGAAGAATTTCATTAAATTTAATTTTACCTACTGTGGTAACTAAGTATTTTCCTTTTTGATTATCAGTAAATACTTTATATTTGAATGAATCTACAGGTATAACAATTCTTGTATGCAAAGTTATTTCACGTCTTTCATACGCCATTAAAGCTTCATTGAAATCTTTGAATACTCTACCTTCGCCACTTTCTCCTGCTTTTTCCATAGTTATATAATAATTACCTAAAACCATATCTTGGGCTGGTGTAACAATTGGTTTTCCATCAGATGGTTTTAAGATATTTCCAGAACCAAGCATTAACATACGAGCTTCCGCTTGTGCTTCTTCTGATAATGGTACATGAACTGCCATTTGATCTCCATCAAAGTCTGCATTGAAAGCTGGACAAACTAGTGGATGTAATCTTATTGCCTTACCACCTACTAAAATTGGTTCAAATGCTTGAATACCTAAACGGTGTAATGTAGGAGCACGATTTAATAATACTGGATGCTCTTTAATTACATCTTCAACAATATCCCATACAACTGGATCTCTATTCTCAATTAGACGTTTAGCTGCTTTAATGTTATGAGCAATATCACGAGAAACTAGCCCATTAATTACATGTGGTTTAAATAATTCAAGAGCCATTTCTTTTGGAATACCACATTGATACATTTTTAAAGATGGTCCTACAACAATAACTGAACGTCCTGAATAATCAACACGTTTTCCTAATAAGTTTTGACGGAAACGACCTTGTTTTCCTTTTAACATGCTTGAAAGTGATTTTAAAGCACGATTTCCAGCACCTGTTACACTTCTACCACGACGTCCATTATCAAATAATGCATCAACAGCTTCTTGTAACATTCTTTTTTCATTTTGGATAATAATACTAGGAGCACCTAATTCTATTAATTTCTTTAAACGATTATTACGATTAATAACACGACGATATAAATCATTCAAATCACTTGTAGCAAAACGTCCTCCGTCTAATTGAATCATAGGACGAAGTTCAGGTGGTATTACTGGAATACAATCTAGTATCATCCATTCAGGCTTTTGATTAGAACGATAAAATGCATCTAATACATCTAATCTTTTCAAAAGACGTACTCTCTTTTGACCTTGTGCAGTCTCTAATTCTTTATTAATTTCATCTATATCATGTTTTAAGTCTACTTTCTTAAGTAGTTCTTTAATTGCTTCTGCACCCATTCCAACTTTGAATCCATTACCATATTTTTCATAGTAAGCACGATATTCTTTTTCAGATAGTGTTTGTTTATTTTCTAATGGAGCATTTCCTTTATCAATTACAACATAACTAACAAAGTATAGTACTTCCTCAAGATCTCTTGGACTCATATCAAGAACAAGTCCCATTCTTGAAGGTACACCTTTAAAGAACCAGATGTGAGAAACTGGGCTAGCAAGTTCAATATGCCCCATTCTCTCACGTCTTACTTTAGATTTTGTTACTTCAACTCCACAACGATCACATACTATATTTTTATAACGAACTCTTTTATATTTTCCACAGGCACATTCATAATCTTTGGTAGGTCCAAAGATTTTTTCGCAGAATAGACCATCGCGTTCAGGGCGAAGAGTACGATAGTTAATTGTTTCGGGTTTTTTTACTTCACCATAACTCCATTCACGAATTTTTTCAGGAGAAGCAATACCAATTCTTATAGCATCAAATTTATTTACTTCTATCATTATTCTTCATCTCCTTTAGCTAATTCGTTTTCTACACTCATAATTTCTTCAATATCAGGTTCCTCTTCTTCTTCATCATAATCATTTTCATCCTCGTCGATAGAAGGGCCTTCTTTTTCTTCTTCAAGAGCTATTTTTGTAATATTTACATCCTCATTTAAAGGTTCAGTACTTTCCTCATCACTTTCTTCTATTTGCTTAAGTCCTAGAGCTTCTCCATCCTCATTAATTATTGATATATCTAGACCTAAAGCTTGGAATTCTTTCATTAAGACTCTAAATGATTCAGGAACTCCTGCTCTATTTATTTCTTCACCTTTAACTATTGATTCATATACTTTTACTCTTCCAACAACATCATCTGATTTAACTGTCATCATTTCCTGTAAAGTATAAGCAGCACCATATGCATATAATGCCCAAACTTCCATTTCTCCAAAACGTTGACCACCAAACTGAGCTTTACCTCCAAGTGGTTGTTGCGTTACAAGTGAATATGGTCCTGTACTTCTTGCATGTAATTTATCATCTACCATATGATGTAGTTTAATCATATACATAACTCCGACTGAAATACGATTATCAAATGGTTCACCAGTACGGCCATCATATAGTACTGTTTTTCCATCAGGATCCATTCCAGCTTCTGCCATAATTTCTTCAATATCAGAAATATGTGCTCCATCGAAAACAGGAGTTGCAATATGAACACCTAATTTCTTAGCAGCCATTCCCATATGCAATTCTAGAATTTGTCCTAGATTCATACGTGATGGCACACCTTGTGGGTTAAGCATGATATCAACAGGACGACCATCTGGTAAATATGGCATATCTTCTTGTGGTAATATAAGGGAAATAACACCTTTGTTACCATGACGCCCTGACATTTTATCTCCTACTTGAATTTTACGTTTTTGGATAATATATACTCTTATTACTTTAGAAACACCAGCTGGTAATTCATCGTTATCTTTACGAGAATAAATCTTTATGTCATGAACTATACCATCCCCACCATGTGGAACGCGTAAAGATGTATCTCTTACTTCACGAGTTTTCTCTCCAAATATTGCATGTAATAATTTTTCTTCACTTGATAATTCTGCCATACCTTTTGGGGTTACTTTACCAACTAAAATATCTCCTTCTTTTACTTCTGTACCAACAACTACAATACCGTTTTCATCAAGATTTTTCTTAGCTTCCTCACTAACATTTGGAATATCACGAGTTATTTCTTCTGGACCTAATTTAGTCTCACGACATTGCATTTCATAGTCTTCTAGATGTAATGATGTATATTTATCATCTTTAACTAAATTTTCATTTAATATTACTGCATCCTCATAGTTATAACCATTATATGTCATGAAAGCAACTACCACATTTTTACCTAAAGCAAGTTCACCATTATCACAGCTATTACCATCTGCAATTATGTCACCACGGCTTACTTTATCGCCTGCTCTTACAATTGGTCTTTGATGTGAACAAATACTAGAATTTGCTAATTCAAAGTTTGCTAAGTAATATGTATCTTTACCATTAGCATTTGCTACAACTATTTTTTTAGCGTCTACATAATCAACTATACCATCCGCTTTTGCTATAACACAAACACCTGAATCTTTAGCAGCAATATGCTCTACACCAGTTCCAATAAATGGTGCTTCTGTTTTTAAAAGTGGCATTGCTTGACGTTGCATGTTTGCACCCATCAATGCACGAGTTGCATCATCGTGTTCTAGGAATGGAATACAGCTTGTTGTCACTGATACGACCTGTTGAGGTGAAACATCAATGTAATCAACTTGTTCTGGTTTAGCAAGAATATTTTCGTCACGGAATCGTGCTGCAACAGTTTCATCAATAATAACATTATCTTCATTAGTACTAACTGTTGATTGAGAAATAATATAATCCTGTTCTTCATCCGCTGTTAAGTATACAACTTCGTCTGTTATTTTGCAGTTTTCTACTTTGCGATATGGTGTCATAATAAATCCATAATCATCAACTTTTGCATAACTTGCAAGGGAAGTTATAAGTCCTATATTTTGTCCTTCTGGTGATTCAATAGGACAAATACGACCATAGTGTGATGCGTTAACGTCACGCACTTCAACACCTGCTCGATCTCTTGAAAGACCACCAGGTCCTAATGCAGATAAACGACGTTTATTAGTTAATTCGGCTATAGGGTTTGTTTGGTCCATAAATTGTGATAATTGTGATGAACCAAAGAACTCTTTCATAGCTGCAGTAACAGGTCTAATATTAATTAATGTTTTAGGTGTTACTTCTTCCATTTCTTGTGTTGTCATTCTTTCACGAATTACACGTTCCATACGAGAGATACCAATTCTAAATTGATTTTGTAGAAGTTCACCCACTTGTCTAATACGGCGATTACCTAAATGATCAATTTCATCATAATTTCCAACACCATGTAATAAATTTAAGTAATAAGATGTTGCAGCATAAACATCAGAAATAGTTAAACGTTTTGAATCAATTGTTTGATCATTACCAATAACTATTAATTTGTTTTTCTTATCATTTGGATCATAAATTGTAACTTTTTGAATTTTGTTATAAGTATCAAGTTCATCATTAATTTTTATTTCTTCTACGCCATAACCATTTGCAAATATTTCTTTTAAATCTTCTAAAATGTCTTTGGTTACTTTTGTTCCTTTAGTAAATTTTATTTCTCCATCTACGACAATATCTTCTGCAAGTGTTTGATTTAAAAGACGATCAGCAATATTTAATTTACGATTAAATTTATAACGTCCTACTTTTGCCAAATCATATCTAAATTCATCAAAAAATCTAGTAATAATATGGTTTTTAGATGAATCTAATGTAGCAGGTTCTCCTGGTCTTAATTTTTCATAGATTTCAATTAATGCTTCATCTAAGTTTTTAGTAGCATCCTTTTGAATAGTATTTTTTAAATAATCATCTTCACCAAATAATTTTAAAATATCGTCATCACTAGAAAGTCCAAAAGCGCGAAGTAATGTTGTTAATGTTACTTTTCTAGTTCTATCAATTCTGACATATAAAACATCTCTAGCATCTGCTTCAAATTCTAACCAAGTACCACGTGTAGGAATGATCTGCGATGTGATTAACTCACGCCCATTTTTATCTATCTCACGATTAAAATACACACTTGGTGAACGTACAAGTTGTGAAACAATAACACGCTCCGCACCATTTATTATAAATGTACCACTGTCAGTCATAATTGGCATATCGCCTAAAAAGATTTCTTGTTCTTTAACTTCTCCTGTTTCACGATTAAAAAGACGCACTTCTACTTTAAGTGGTGCTGCATAAGTTGTTTCTCTATCTTTACTAGCCTTTATAGAATATCTTGGCTCTTCAAAATGCTAATCACCGAATTCCAAAGATAGTGTACCAGAAAAGTTTTCTACTGGAAATAAATCTTCAAAAACCTCTTTTATTCCTGTTGTAATGAACCAATCATATGATTTTTTCTGGATTTCTAGCAAATCCTTTAGCTCATAAGTATTTCTTATTCTTGAATAATTTCTTCTCTTACGTTTTTTCCCATAATCTACAATTTTATATGACACTAAAATTCACCCCATTACCATAGTTTTTACATTTATTATTTCTAAAAATAATACATTGCCAATTTATATTATTAGCATAAACTCTTCAACAAGTCAACACATTTTTGCCCTAATTATAAAAAAACCTTTACTTTTATTAATAATAGTTACATCATAATATTTTTTTAAGTCGGATATTACCGAAGGAGCACCTTGTTCTTTTCTTATCACTAAATATAAAGATCCTCCACTATCCATGTAATTTCTAGCACTGAATAAGATTTCAT
>CALVRG010000009.1 GCA_944358505.1 uncultured Bacilli bacterium | reverse complement strand
AAAATATTAATCCCAATTTGATATAAATTTATTCATGAAAACAACTTCCACCAATAAACTCCCTAATTATAGAGTCATCAGGAATACTTTCACTTGGAATAGGTAAAATAAGACGTAATACATTCAAAAGTCTTTTGGCTTCCTCATAACAAATAGAATCTTCATCTACAGAATATAAAAGAGGTTCTACATACGTCTTTAAAACACCAAGTTCATATATCAATGCTGTATTAATAGTAACATCTGCTTCATCTTGAAATGGAAAAATATATTTTTCTTCTCCAGATCTTACATTAGGCCATACATTCAAAGTGTTTTCCACACTATAACCCCTAGTTCTATTATCTCTAATAATACGCCTTAAAAGTCTATTATCTGTAGTAGAAAAACGATTATGATAATCTATATTAAGTTCAGTCAAAGCAGATAGATATATTTTAAATTTATTTTTAGAAGGAACATCTTTTAATACCTTAGGATTTAAAGCATGAATCCCTTCAATTAACAAAATATCATCCTTTTCAAGTTTCATTTTTTTTACATATTCTTTGATACCAGCTTTAAAATCATATATAGGAGCCATAACTTCTTTACCATTTAATAAAAGATTAATTTGCTCTGTTAATAAGCTATTATCAACAGCTTCAAAACACTCATAATCTTTTTCACCATTTTCATTTAAAGGAGTATTTTCTCTATCAACAAAATAATCATCCATACTAATCATTTTAGGATTTAGCCCAAAACTTCGCAAATACATGCACAATTTAGTAGTTGTAGTAGTCTTACCACTAGATGAAGGCCCTGCTAATAATATTATTTTTTTATCTTTTTTTAATTTAACTATCTTTTTAGCAACTTCTAAAAGTCTATTACTTTGCAAAGTTTCATCTATTCTAATTAAATCTTCAATTTTTCCTCCACTAACAACACCATTTAAATCTGCAACAGTTTCAATTTTCATAAGTTTAGCCCAATCTCTACATTCTTTATATACTTCAAACATATTAGCATGATGTACATAAGTTTTAATTTGATTATCAGAATATATTGTAGGAAATTGTAAAACAAAGCCATAATCGTTTAGCCAAGTTAACTTAAAGTCCTTTAAAGAAGCCGTAGAAGGTGGCATTTGATGATAAAAATAATTATAATAATTACTCAATCTATACAAAGTAATAAAAGAATTAGTATTATACTTCATTATTCTTGCTTTTGATAAATCATTTATACTTTCAAAATAATGTATTGCAGATATTCTATCAACACTAACTTTAGTAATAGCAAGATCCATCTCAACAAATTTTAACATCTTTTTCCCTATAGATTTTAATATAGTTTCAGTAATAGGAAAAGTTGTTTCTACATAAAGACCTTTATCAATAGAATGCATTACTCTAATATTAGCGTCTATTCCAAACATTTCTTTAACTGAAACCATAAGTAAAAAAGTAAGACCAGCAATATGTGCCCTATTACCTATTCTAGATTTCAAATCATAAAAAATAATACCACAAGAATCATTAATAACATAACTTAATTCACGATAAACATTATTAACACTAGCAAGTATAATTGGAAAATGATAATCTTTTTGATATTCTTTACTAAGCTGTAATAATGTAATTCCACGAGGAATAATTTCTTCTTGACCATTAATAGTTACTTTTATGTCTTCTATCATATTAACACCCTCTTATTATATAATAATTATATCAAAACTAGCACATATTGTCTAATAAATTTGCCGTATCTTGTAAGGTATAAATCAAATTGCAAATGGATATAGTAGAATTAGGTGATAATATGAACTTAATACCAATGATAGTTGATAAAGAAATAAATGGAGAAAGAAGTTACGATATTTTTTCAAAATTATTAAAAAGTAGAATTATAATTTTAAGTGGAATCATAAATGATGAAAGTGCCAATACTATAATAGCAGAGTTATTATACCTAGATTCACTAAACCATGATGATATTTCACTTTATATAAATTCTCCAGGTGGATCTGTTACTGCTGGTTTTGCAATCTATGATACAATGAATCTAATAAAAAGCAATGTATCCACTATTTGTATGGGAATTGCAGCATCAATGGCAGCATTTCTTCTATCAAGTGGTACTAAAGGAAAAAGATATGCTCTTGCAAATAGTGAAGTAATGATACATCAACCACTAGGTGGAGCAGAAGGACAAGCTACAGAAATAAAAATAGCAGCAGAACACATTTTAAGAACAAAAAAGAAATTAAACAAAATATTAGCAAAAAACACAAATCAAAAACTAGAGAAAATAGAACAAGACACAGAAAGAGATTATTTTTTAGAAGCTATAGAAGCAAAAAAGTATGGCCTAATTGATAAAATACTATAATTTTACCTAAATACTTTATCCATTAATTTACTTACCTTTTTCTTCCTTTTCTTTGTCTTTTTCTTATTAATAAAGACTTTTTTATCATTTTTACTTATTTCCAACACATCCCCTTCCTTAATAGAAGGAAAACATCTTTTTTCCAAAGTTATAAAATATCCCTTGTCAAGCTCGATAACTATTATGTTACCTTCTATTCGATCTACAACAGCCTCTATAGGTTTAACAACATCAGAAAAAATAAATATCACCCCCCAATAATTAAATCTCCTTCAACAAACACTATATCAAAAATAAAAACTTAAAAAAAATAGATAATATTTTAAATTATCCATTTTTTTATATACATATTTAATTTTTCAACAACTAATTATTTAATTACAGAATAAAATATATAGTAATTTACAAAATTAATACTTTTTCAAGAAAATTCAATCCATAAATTTTAAAGCTAATTCTTTAATTTTTCTAAATCTATGATTTAATCCAGATTTAGTTATAGGCTTACCAGTTTCTAAACTAATAATCTTACTAAGTTCTTTTAAAGAAGCTTCTTGATATTTTTTTCTATATTCTAAAGCCTCTTTTGTTTTTTCATCAAGTAAAGTAATAGCCATGTTATCTTCTAGTATTTTAATATAATTCAATTGTTCTAAAGAAGTTTTAACAACTTTATCCATATTAGCCTGTTCACAATTATTAAGACGATTAGTTTTGTTTTTAGTATCTCTATAAACCATTATTTCTTCATAATATAAAACTGCTTTATTAGTACCTATAATTTTTAAAAAGTCACTAATCTTATCAGCTTCCTTAATATATAGCATGTATCCTTTATCTCTACTAAGCAACTTAGCATTTAAAGAATAACTATTGAGTAATTTTTGAACAAATATAGATTCACTAGAATTGCTAATCAAAAATTCCAAATGATACCTACTAGTCTTCGGATCATTAATGCTTCCACTACTAAGAAATACGCCCCTTAAATAACTTCTAATTTCATCTTCTGAAGAAACAAGATAATTAGGTATATTTACTTCTTCTAAACAAAAAGTATTTCTAATAAAATCTTCGCCTTTAATAAAAATTAAAGCATTAAGTTTATTTTTTCTAAAATTGTTATTATCTAACAATTTTTCTTTATAAGATATATCTTCAAAACTTCCAAGTAAATCTTTTAAATATGAAATAATAACTTTATTTTCACTACTAACTACAATATGTCCTTCAAAATATTGATAATTGTTACGAAAAAAAGCAGAAATAAGAGCGATTTTAGCAGTTTCAGAAATTGTAAGTGAAGTTATTTCATTTTTAACTGTAGCTGTAAAAGACATAATATCAATCCTATCTCATTAAATATGAAAATATTAAAGCACTAAGTTTTTGGCTATGATGTTTTAAAGTATTATCAGCAATAGTAAGTAAATCAGCTTCAATAAATTCTGCATCAAGTTTAGATAAAACAGAATAATCTATTTTTACAGGATCTTTTCTTTCATCATTAGCATATCTTTTAGCCATTTCATCACTGATTTTAGAATTAGAAGCTATAACAGCATCTAATTTATGAGAACCAAGATAACTATTAATAAGATTAACATGATCACTCACAGTAAAATTATCAGTTTCTCCAGGCTGAGTGACAATATTACATAGATACATAATCGGAGATTTTGTTTTATCAAAACATTTAATTATATCTTTTGAAATAAGATGAGGAAGCAAACTTGTATAAACACTCCCCATACTAAAAATAATCAAATCAGCATCTAATATTGCTTCTTTAACTTCATCTAAAACTTTAGGTTGTTCTTTATAAAAAAGTCTCTTTACTTTTTGTTCGCTTTTAGTAATAGCATCTTCTTCTTCTACAATACTACCATCCATCATTTCTGCCATAAGTACAATATTAGCATCTTCAGTTAAAGGTAAAACTTTATTCTTAATATCTAAAAGAATAGATAACTGCTTAATTGCTTCTGTTAAACTACCAGTAATTTCTAAAAGAGAAATTAAAATTAAATTTCCCAAAGCATGGCCATTCAAATCACTTGTGGTATTAAATCTATACTCCAACATATCTTTTATACTTGAACTTGTAGAAGACAAACTACTAAGAACTTTTCTAATATCACCAACAGCTGGAGCATGAAACTCTTTTCTTAATTTACCAGTGCTTCTACCACTATCAGAAACAGTAATAACCGCTGTTATATCTAAAGGAAAATCTTTAAGACCTTTCAATAAGTATGATAAACCTGTACCCCCACCAAAAACTACAACTTTCTTATTCATATTTCACACCTCCTAGCAATATCTAAAGCACATTTAGCTGCTTCACCCATTGCTATAACAATTTGATAATCACATTTATTCAAAGCATCACCAATAGCATATATTCCACTAAGAGAAGTCTCAAAATTATTACTGACTTTAATATAACCATTATCATCTAAAATATTTAAATTAGAAACAAATGAAGCATTAGGAAGTTGTCCCACATACACAAAAACACCATCAGTTTTAAAAGTATTATTGTTGGTTGTAACTTCTATTTTTTTATCATTCAAACTAAAGCTTAAAACTTCACCTTTAATACAATCAATATTAGAACTACCTTTTACTACATCTTGTAAATATTTTTTTGCTCTAAAAGAATTTCGATATAAAACTATAACTTTACTAGCTATTTTGCTTAAATATATTGCACCTTCAAAAGCACTATCTCCAGCACCTACTACTAACACTTGCTTATTTTTATATAAAGTTCCATCACAAACAGCACAATAACTAACACCTTTACCTCTAAGTTCTTTTTCTCCCCTTACTCCCAAAGTCCTAGGATTTCTTCCTGTGGCTAGTATAACATATTCACAAATATATTCATTTTTTAAAGTAATAACTTTTTTGTTTGAACCATCTACTTTAATTTCCATTACTTCTTGATAAACAACAGGAATATCTAAAGATTTAACTTGTTCTAATATTTTTAATGCTAATTCGCTTCCACTAATAGAAGAAAAACCAGGGTAATTAAGAATATTACCATTATCTACAATTTGACCCCCAGGCATTGACTTTTCTAAAATAATACAAGAAACGCCTGCTCTTTTTAAATAAATTGCAGCAGTCATTCCTGCAACACCACAACCAACTATCACAACTTTATAATTATTCATAAAGCTTAGCCTCCTTATAAGATTTAAACTTATTAAAAAATACAAAATATACACCAACAAAAAATAAAATAAAAGACACAAGTTGAGCTACTCTAATGGAACCAAGCATCAAACTATCAAGTCTCATTCCTTCTATAATAAATCTAATAAAAGAATACCACATCAAGTAAAAGCCCATTAATTGACCAACTCTAAGTTTTTTATAAAATTTTCTAATCAATATTAAGATAATAAACCCTACAAAATTCCAAACTGATTCAAAAAAGAATGTTGGCAGATAATAAACTCCATTTATGTTCATACCATTAATAATAAATTCAGGTATATATAAACTTCTAAGATATTCTAAAGACGTAATACTACCATACGCTTCACTATTAAAGAAATTGCCCCATCTACCAATTATCTGACCTGCTATTAAACCTATTACTAAGATGTCTAAAAGTTTTAACATATTAATATTATTTTTTTTAGAATAAAATAGCAAATATAAAAATGCCCCTAATATACCACCATGAATAGCAAGACCACCATGCCATACACATAATATTTCTAAAGGATTAGACAAATAATATGATAAATTAAATAAAACATAATATATTCTAGCACCTAAAAAAGCAAATATAATAGTATAGAAAAAAATATCAATAATTTCATCTTTATTTATTTTATCTTTTCTAATCTCTAACCATACCATTATAATACCAGCTAAAACTCCCAATAAAATAAAAATAGAATAATAATAAACTTTAATAAAACCCAAATCTAAAAGTACCCTATTCATAAGTTCTTACCTTCCTGATTATCGGTTTAATAACAAACTCTTCAATAATAATATTAGAAATAGAAATTAAAATAGAAATAATAAGAGCTACCCATATATTTAAAATATTAAAATATTTACCTAAAATCCAATCTGTAAGTTTTAAAATAAAAAGATTTATAAAAGGATAAAAAAGACCTAAAGTTAAAGCTGTAACTGGTATAGTCAATCTAACTAAGATGGGTTTAATAGTTTTATTTAAAATATATATAATAAAAGAAGCTAAAATAGAAAATAATAAAGGATGAGTAGAATCTATATAAAAAGATTTAAAAACTCTAGAAATCAAAAAAAAGACTAATGAATAACCTATAAAGTACAAAAGCCATTCTAAAAATCTATTTAATCTGATTTTTTCTTTTGTAACAACTATTAGTCTCATTTTAGCCTCCTATTAATTTATTTTAACATTTTATTTAAGAACTTTCCGGTATATGATAAAGAAACCTTGCTAACAGCTTCAGGTGTACCAGTAGCAACCAAGCTTCCTCCCAAATCTCCTCCTTCTGGGCCTAAGTCTATAATATAATCAGCACTAGCTATTACATCAAGATTATGTTCAATCACAACAACTGTATCTTTATTATCAACTATTTTTTGTAAAATTGCAAGTAACTTTTTAATATCATGAGAGTGAAGTCCTGTAGTTGGCTCATCTAAAACAAATAAAGTTTTTCCTGTTGCCTTCTTTTGTAATTCCTTGGCAAGCTTAACCCTTTCTGCTTCACCACCAGATAAAGTTGGCGCACTTTGTCCTAATTTTATATAACCAAGACCAACATCTTCTAAAACTTGAAGCTTATTTTTTATTTTTGGAACATTACCAAAAAATTCTAAAGCTTCACTGACTCTCATATCTAAAACATCAGCAATATTCTTCTCTTTATAATAGATGTTTAATGTTTCTTTATTATACCTAGTACCATGACAAACTTCACATGGAACATATACATCAGGCAAAAAATGCATTTCAATCTTTTTTACACCATCACCCCTACAAGCCTCACATCGCCCACCTTTCACATTAAAAGAAAAACGATTTTTTTCAAAGCCATACATTTTAGCTTCTTTTGTATTAGTAAATAGTTCTCTAATATCATCAAATACCCCAGTATAAGTAGCAGGATTACTACGAGGTGTCCTTCCTATTGGACTTTGAGAAATATCAACTAACTTATCTATATTATCAAGTCCTAAAATTTTTTTACATTTACCTGGCTTTTCTTTAGACTTATATAAACTATTTCTTACAGTTTTAACAAGAATCTCATTAATTAAACTACTTTTACCACTACCACTAACACCTGTAATACATGTAAAAGTACCAAGAGGAATTTTAACATCTATATTCTTTAAATTATTTTCTTCTGCACCCTTAATAGTAACAAATTTACCATTGCCTTTTCTTCTCATTTTTGGAATTTCAATACATTCTTTACCACTTAAATAACGGCCTGTAAGACTATTTTCATTATTCATTACTTCCTTTGGTGTCCCAGCAGCAACAATACTACCACCTTTATCACCAGCAAAAGGTCCAACATCCACTAAATAATCAGCAGCAAGCATAGTATCAGTGTCATGTTCTACTACAATTAAAGTGTTACCTAAATCTCTCATTTCAAGTAAAGACTTAATAAGTCTTTCATTATCTCTTTGATGAAGACCAATGCTTGGCTCATCTAAAACATACAAAACGCCAGTTAATTGTGATCCTATTTGTGTTGCAAGTCTAATTCGTTGAGCTTCACCACCAGATAAAGTACCAGCACTTCGTGCAAGAGTCAAATATTCAAGACCTACATTTTTCAAAAAGCTAAGTCTTGATTTAATTTCTTTTAAAATAAGATCAGCTATTTGCATTTTTTCTTCACTTAAAATAAGATTATCAAAGAAAATAATTAAGTCTTTAATGCTCATACAAGTAACTTCATAAATATTTTTATTACAAACTTTAACAGCTAATACATCATCACTAAGTCTAGCACCACCACAAACTTCACAAGTATGTTCTACCATATAGTTTTCTAACCAATCCCTAATCCATCCACTAGATGTTTCCATATAACGTCTTTCTAAATTATTAATAATACCTTCATAATAATCTGTTTGATTAGTTACATTTCCACTTCGAGAAGCATAATTAAAATGTATTAATTCATCACTACCATAAAGAATTAAGCTTTTTTCTCTATCAGTAAGTTTCTTAAAAGGCTTGGTAAGACTTATATTATAATGATTACACATACATTCTAATTTTTTAAAATAAATATTATCAGTATCATCACCAAGTGTGACAATCGCACCATCAATTAATGACTTATCTTTATCTGGGATAACTAAATCGGGATCAATTTTAAGTTTAATACCAAGTCCCTTACATTCAGGACAAGCACCATAAGGAGCATTAAAACTAAATAAACGTGGTTCAAGTTCAGGCAATGAAAAATCACAATAAGGACAAGCAAAATCTTCAGAATAAACTACTTCTTTATCGCCAAGAAAATCAACTACAACCTTTCCATGACTAAGCTTAGTAGCCACTTCCAAAGACTCAGAAAGTCTACTTCGCACATTATCTTTTAAAACAATTCTATCAACAACTACTTCTATATTAGACTTTTTATTTTTTTCTAAATTAATGCCTTCAGTTAAATCATACATTTCACCATTTATTCTAACTCTAACAAATCCTTGCTTTTGTAAATCGTCTAGTAAATCCTTATGTGTACCTTTCTCACCATAAACAACAGGAGAAAGTATAACGAGTTTAGTTCCATCATCATGCTCCATTATCTTATTAGTCATTTCTTCAATACTTTGTGATGTAATTGGAATATTATGCTTAGGACAATAAGGAACTCCAACTCTTGCAAATAAAAGTCTTAAATAATCATATATCTCAGTTACTGTACCAACTGTACTACGAGGATTTTTACTAGTAGTTTTTTGATCTATACTAATTGCAGGACTTAACCCTTCTATAGAATCCACATCAGGTTTTTCAGTACCACCTAAAAACTGTCTAGCATAAGCAGAAAGACTTTCCACATATCTTCTTTGCCCTTCTGCATAAATAGTATCAAACGCAAGTGAACTTTTACCACTACCACTAACACCTGTCATTACAATTAATTTATTTTTAGGCAATTCAATAGACACATTTTTTAAATTATTTTCTCTAGCACCTTTAACTATTATTTTATCCATACTACACCCTTCCTTAAAACGTCTATTATTATAACATAAATTATCAAAAATTCTACTATCAAAATACATCATAAATAAATTATTTAGATAAACAAAATTTTTATATATAATAAAAAAACTTAAATAAAGTTTTTATTATTTTTGTCCTAAAATAAAAGCCACTATAGGAATAAATAAACTACTAGCAATAATAACAAAAGCTAATGCATAATTAGTAACAAATGCTGCTATATTATTATCTTTTTTATCAAATGATGGCATTACTATCGGAGTAGATTTGTTATCAAAAACATCATTATAGTGACCCGTTGCTTTAACAAAACTTCGTCCCTTAAAAGAACCATTATCTTCTTCACTACTCTTAGCAAGCTTCGTAACTTCCTGTTGATTTTTAATTTCAACATAATCAGACAAATATATATGGCCTTGATTTACCAAAATATTTTGATAATAACCGACAAATTGTTCAGGAATAAATATTTTAAACTGTGAAAAATTATCCTTCAAAAACTCGGGTCTCAAATTATCCAAAGTTTCAGACAATAAACCAACTTCCAAAAATGCCAAATTATATATATTACTATTTATCTTAAAAGCAACATCATCATCTAGAACATCTAAATTTTTAAATATAACATAATCACCATTGTTAGAATTAATACTAACTACAATGTTTTTAGGATTAAAATTAGTCACATAATAACCACTACTATGAATATATTTCATAGTTTTATCCATAGCCAAAAACATTCTTAAAAAGTCATCATTATTATGATAAATACCGCACCATTCCTTCAATGTTTCTTCCATAGGCATCACCTATTATAATTTTATAGTAATTTAAAAAAATTTACAAGTAAGTAAAAAAAATATTATAAATTACAACAAGAAAAACTAGTAAATTCTTCTTTAAATACTTTAAGAACTCTACTTATTTTAGAAGAAGTAACATCTAAAAGTGACATTATTTCCCTATATTTAAACATATTTAACCTAAGTTCTATAATAGCAGCATCTTCTAAATTCAAACTATACAAATAATTTTTTAATTTATCTAAAATATCTTTTGTATCCATATAATCATAAGGATCAATACAACAAGAATCACTTATTTCAAAATCAAGTTCCTTATAATTTAAAAGTGGAAAATTCTTCTTAGCAAATAACGTTCGTAACATTAAATTAAAACTAGAAATTAAACAAGCTAAGAAAAAAGAATAAAATATTACTCCTTTATTAGAATCAAAACTTTTAATAGCATGATCCAAAGTTACTAGTCCCTCTTCCAAAAAATCATTAAGTACAAATCCAGTATAATTATAACCTTTAAGATATTTATAATATTCCAAAGATTTACTAAAAATTACATTTTTATACTTTTTCAACATAATACTATAAGCAATTTCATCATTTTCCAAAATTAAATCCAAAAGTTCATAATCATTATAGTTCATAAATCCTACTTTCTATTTCGGACTACCTCGTAAATCATAATACCTGCCGCAACAGAAGCATTTAAACTGTCGATTTTAGAACTAATAGGAATAGTAATTAAAAAATCACAATTTTCTTTAACTAATTTACTCATTCCTTTTTCTTCATTTCCAATAACAAGAGCTACTTTGCCACTATAATCAACCTTAGTATAATCAGTACCATTCAAAATGCTGCCATAAACCCAAAAACCATGATCTTTTAAAGTTCTTATAGCAGAATTTATATTAGGTACTAAAATAATATCAATATCAAATACAGCTCCTACACTAGTTTTGATGACAGTAGAATTAATTAAAACCTGTCGATCATTAGGAATTATAACAGCATCACATGAAGAAGCAACAGCAGTTCTAATAATAGCCCCCAAATTATGAGGATCAAGAATATGATCTAATATAAGTACAAATCTACTATCTTTTTTTAAAAAAGAAGCAAAAGATGTATATTGATAGTCCTCCATATCAACAATTATACCTTGATGATTAGAACTACTCAAATTATCAAGTTCAAATTTTTTAGCAATTTTAATCTTACTTTTAGAAATTTTTTCTAACAAATTTACAATTTTATGATAATAGTTATCTTCAATATAAATTTTTTTTATTTTATTCAAAAACTTATCATCTCTAAAAATTCTTTCTGCAACATTTCTACCATAAACTAACATAACTCTATTCCTCCACAATAAAACTCATAATATCATTAATTCTATCTTCATTATTAGAAAGTTTCAAATAACCTAACAAAGCTTCTAAAGCAGTTGCCTTTTTATATTCTATAACACTACATCCTTTAGGACTAGCATGACTCTTACAATTACGTGCTCTTTTAATAACAGACATTTCATCTTCACTAAAATAATTCGATCTAATCATTTTATCTAAATAATATGCTTGACCTTTAGCACTAACATATTTAATAGCCTCGTTTTGCAAATCATTAACTTTCAAAAAATTCTTTTTTATCAAAAACATTCTAATATATTCTTCATATAAAGAGTCACCTAAATAGGCAAGTACTAAAGAATTAACACATCTTACATTCATAAATAATCCTCCCAAAGGAAAAAAAGACTAATAAGTCTAATCTCTATCATTTCCCATAACAATTAACACAAGTCTAAGCAACTCTAAAAGTGTAGAAATAAGTGAAGCCACATAAGTCATAGCAGCAGCACCAAGCATAGATCTTGCCATAGATTTTTCACTATTATCAACTATATTTAATTTACTAAGAAAAACTTTGCCTCTACTTGAAGCATTAAATTCCACCGGTAAAGTTACAAGTTGAAATAAAAGTATTGCTACAAGTAAAAAAATACCAAACCAAGCTAAATCAATAGCCCCAAATATAAGACCTATTAAAACAGCAAAATAACCAAACTTAGAACTAAAGTTAACAATAGGAACCAAAAAAGATCTAAATTTAAGGAAAAAGTAACCTTCTTTATCTTGAACAGCATGACCACATTCATGAGCAGCAACACTAACACTAGCAACACTATCTCCATTGTAAATATCACTAGAAAGTCTTATTACTTTAGCTCTAGGATCATAATGATCGGACAAAAATCCCTTAGTTTCTACAACATAAATATCCTCAAGCCCATTCTTTTTCAAAATTTCTCTAGCAGCTTCTGCACCAGTAATTCCACTTTTAACTTTAATTTTCTTATATTTACTATACCTTGTTCTAAGATAAATATCAGCAACTAAAGTAATAAGAAAAGCAACAATTATTAAACCATAACCAAAATACATATAATTAAATATCATTTAAACCTCCTATATTTTTTGAAAAGTCGTTCCTTCACGACTATCTATTAATTTGATACCTTTACTAAGTAAATAATCGCGTATTTTATCAGCTTCTGCATAATTTTTATTAGCTTTTGCAATATTCCTTTTTTCTATCAAACTAACAATCTCATCATCAACATCTATTACATCTTTTTTTAAAAGATTCAAACTAAGAACCTCATCAAATTTACTAATCAAATATCTTTTAGTTTTATCACTAATATTAGCCTTTAAAACATCATAGAGAATAGTCAAAGCATAAGCAGTATTCAAGTCATTAGCAAGAGAATTTTTAAACTCCTCTAAATATCTATCAACAATATTTTCATCAAGAATTCCATCATTTTTTAAAAGACTCACCCTATTTTTTAATTTTCTATATGTATTATCCGCTTGTTCCAACACTTCATACGTAAAAAGTAATGGCTTACGATAATGAGACTCTAAACACATATAGCGATAACTAAGAGGATTAAATCCCTTATCCTCCAAAGTACTTATAGTAAGTATATCACCCTTAGACTTACTCATTTTACCACTTTTATCATTTAAATGTTCACAATGAACCCAGTAATTACACCATTTATGACCCAAATAAGCTTCACTTTGAGCAATTTCATTAGTATGATGTGGAAAAATATTATCAACACCACCACAATGAATATCAAGTTGTTCACCCAAATATTTAATAGCAATACAAGAACATTCTATATGCCAACCAGGATAACCTAATCCAAAAGGACTATCCCACTTTAGTTCTTGTGAACTAAATTTAGACTTGGTAAACCATAAAACAAAATCAGCTTGATTTCTTTTGTTTTCATCATATTCAACACCTTCTCTAACCCCTACTACCATCTCATCAATTTTATGATTAGTCAAAGCATAATAATCAGAAAGTTTAGAAGTATCAAAATAGACGTTTCCCCCAGCTTTATAAGCATACCCATCATTAAGAAGCTTCTCTATCATTTTAATATAAAAATCAATATTATTTGATGCAGGACTAACAATATCAGGCCATTTAATATTAAGCTTAGCTGCATCCTTCTTAAATTCTTTAGTATAAAAATCAGCTATTTCTAATACTGATTTATGTTCTTTAGAAGCACTTTTAAGCATTTTATCCTCACCACTATCAGAATCACTAGATAGGTGACCAACATCAGTAATATTCATACATCTTTTTACATTATATCCAATCAAAGTCAGTGTTTTTTCCAAAACATCTTCCATTATATAAGTTCTTAAATTACCAATATGGGCATAATGGTAAACAGTAGGACCGCAAGTATACATTTTAACCTCGTTTTTATCTATAGGTATAAACTCTTCAATACTTCTAGTAAACGTATTATATAGTTTCATAAAATCACTTCCTCTAAAACATATGAACTTAATTACTTATATTATATCTTATTATCACTATATTTGCTATATTTTTTAAAAAACAAAAGATTAGATCAAAGTTCTAACCTTTTAAATTACCATATCACAAAATAATATTTATCAAACTGTAATTTCCTTCTTACCATTATACCAAGCATCAACAATAATTGTAGTAATAACTTCATCTATCACTTTATCAACACGCCTAGCGCCGAATTTTTCATAATCACACATATTTATTATCTTATCTACAACTTCCTTTGATACCTTTATATTCAAACCTTTCTTTTTAAAAGCATCAATCAAAACAGAAATTTTTTTGTCAACAATTTTATTAATAACATTTCTATTAATATCATTAAAATAATAAATTTTTCCTATTCTATTAATAAATTCTACACTAAAAAATTCCTCGATATCAAGTTTTTTCTTAGATGAAGAAGTAAAACCAATATCGTTATCAGAAGTTCCTAAATTAGTAGTCATAAAAAGAAAAACATTATCAAATCTAACTTTCCTACCTTTAGAATCAGTTAAAATTCCTTCATCTAACACTTGTAAGAATAACTTTATAACTTCTTTGCTAGCCTTTTCTATTTCATCTAGCAAAACTATAGAATGAGGATGCATTCTAATTGTATCTAAAACAGTTAAATGATTATCAAATCCAACATATCCTGGTGGAGACCCTATAATTTTACTAACACTATGTGCCTCTTTATATTCACTCATATCAAGTCTTATAAAATTATTAATGCCATAAAGAAAGCTAGCTAACTCTTTGACCAACAAAGTCTTGCCAACACCAGTCTTACCACAAAAAAGAAAAGATTCTATATGAGGTTTTTTTTGAAAACCTAATCTAATTTTCTTAACCCTATTACATAAATCACTAATTATTTCTTCTTGACCTAATACTTCCTTATTTAAGCTTCTTTCTAAATCATTAATAACCCTCCTACTAGTCTTATTAATTTCATAAACAGGAATTTTGGTTTTCAAATATATAACATCAGCTACCATTTCTTTAGTAATCTTTTTAGGTTTTCTCTTAACCATTAAATTAAGTTCCAACTCATTTTTCTTACTTAAAAGTTCCTTTTCCTTTTCCTTATATTTAGAAGCTAAATCAAAATCTTGTTTTATTATAGCCTTTTTCTTATTACTAATAACATTTTGTAACTCAATATTTATCTTATATAACATAGAATCATTTTTATTCTCTGATAAAGAGGCTTTTGTACACACCTCATCCAAAATATCAATAGCCTTATCAGGTTGATAATATTCATAAATATAAGTATCACTAAGATCAACAATTAAATCTATAATTTCATCACTTATACTAACAAAATGATATGATTCATACAAAGACTTCAGTTTTTTTAATATTTCTTTAGTCTTATTAACACTAGGCTCATCAATCATAATAATTTGAAATCTTCTATTTAAAGCTTTATCTTTTTCTATAAATGTATGATACTCATAAGTTGTAGTAGCACCTATTAATTGTATTTTTCCTCTTGCCAAAGCAGGCTTAATTATGTTAGAAGCATCAATAGCACCTTCAGCACCACCTGCACCAACAATTGTATGAACTTCATCTATAAATACTATTATATTATCATTGTCTTCTAATTCTTTTAATATTTTAGAAACCCTTTCCTCAAATTCACCACGATACTTAGTTCCAGCTACTAAATTAGCCATAGGTAAAGAAAGAATTATTTTACCTTTAAGAGGTTTAGGAACGCTTCCCTCAACAATCTTTCTTGCTAATTCCTCAACAACAGCAGTCTTACCAACACCAGCTTCACCTATTAATAAAGGATTATTTTTACTCCTTCTACATAATACTTCAATAAGATTTTTTATTTCCTCATCACGACCAATTACTGGATCAATTTCATTGCTAACTATTCTTTTATTTAAATTAACTGCAAACTCCTCAACTAACAATTTTTTATGTAAAGCCTTACTTGTAGCTTTGTTATCTTTACAAATACAATTATAAATTTCATCAACATCAATATTAAGACCTATTAAAAGTCTAATAGCAACTCCTTCACCTTCTTCTAAAATTGCTAATAGCAACTCATTAACACTAATTTCAACTTCTCCTTTTTCTTTGCTATTCAAAATAGCAGTCTCTATCACTCTTTTTAATAAAGGAGTGTATAAAAACCACTCATTTGATTCTCTACCAACACCTACTATCTTTATCAATTCTTTCTTAAAAATATCATAAGTTATATTATAACTAGCCAAAGTTTTAGTAAGTTCCAACTCCTTCATCGATAAAATAGCCAAAAATAAATGCTCACTACCAACATAAGGATGCCTTAAATTATTCATTTCTGCCTTAGCTAAAATTAAAGCCTTTTGAGCTTCCTCACTAAATCTCGAAAACATAAAATTCCTCCAATCTAATATTATTGTAAAAAAGAAATCCTAAATTAATCAAGAAATAGTATCCCCAAAAAAATGACAAAAAAAAGACCCCGAAGGGTCAACAAATTATATTATTAATAACAATATAGTAAATACAATAAATGCTACAACAAGCAATCCAACTAATAATTTCCAAATATATTTAAACCACTCTTTATAAGAAACTTTAGTATAAGCAAGAGCAACCATAAGTGGAATACTAGTAGGAGCTACAAGCGTAACAATACCATACAATGCTTGGAATATTACAGCAATAAGTTGATAATTATCTGTATCTGTAACAACACTTACAAAATAAGGTAAAACACTATAAAATGCATATAATGGATCTCCATTAAAGATACTAGAAAGAATCACAACTAAACCTGTAGTAAAAATATTAAATCCTTTAGTCAAGCCTAAAATAGCTTTATATATAACTAATTGATAAGGATCATAAGTTGTAAGTACTAAACAAGTATAAATTAATAGTACAATTAAAGTAGGTACTAATGCCTTCTTAACACCATTACCAAATCCATCAAATACATCATCCCATTTGATTTTATAAACAAATTTAATGATAATAATTGCAAGGAACATTAAAGTTGTTAACTCTACTAAACTCCAATTACCAAAAGAACTAATTGCACCTAAAATTTTACCAAAAATAGGAAAACCAAATAGTTCAAATTCAGTAACAGCAGTAGTTACATCATCAAATAATGAAATTTCAAAAGAACCATTCCAAGAAATAAATGCTAAAATAGTAACTAATAACATTATATCTAAAATTAATACTAGTGGCCAAACTTTATGTTTCTTACCCTTAACTTTAGTTTTAATTTCTTCTGGAATAAAATCATTTTTATCTTCACATTTCGTAGTACTTGCTTTTTTCCCTAGCTTTAATACACTAAATGCAAGTAAAGCTATACCTACTATAAGCAAAACAACTTTAGCCCAAATTAAATCTGTAAGTTCAACTGATAAATATTGCTGCAATACTTGAGTTGTATTATAAGAAAATGTTGTACCCATTAAACCTACAGCCACACTACCAGCAGTTACAGCAACAGCAGCAAGCTTATTATAACCCATCATAAGAGTTAAAGAAATTACAAATGGGAATAACATAATTAATGCTAATTGTAGTCCTGCAAATGAAGTTAAAATAGCAAACAAAGCCATAATAACAATTAAACAAATAGCTTCCTTACCCTTAAACTTCTTACATAAACTATCTAGCATACTTCTATAAGCTCCAGTTTTATATAAAACTCCATAGAAACCACCAACAACTAAAATAAACAAAGCAACATAACCAAAATATCCTAAAACTGTTGATTGATAAGATAAAATATCAAATAAACCAACTTGATATCTACCAAGCTCTGTATACTCTGTTTGATAAGTTGCACAAGGTAATATCCATGTTAATAAAGCAAACAAAAGCAATGTTATAATAGCAACTTTAAGCGCATTATATTTTTTCATCTATATCTCTCCTTTCAAATATAATTATACGAGTTATTTCTTTAGTTTACAAGTTATTAGAAAGATTTTTTATGAAACTTTTGTGAATTTTAAAAAACTTTTTAACTTAAAAATTTAAAAACAATATTCATACAAAAAAATAAAAATGTAGCCTCTTTTAGAAGTCCACATTTTTATTAACTATTAATATTAAATTTTATCTATCAATAGGTTTCATTGTTGGAAATAAAATTACATCTCTAATAGATTCACTCTCTGTAAATAACATAACAAGCCTATCAATTCCATAACCAACACCACCAGCAGGAGGCATTCCATACTCCAATGCTTCAATAAAGTCCATATCTATATCATTCGCTTCATCATTACCTAAAGCTCTTTCTTTTAACTGTTCCTCAAATCTTTCTAATTGATCAATTGGATCATTTAACTCTGTATAAGCATTAGCAAATTCTTTTCCACCAATAAACAATTCAAATCTATCAACAAATCTAGGATCATCCTTATTCTTTTTAGTAAGTGGAGAAATTTCTACAGGATGACCATATAAGAATGTAGGTTGAATTAATGTTTCTTCTACATATTTTTCAAAGAAAAGATTTATAATATGTCCAATAGTATGTTCATGTTCTGCAACTTCAATATCATGTTCTTTCGCTAAGTCTAAAGCTTCATCAACAGTCATTTCTTTTTTAAAATCAATACCAGTTACTTCCTTAATTGAATCAACCATACTAATTCTTTTCCAAGGCCCCTTTAAATTAATTTCTTTACCATACCAATTATAATCTAATTTTCCTATAACATTAGTTGCAATATTTAAAAACATACTTTCAGTTAAATCCATCATTCCATCTAAATCAGAATAAGCTTGATAAACCTCCATAAGAGTAAACTCTGGATTATGCTTTGGATCCATTCCCTCATTTCTAAAAGTACGACCTATTTCATAAACAGATTCCATTCCTCCAACTAATAAACGTTTTAAAGGAAGCTCTAAAGCTATTCTAAGATACATATCTAAATCTTGTGCATTGTGATGAGTAACAAAAGGTCTAGCAGCTGCACCTGTTAGTAATGTTGTTAAAACAGGAGTTTCAACTTCAACAAATCCTTTATTATCTAAAAAGTTTTGAATAGAACGAATAATCTTAGGCCTTAAAAAAGCAATTCTTCTAGACTCATCATTCATAATTAAATCAACATATCTTCTTCTATATCTTTCCTCAACATCAGTAAGACCATGAAATTTTTCTGGAAGAGGTCTCAATCCTTTAACTAAAGGTGTATATTCTAAACATTTTATAGTAACTTCACCTGTTTTAGTTTTCATTATTTTACCATAAACGCCTACAATATCACCAATATCTGCACTCTTAAACAAACTATAAATATCTTCTCCCACATCATTTATAGAAATATAAACTTGTATCGATCCACTCTTATCTTTTAATGAAAAGAAAGAAGCCTTTCCCATTTTTCTAATAAACATAATCCTACCAACTACTCTAGCAGTATCACTCATAGATTCAAAAAAGTCATGATCTACATCTTTATATTTTTCTTTTAAATCTTTAGCAAAAGAATCTCTTTCATACTTTTGACCAAAAGGATCATATCCTAAATTTCTTAATTCTTTAACCTTTTCTCTTCTAACTAATTCTTGTTCACTTAACTTTCTATCTGACATAAAACATCCTCCTTCACTGTATTAGTCATAACTACCTCAGTCTTAGCTACCTTATCATGTAATCCTTGTGCTTTTTTTGAAAAAGCAATCATAATAATACTAACAATCATTACAAGATATTGAATAGAACTAAATATACTTGTTATATTCAAATACATATTTTTACTTAAAAATAAAATTAAAATTATACAAAGTATATTTAAAAATATACTATTATTAATCATTGCTCTAATCAGTAAATCATTCATAGACAAATCATTATTGTTAACTTTTTTGATCCTTATTTTCATTATTTTTTTACCAAGAGTTTGTCCATCATTATAGCATGGATAAACAACATAATAAAGCAAACTTATAATAATGGATAATATAGACAAAATAACTGTATGCTTAGAAATATCATACTCTATATCAATCATTTGATTAACATAAACCTCCATGGAAGACACACCATTAACATAATCTTCCAATATTTTATTTTGTTCTTCATATAGCTTAGAAGCAGTATCATTAAGAGGAATAAAAGCAGTAATCAAATTAGTAACAAAAATGATAATTAAAACATCTATTAAAAATGCCAACAATCTTTGGCTAAAAAGAGCTTTAACATCACTATGTAATTTTTTCAAGTTAGAATCAGTCACATCTTTATTTTTTTTAACACCATCTTTATTAGTTTCTTCACATGCTAATTTAATCTTCTTTTTCATAAAATTCCTCCTTAAATTTCTCTAATAATTGTAGTATATCACAAAGTTTAGTCATATCACAAATTTTATTTTTAATTTCATTGCTGTCTTTAATACCTTTTAAATACCAACCAATATGACTCCTAATTTCTAAAACAACAACTTTCTCTTCCTTTAATTTTGCTAACATTTTAAGATGTTTAATACACATATTAATTTTATCTATAGAAGTAGGAAGAGTATAATTCTTACCATCTAAATATAAAACTGTGTTTCTAATAAGCCACGGATTACCTAGAACACCTCTACCTATCATAACTGCATCACATCCAGTAAAATCTAACATTTCTTTAGCTTTCTCTGGAGTAGTAACATCACCATTACCAATTACTGGAATTTTAACATTATTTTTGACATCACGAATAACATTCCAATCTGCGTTACCAGAATATCCTTGACTTCTAGTTCTACCATGAACACATATTGCACTTGCCCCAGCTTCTTCACACACTTTAGCAATCTCAACAGCATTTATATGTTCACTATCCCAACCACTACGAATTTTAACAGTTACCGGGCATTTTACAGCAGCAACAACAGCCTTAACTATTTCTCGAACTTTATTAGGATTTTTTAACAAAGCACTACCAGCTTGAGCTTTTAAAGCTACTTTAGGAACAGGACATCCCATATTTATATCAATAATATCAGGCTTCATATTTTTTTCAATATATTTAGCAGAATACACAAAACTATCTCTATCACTACCAAATATTTGTTGAACAAGTGGTCTTTCAAACTCTTCCATATATAACATATCTATAGTTTTTTTATTATCATAGTATATAGCCTTATCACTAACCATTTCAGCATAAATAAGACCACAACCCATTTCTTTTATTATTTTACGATAAGCACTATTACAAATGCCTGCCATAGGAGCCAAGACAACTTGATTTTCTATTTCCACATTACCTATTTTCCATTTCATATATCATATCACCCAAAAATATTACAATAAAAGATCTAATTTATTTTTATAACTTTATCATTTTTTCCTACTTCTTCATTTTTCTTTAATAAATCTCTAATTTCTTCAAGTAACAACACCTGCTCATTTTTTTTAATTTTTTCTTTCTCTTTTTCAAGAACTATTTTTTTATCTATTTTATTTCTTATTTTTGTAACTATCTTAGTCATCACAAATATGCAAACTGCAATAATTAAAAAATCAACAACACTTTGAATAAAAGATCCATACATAATAGAAGCATCACCTATTTTAATAGATAATTTACTAAAGTCAAGCCCCCCTAAAATAATTCCTAATAATGGCATAAAAATATCATTAACAAGACTGCTAACTATTTTAGAAAAAGCACCACCTATAATAACACCTATAGCCATATCAAAAACAGCCCCACGACTAATAAACTTTCTAAATTCGTCTATTTCTTTTTTCATTACTACTACCTCCAAACTTTTTCCACAAAAATTGTGAATAACTAATATTATAATACAAAAAAAAGAACTATTTCTCAAGTTCTTTTAAAAGTTCAGCTTTATTCATTTTAGTATAACCTTTAATGCCTTTTTCTTTAGCGATTTCTTTCAATTTAGTTAAACTCATCTTTTCATAACTAGTTTCTTCATCTTCACTTGGCATTTCTCCATGTTCAACTAAATAATCTATTTGCTCTTTTGTTAAAGTTTCATACTCTAGTAAAGTATTAGCAAGTAAATCTAATAAATCCCTATTCTCGTTAATTATCTTAGTGGCTTCATCATAACATTTATCAATAATTTTACGCATTTCTTGATCTATTTCATGAGCTACTTCATTAGAAAAATTGCGAATTTTATTATAATCGCGACCCAAGAAAGAACTGCCTTCTCGTTGTTCTAACTGCATAGGACCTAAATCACTCATTCCATATTCTGTGACCATACTTCTTGCAATCTTTGTAGCTTTCTCAAAATCATTTTCAGCTCCCGTTGTAATTTCACCAAATACAATTTCTTCACTAACACGTCCTGCAAGTAAACCTGTAATTTCTTCTAACAAATCTGTTTTTGTTTTACAAATCTTTTCTTCGCTAGGAATCATCATATTATATCCACCAGCAGATCCACGTGGAATAATAGTAACTTTTTGAACATCACTTGCGCCTTGTAATTTAATTCCAACCACAGCATGACCAGATTCATGATAAGCGACCAACTTTCGATCACTTTCACTTCTTTTTACACTACTCTTAGCAGGCCCCATTAATACTCTATCACTTGCTTCATCAATTTCACTCATCGTAATAGCATCTTTGTTTCTTCTAACAGCAAGTAAAGCAGCCTCATTAAGTAAGTTTTCAAGATCAGCACCAGAATAACCAGGAGTTCTTTTAGCAAGAGCAGAAATATTAACTCCGTCTGCTAATACTTTATTACGTGCATGAACTTTAAGTATTTCCTCTCGCCCTTTAACATCAGGCAAATTAACAGTAACTTGTCTATCAAAACGTCCTGGTCTAAGTAAAGCAGGATCCAATACATCAGGTCTATTAGTAGCAGCAATAATAATAATTCCTTCATTCGCACCAAAACCATCCATTTCAGTAAGTAATTGGTTTAATGTCTGCTCTCTTTCATCATGACCACCACCAATACCAGTTCCACGTTGTCTACCAACAGCATCTATTTCATCAATAAAAATAAGACAAGGTGCAGTTCTTTTTGCTTGTTGAAACATATCCCTAACACGACTAGCACCAACACCAACAAACAACTCTACAAAATCAGATCCACTAATATAATAGAAAGGAACATTAGCTTCACCTGCTACTGCTCTAGCAAGTAAAGTTTTACCAGTTCCAGGAGGACCATATAAAAGCACTCCCTTTGGAATTCTAGCCCCTAACTTTTGAAATTTTTTAGGATTTTTTAAGAAGTCTATTAACTCTTTAACTTCCTCTTTCTCTTCGTTTAAACCAGCAACATCTTTAAATGTAACTTTATTTTTATCGCTAGAAAGCTTAGCTTTACTTTTTCCAAAATCAAATGAATTTTTTCCTCCGCCCATTTGCTTACTTAAAAACCAAAAAGCAATAAAAGCCAAAACAGCAATAGGCAAAACATTTACTAAAACAAGTAAAATAGTACTAGACTCTGGATCAGCATTACTAACAAATTCAAAATTATCTTTTTCATTAGCTTCAACTATCTTCTTCATAACTTGATCAGATAGTGGTACTCTAACAAAAAAGCTCTCATTCTCACTATAACCATCTAAAGTACCCGTAATTTCATATACTTTAGCTCTATCACGAGGTGTTACCTCTATATTATTAACCTTTTTATCCTCTAAGCTCGTCATAAACTCATCATAAGTCAAAACATTAACTTTTTGATTAGCTATGGTAACAAAATAAATTACCCCAAGCATAACTAAAAGTAAAAAGACATATGGAAGCAAGCCTTTTTTAACAACTTTTCTATTTACATTCACAAAAATCTCTCCTTTTTTTATTCATATTTCAGTATTATATCATAAAAATCATCATTAGTCTTATCAAATTTAGACTTTTTTAAACCAGGTACAAACACAATATGTGAAGCACTATCAACTACTATAGGCCATAAATCTCTTTCTGTCAAAGGAATTTTAGCATCAATAAAAACATCCTTAATTTTCTTATGTCCTCCACCCTTAATAATCATTACATCACCAAGTCTCCTTGTCCTAACAATTAAAGGCAAAACAACCTCTTTGCTAGATAACTTAATAATGTTATTGCTATTACCATTTACTTGATTTAAACACCTTAATTTATGACCATTAGGAAGTAATACATCATTACTTATTTCCACTTCATAACTACTAAGTAATGCTGGATTTCTAGTTATAGATAAAATATTATAACTTTTCTCAACAATCACATCATTAGGAAGACTAACTTTACAATTACTTTTTTTACTATTAATAACATTCTCTATTAAATCCAAATGTCTATCATTAATTAAAATTAAATCATCTTGATAAAAAGAAGAAATAAATCGTTCCAAAACAATTCTTTTAATAAAACTATTTAATTTTAAAAATTTAACAATTAAAATTTTATTATCACTTACAGTTTCTAAAATTGCCTTACTAGTCTCCTCCTCTATAAAACCATCTGCTAAAGACAAAACATTACTAAATTTTAAAAATTTCTTATGTACATTCCTATCCTCTTTTTTCAAAAAAGGTAAAACTTCTTTACGATACCTATTTCTTGTATATACACTACTATAATTACTATCATCAATAGCATAAGGTACCTTATATCTATGACAATAATCAGTAAGTTCATCTTTAGTAAAACCAATAAAAGGTCTAAAAATGTAATAACCATCCATTTTAACTAACTTTTTAAAACCACTATAACCTTTTAAAGTAGATCCCCTAACTATTCGCATTAAGATAGTCTCCATTAGATCGTCGCCATGATGAGCAGTTAATAAATATTTTGCATTATATTTCTTAACAACATCCTCAAAAAAACGATATCTTATATTTCGTGCCTCATTATGAAAATTATCATCACCATAACTTTCAATTTTCATATACTCAAACACAACATCATGTTTTTTACAAAAGCTTTCCAACTCAATTTTTTCAACTTCACTAGCTTTTCTTTTAGAATGATTAACATGGGCACAAACTAAACAAACATTTTTGGCTTTTCTATACTCAAGTAAAGTTTTAAATAAAGCCATAGAATCAGGACCATAACTACATCCAAAAACTAAACAATCACCATCTTTAATATTAATATCTTTATATAAATTTTCTATATTCATAAGCATCCTCACTAATAATTAATCTTCAGGTATTTTCAAAATATATTCTCCGTCTTTAGAATAAAAGTATTTTTCTCTAGCATATCTAGCCACATAATCAGAATCTTGAAGTTTATTAACATCAGCCTCTAATTCCTCTTCTTTATCCTTTAAAGAAGCCAATTTTTCCTTCAATTCACCCTTTTCTTGATATTTATCATATATTAAAACCCAATATCTAAAAATTGTAAAAGTAGTAATAATAATAACAGCAAAAGAAACAAATAACAGCAAAACAGGCCCAACCTTTTTCTTTTTTTTATATCCTTTAGCCATTAAATATTCACCCACTTTCCTAATATATATTATAATATCAGAAAAAAACTAGTTCAATAATAACTAGCCAATCTTTACACTTTTAGTCATCCTTTCTCTTATTTCTAAAAAACTTAAAATTATTAAACAAATATCTAAACCTCCTGCTAAATCTAAAAGATAAAAGAAAACCTAAAATAATAAATAAATAAAAATACGGATGAATAATTGCATTATTAATTTTTTTCATTACTAAAAAATAAATCAAAACCAAATCAAAAACAAAAACTACATTAAAAACAACTTTAACTAAAACCTTTGTATTAAAAATCAACTGATAATTAAAATTATATAATATAGACAGAATTATACCATAACAAAAAGAAAAAATAATACCTACTATTTGTTCTGTTAAAATCATTATCTAAATAATCTATTAAAGACGCTCGTACTTGCCTTATCTTTTTTACTATTATTATCATCCATATATGAAAAGCCTTTAATTAAACCTTTTATAGAAACATTACCAGATAAAGTATCCAACTTAACTAGTTCTAAATCCTCACCTTTAACAGCTAAAAATCCCATAACAGTTTCAAGTAAAAATTCTTCATCATCAAAATTTTCTATCTTTTTAACGCCTGTGATAAGTAAATTTTTTCTTTCAGTAATAGTAATACTATGATTATAATTATTTATAATTGCATCTTTATTTTCCATATCATCACCTAATAAATAATATGCAGTTAATTAAAAAATATGAAAAAAAGAAGAACTAGTCTTCTTTAGATTCTTCTTCAATTTTATTATAAGCTTCAATAATTTTATCTTGAAACATTGCTCTAACTTCTGGATTAATTGGATGTGCAATATCACGATATCCACCAGTTTGTGTTTTCCTACTAGGCATAGCAATAAATAAGCCATTATCTCCTTCTATAATTCTAATGTCATGAACTGCAAAAGAATCATCAAGTAAAACTGATGCAATTCCTTTCATACGACTTCCTTCTTTTTCAATTTTACGTACATTTACAGATGTAATTTTCATATGTATCCTCCTAACATTAAGTCTTATACCTCAATTCTATAACAGATATACATCTTTTGCAAGTAAATTTTATAAACAATGTCAACACATTTACTTTAATTTATTATTTCTAAATTAGATGTAATTAAATCACTATATGAAAAAGATTTTACATTGTCATCATTTTTTAATTTAACTAAAAAAATAGCAGGATATATCTCAATAATTTCTCCATCAAATTCAACAATTTGATTTCTACTACCATTAAACTTAAAGTGAAGTAATTTTCCTTCCTGTAGTCTAACTTCATTCCTAACTTTTTCTAAATTCATCTAGGATACCCCACATACATAACACCATTAGTAATAATACCACCCATACCATCACTTCCATAATGAGTTTTAGAAAGTAATGATATTAAATCAATTTCTTTATTATTAGAAGATAAAGCAATAGTACTAGCAATAATAGCAGGATCAAGAGCATGAATATTAATTCTTTTAGGACTAGAAGCAAAATTAGCACCTGCCTTAATTAAATCTTCATAAAAGGATTGACAAGCTCCAGCTATAATAATAAGTTTATCTTGATTTCTTTCATATTCACGTGCTTTAATAACCGCTTTAACAAAATTAGAAGAATTTTGATAATTTAATATATTATTTTTATCTTTATTTTTTTTGAAAGAATCATGACCAGTAATAACTAAAATATCTGGATTATATTCTTTTAAACAACTAATAATCTCTTTTTCAAAATTTTCCTCTTTCAAATTAATACCATATGCTTCTAAATGCATTTCTTTATAAAAATCTATACACCTTTCAAGATAGTTTTTATCACCATCTATATGCAAAATTCTTCCAGGTAAATAAAAATATTCATTTCTATCTAAATTAAGCATATCTTTAATTTTAAAAACATCATTTCTATCATCACTATCTTTAACTTTGGAAGCTATAACTAAATCATCTAAACAACTATCAGCATAAAGTCTAACATCTATTCCTTTTAAATAAGCAATATCATCTACTATATTAACAATTTCAAATAAAATATCATTGTCGTATGAACTTCTAGTAACAAAATCACCTATTTTAAACATAAACTCACCCAATTAATTATATGCAAAAATAGATATAATAGACTAAATACATAAAATGATATCTAAAATAAAGCATTAGATATTTCCACAAAAATATTATAGTCTAATTGTTCAGCTCTAACAGTCAAATCATAACCATATCTTTTTAGAACTTCCTCTATTATATTTAAATCATAACCCTTTAAATTATTTCTAAGCATTTTTCTTTTAAATTTAAAACTATCATGGACAATCTTAAAAAATCCTTCCTCATTATTTAAAAATTCTCTATTATTTTTCTTTGTCAAAGAAACAACTACACTATCCACATTAGGACGAGGGTAAAATTGATTACGATCAACAATAAACTCTTTTTTTATATCAAAATAATAATTTAAAATTACAGTAAGAGCACCATATTCCTTTCTCCCTGACCTACTTGAAAATCTATCTCCTACTTCTTTTTGAACCATTATAACAATTTTTTCAAAAGGAAGTTTACTTTCTATTAGTTTAAATAAAATAGGAGTAGTTATATAATATGGAACATTACTAACAAAATATAAATTATCATACTCATAATTACAAATATCATCTTTTAATTCTACTTGTAAAAAATCGGTAAATAATACTTTAACATTATTATAAGAACTAATTCTATCAGTAATAATTTTTTTTAAACTATCGTCTACTTCATAAGCTAAAATATTACTATTATTATATAAGTCAGCCAAAGCAACAGTTAAATTGCCACTACCAGGACCTACTTCGATTATTAAGGATTTTGGCTTAACCGAAGCAATAAAAGCAATCTTTCTGATTATTTCTTTATTTTGTAAAAAATTTTGTCCAAATTTCTTTTTGAAATTAAAATCATCCATCATATCACTCTTTCCAATAAAATTATATATATAAGAAAAAAAAATGTAAATAAAAAAGTCCAAGCTTTTTAATTCTTAGACTTAACTTCACTCTTGTTTTCACTTTTTCTAAACATAAACAAAACATCAGCAATTGCCAAACCATATAGCATGATATTAATATAAGCCATAAAATTATCAAAAAAATTAAAATCAATACCATAACCATATTTAAAATTCATAACCATATTTGTATCAAATATCGCTCTATATGAAACAAAAACAATTGTAACAAAAACCAAACAACAAGTTAAATTATAAAATACATTTTTTGTAACACTAGTTTGTTTAAATATAATATTAATCATAAATAAAACAAGAAGAATAAAGTATGGAATAAATCTAGGCAAAATACTAGCAATATTTTGTTCTAACCTAATATTCATTCTAATTAAAATATAAAGTGTTAAACCAAAAGCTGCAATCAAAAGGAAAAACTTAAAAACATAAAACAAAGCATTAAAAATCTTTTTCATTTTATCCTCCTACAACAATACTTCTATACCAATTTGAAATTTCTACAATTAAATCTAAAGTACTTTGATAGTTATTCATAGTATTAGTATAACTATCACTAACTATTTCAAAAAAATTATTTCTATTATTATCTGTAGTAAAATAATAATGATCAGAATTCTCTAAATTATTTTGGACATAATTAACAGATTTTAATAAATTATCAATATTTAACTCTACATATGGTTTTATAATATTGAAATTTGGTAATACAGATACTGTATCTGTATTAAACATAGACTTTATTTGTATAACTAAACAATCATTTAAAATTTTATTTTTAAAATCAGTTACAAAACTATAACTATCTTTAATTCCAATACTATCTAACCCTAAATATTTACTCATATCTTCACTTTCAATTATTTCAATACATGATTCAAGATTTAATTTAACAGTATTAAGACCATAAATATTTAAATTTCCATTATAGCTTGCTTGATCATAAACACTTATATTTTTTTTAATAGTTTCCACTTTTTCTTTAATATTATTACTATTAATATCATTATATGAAGAAATATCAGCAACATATGACAATTCTTGCATATGATAAAAATTTATAAATAATAGAAAGAAAGAAAGGCCAAAAACCAGTCCAATTACTGTATATGCAAACATATTAACATACTCTAACAAAATTTTTTTCATATACTATCCTCCATTTTTACATTAACATCAAAATGATAATATTTATTTTGCCAATTTGTATTTTGAGCATCTTCAGATACATAAATACGTAACTGATAATTATTTGTCTGTAAAGAAGATATAACTCTTGTATCCAAAATATTATTCTTAATATCAGACAAGTTTCCAATCTTAATTACTTTCCCATTCAAAGATAATTGATATCTCAATTGGTTTCTTGAAAGCAATTCCTTAGTTGAATAAGTAGCATCATCACTAATAACGCTATCCTCAAGCAAAACATTATAAGTAAAACTATCAGCACTACTATTTTCTACACTAAATTCATATGGGTTTATTTTTTTTGCTGTCTCATCATCTAAAGGTATAAGACCACTTTCATTTATAGTATTATTCTCATTTTTCAAATTAACTTTAATAACACCAGAACTATCATTATAAGATGATGAATAAAAAAATCTATACCATAA
>CALVRG010000008.1 GCA_944358505.1 uncultured Bacilli bacterium | reverse complement strand
CCCCTTTCTTAGTGCTATTAATATAAATACAATACCTAATATTAATGTGTAGTTTTTATAACTAGTTGCCATAAATATTATGTATTCTTTAAAAGAATATCCAAATGTAAATAGATTAGAATAAACTATAAAATAGAAAAAACCTATTATTGTTAGAATAAAACCTATAATTCCTATAAATATGTATTTGCTAATATCACCTCATATAACTTATTCTAATTTATTTTTAGTATACAAATTATATATATTTTTATACAAAAAAAGAATAAATCTCTTTATTCTATTTCTTTAGGACTATTAAATTCTACTTTATTAATACTTTCAAATTTTTTGCTAATTTTATCTGTTGTTATTGAAACATTTTCAACATCTTTATTAACTGCTTGAATACTTCTAGATAGTTTATCCCATCTTTCTTTATATCTTGCAAATTCTAAACTAAGTTTATTTAATTCTTCATGTATTATGGATGTATATTTATCTTTCTCCATATTTTTAATAATCATCTCTATTACTGTTAATGTTGACATTAAAGTAGTTGGTGATGTAATCCAAATTCTTTTTTTATAGGCATATTCTATTAAATCAGAATGATATGCATTGATTTCTGCAAATATCGCTTCAGCAGGTAAAAACATAATTGCTTGATCACTTGTAACGCCATCAATTATATACTTACTACTAATAGCATCTATATGTTTTTTAACATCTATTTTAAAAGCTTTAGTAGCTATTTCACGTTCTATTTTAGATATATCCTTATCTACCATTTTTTGATAGTGTTCTAAAGGAAATTTAGAATCTATTGCAATTGTACCTAATGGCTCTGGTGCAAAAAGAATAGAATCTACTATTGTACCATTAGGAAGAGGATATTGTAATTTATAAATAGAATCATTTCCCTCACCAAATACATTTACTAAAATATGCTTTAAATTAACTTCCCCATATATTCCTCTAGTTTTTTTATCAGTTAAAATACTTTGTAAAGAAATTATATCAGTAGATAAAGTATCTATCTTTTTTTGAGCTTCATCTATTTTACTAAGGCGTTCTATTACTGAAGTAAATGTTTTATTAGTTTTCTCAAAATTTTGATTAATTCTATCATTTAAACCTTCATTAATTGCCAATAATCTTCTTTCTAGATTTTCATTTAATTTGTTAAAATCATCTCGTAAATTAGTAGTTAAATTGTCTTTAAATTCATTTAATTCTTTAATAGTTGTTATCTCTAAATTATTTAGTCTATCTGTTATTTTAGATTCATTTATATTTTTCATTAAAGAAATTACTATTAAAATTATTATTAAAATAAGTAAGCCTACAATCAAGTATTCCATTTATTTCATCTCCTATAATTAATATACCAAATAGAACAAACTTTCGTCAAGAATTTATTTTTCATAACCATTTTTAATGCTATAAGTAATATATCCTTTAGTATTTAAAAACTGTGATAATTTTTTACTTGTAAAGCCTGTTTCGCATATTAAATAATATGTTTTGTCTTTTGATAAATATTTATCTGGCATACTTTTTAACATTCTTGATGGAATATTAATAGCATTATCTAGATGTCCTCTTTCATATAGATAATGTTCTCTTATATCTATTAAATTAATGTTATTTAAATATTTAATTTTTTCTTTTTCTATTTCCATCCATATCACCTAATTTAGTGTATGCAAAAAAATAAAAAGAGGTATTTCCTCTTAACTTACTTGATTTCCTGTTATTCTAAGTTTTCCCTTCCAAACTTGCCCACCAATATCGCCATCTATATCTACTGTAGGCCAAACTTTTAGTATATAAGAATTAATTTCACCAGAAGTTAAAGTGCCTTGATCTAATACTCTAGAACCATTTGCTCCTAGTGTAGTTAAGTAATTAGTGGTACCAGCTACACTATTTTTATTAAGGTTATATTTTAAATACATATCATCTAATTTTACATCGGGTGAAGTTATTTCAACATTATCTAGATATATTGCATAATTAACATCGGCAGTACCAGTATTTTCTAGCGTAAAATCATAACCTTCTAAACTAAGTCCTTCTTTATCTGTTAAAGGATATGTATCCTCTAAATTTATTGTATTTCCTTCTGTTAAAGTTAATTCTAATGTTCCTAAAGTAATAACGTTTTCTTTAGTACCTACTTCTGCAAATTTAAAAGCTGCATATGATATAGCAATTATAATTGCTACTAAAACTATTACTAATATTATTATCTTTGCTATACTCTTTTTATATTTCACAAATATCACCTGCATTATATTTAGAGTATATCATTATTATCTATATCTTTCAATATTTTTTTATGTTAAGCTACTTCTCCTTACAGTTTCTATGTCATTACCATCTACTCTAAAATTAATAGTATTCACATCATAATTAGCAAATACTGAATAACTAAGAGTATATAGTACTTCTTCTTTAATTTTACTATTACTATCAAACAAGTAATTATTAAAATCTAAGATTAAAAGATTATCATCTATTATTTCTTTATCTATTAACTCAGTATTTTCATCTAATATACTTCTTAAATTATCTTCATAAATATAACTTGTGGTAAGTTCTTCTACAATTATATTTATTTTATCTTTATTATCAGTATTATTCATATATTTAGTAACAGGCACATAGTAAATATCATTATCTATTTCTTCTCCATAATAAATAACTACTTTTGTTATATCATTTAAACTATTATAAGTATATTCATTATTTATTCCTATGTCTCTAGTTAAAGGTAAAATTATCTTTTTAGATGTATTAGGATATGTTTTAAGCTCTTTAGACTCTACTGTTATATTTACTTTGGTTATATAATCTAATTCAGTTATAGAATATACTATAGATTCAATTAATTTTTCTGATAATTCTTTTTTTACATTAAAAATTTCTTTGGAAAAATCTAATGATACTAAATCATCAGTAATAGTAATATTGTTTAAGGTAGTGTCTTTTGGAATAGTTCCCTTTAAACTATCCGGAAATTTATTATTATTATTTATTGTTAAGTTATTTATGATACTTTTAATATTATCTTCTTTCTTTTCATTATCTAATAGAACTTTAGTCTTAATTAAATAATTACTTTCATCTAATAAGTAAATAGAAGAATTTGCTAAATCAGTTATGTATTCAAATTCTAGATTCGTTTCTAGTGTTTTTTCTGTTGTAGGAATTAAATATATAGTCATGATAATGAAAAGGCTCATTGTAGTAATAAGTATTTTCCTTAAAGCTTTTTTTCTTAGCATTAAATCACCTATTAAAGTATATAAAAAAAAGTACTTGTTTAGTACTTTTATAAGACAATTTCATTTAATTTTAAAAGCTCTATAACTGCATTGGCTCTACCCTTAACATCAAGTTTTTGCATAACATTAGAAATATGATTTCTTACTGTTTTTTCACTTATATTTAATTTAAGAGCTATTTCTTTAGTTGTTAGTCCTCCCACTAATAGTTCGAAGACTTGTTTTTCTCTTGTTGTTAATATTCCTCTCATACTTATCCCCTTTCCCTAATCTTCTTACATTCAATAGTAGTTTATGAGAAAAGGAATATTTGTTGTAGATAAAAGAACTAGTTACCTTCAAATTTAACAGTTATATTCTTCTTAACATCATATTCATTTTGAATAGTTCTCATTATATTATTAGCAAGTGTTATATCATGTTTTTTCTTAGCTGCTACTACAGTGATAGTATTATTATCTATCTTTACAAAACTATTTAAACTATGTTTTTCTTTGATTAATTTCTCTAGTTTTTCTTCTTCCCCTTCTATTACTGATAAATACTTTAATTGCTCATAAGCATTGTTTTTTTTTTTTGTTGTAGCGTCTTCTTTAGTCATTGTAGTTTTTAATTCTTCTTTTTCTTTATCACGTTCTTCGTCTAGACTTACTCTTAGTGTTGTTATTGTATCTACTTCACTAATTGTATTTTCTTCTGTTTCTTTTGTACTTTTCTCTTTTTTTTCTAAAGTGTTAGTTGAACTACTTGCGATTAATAAATCGTTTGGCATAGTTATATAGTAAACACTAAGGACTAATATAAGACTAAAAAGAGTTAAAAACCATAAATTTTGTTTATTTATCATCTCTTTCCTCCCTTTTACTATTACACTTTATGAAGAGAGGATTTATTTTATGACTTTAAATTGCTAGCAGCTTTGATAACAGCAAGACGACCATAAGTATAAGTTAATGATCCCTGTTGGTAAGCTATATATGGAGTTCTAAGAGGTCCATCACATGATAGTTCTATTGACGATCCTTGAGTAAAAGCACCACTTGCCATGATTACTTTGTCAAGATATCCTGGCATATCACTCGGTATTGGTAATGAGTTAGAATCAATTGGACTATTAGATTGAATTCCTTGAACATATTTTATTAAATTTTTTTCATCATTGAAGATTATATTTTGTACTATATCAGCACGTACTTCATTATATTTAGGTTCTACATTATAACCTAATTCTTCTAATAAACAAGATGTAAAAATTGCAGTTTTTAAAGATGCAGCTACTACTGATGGTGCCATAAATAATCCTTGTAATATTTGTTTATTAATACCAAGTGATGGTCCTACTTCCTTTCCTTCACCAGGTAATGTTAGTCGTTCTGCACAAAGTTTTATTAAATCTTTTTTTCCTACTATATACGCACCATTGGGAGCAATACCACCGCCTAAATTTTTGATTAAGGATCCTACTGTAATATCTGCACCTACTTCACTAGGTTCAAGCTCATTAACAAATTCACAGTAACAATTATCTACCATAATAATAATATCTTTATTAAGTGATTTAATAAGTGAAATAACTCTTTTTACTTTATCAATAGTAAGACTGCATCTTGTAGAATAGCCTTTAGATCTTTGTATTTCTATTACTTTAATTTTATTACTTATAATAGTATCTTTAATTTTATCATAATCAAAATCATTATCAATTAAATCTACTTGCATATAATTGACACCAAAACTTTTTAGTGACGAAGAATTATCTACAAGGCCTATAACTTCATCCATAGTATCATATGGTTTACCAGTAATACTTAAAAGAATATCTCCTGGGCGAAGAAGAGCAAAAAAGGCAACAGTTAAAGCATGAGAGCCTGATATAAATTGATTTCTAACTAAAGCATCTTCTGTTTTAAAAATAGTAGAATATATTTTCTCTATTTTATCACGACCAATATCATTATAACCATATCCTGTTGTAGGATTAAAATCAGTTTCTGCAACTTCATTTGTAATGAAAGCATTTAATACTTTTTCACTATTTTTTAATTCTAATTGATCAACTTTTACAAGTTCTTCTTTTATTTTTAAATCAACTTTTTTAATTAATTCATCATTCATCTTTTTAAACCTCCATCTATTCTAATAATAGAATCATTTATATAACTAGCTTTGTCAGTACCAAGAAAGTAAGCAAGAGTTGCAATCTCTTCTTTTTCTGCAAAACGATTAAGTAGGATTTTAGACTTTTCTTTTTTAGCAAATTCTTCATCTAAATTTTTTGTCATATCTGTATTTATCCAACCAGGACAAATCGTATTAACCCTAATATAAGGAGCAAAGTAATTAGCAAAGTTATGTGTTAAGGAAATAACTCCTGCTTTAGATGCATCATAATCTATACTTTCTGGATAAGTAGTATCAATACCATTGGTTGAAGAGATATTTATAATAGAACCTTGTTTTCTATCTAACATTTTAAGCCCTATTTTTTTTGATAACAAATATGTCCCAACAAGATTAATTTCTAGTATTTTCATAAATTCATTTTTAGTTTTTAAAGTAAATTCTTGATCTTTTGCAATAGAAGCATTATTAACTAAAATATCAAGATAACCAAATTCTTGATATATTTGATCTATCATATTATCAATCTCATTTTCTTTAGCAATATCACATTTAATAACTAATGCTTTAACTTTATAAGTAGATTCTACATATTCTTTTAAAAGAACAGCTTCTTTTTTACTTGTTTTATAACTAATAATTACATCATAGCCATTTTTAGCGTATTCTATTATTATAGATTTACCTAGTCCTCTACTTGAACCAGTTACTAATACATTCATACAAATCACTTCCTGTTAGTATTATAGAGTAATTAAGAAAAAAAGAAAAGAAAAACGTCAAATATAGTTGACGTAAATTTTTACTTTTTAGAATTCCTTATTTATTTTGTCTATTGGCAAAATTACACCATAAGTTATTCCACTATTTGCTTCTCTTGCCGCTTCCCAACAAGAACTTATATTGAAGCTATCATCTGGTATCCAAGCCATAATTAAATTAACTATAGATGGTAGTAAAAAAATTATAATGGCTGCTGCTATTTGAGAAATAATCTTTCTAATAAAATGTTTTTGATCAGGATCTGTTATAACTTTAAAAATAGTTAAAATTAAGCTTACAATTAGAATTATTGGAACAGCGACGCAAATAATATCAAAAGCTGTTTGTGTTAATGATAGAATGTTAACTAATGCATAATCACTACAAGCATCTGCAGTTGCTAAAATATATACCATATTATGATCCTCCTTTAGCTTTTTTTTCACTTACGGCAATACCATCACCTATATCATAGATTGTAGTATTATAATCTTCGTTATTTTTTAAAAAAGTAATATAGTTTTTTATCTTTCTAACTATTCCTCTTACATTCCTATTTTTTATTTCTTTTTCATTTTGATGAACAAGGCCATGAAAATACATATTATCAGTAATGATAAAGCCCCCCTCATTTAAATTTTTCTCAAACAATTCAAAAAATTTTATATTTTGACCTTTAGCAGCATCTGTAAATATTAAATCATACTTACCTTCAATTCTCGTATTTAAGGCATCATTAAATATTAGGGTTATACGATCTTCTAAATTGAGTTTTTTAATATTTTTTAGTGCCTCTAAATATCTTACTTCATCTCTTTCAATAGTTGTAACTTTTAAACTCATGCTACACATAGTCATCATAATAGCAGAATATCCTATAGCAGTACCTATTTCTAACACATTTTTTATTTGATTTTTAATAATAAATGTTGTTAAAAAATCAATTCCTTCTTGTTGCATAATGGGAATTTTATTTAAAGTAGCATATTCTTTTATTTCTTTGATGTATTCATAATTACTTTTTACCATATCCAATCACCATTTTCTTTTAACTCTTGTACTTTTTTCTCATGCTCACTAGAACTTTTAGTAAAATAAACATTTCTATTCTTATCTGCTACAAAGTATAAATAATCACTTGTTACTGTATTAATTGCTGCATCTATACTTGATAAAGACGGATTGCTTATTGGTCCTACCGGAAGTCGTCCTGCCATTTTACTACTTCTTGTATTATAAGGATTATATGTATTAAACATTTCACTAGTTAAATCAGAATTCATGCTTTTATTAAAAGCATAATATGTAGTAACATCACTTCCTAAATTCATACCCTTTGCTAACCTATTATTAAATACACTTATGATTAACTTTCTATCCTCATCTTTTATCCCTTCTAGTTCAGCAATGCTTGCTAGCGTTATAATACCATGTATATCTTCTTCTTTTAATTTGTTTTTATACTGTGCTAATTTTTCTTCTTCTTCATCTAGCAAGGCTCTTATTATTTCTTCACTAGTTAAATTGGTTTTAGAAAATTCATATGTATCTGGAAAAAGATATCCCTCTAAAGGATAATATATTTCCTCATTTAAAATGCTATCTGTTAAAAACCAATAATCATTTATTAATGATGTGAGTAAATCTCTATTATTAGCAGTGTTAATAAATTCTTCACTACTAATATTAGTACTTGATTCAATCAAAGCTGCATAATCACTAATAGTTTTTCCTTCTTTAAACGTCAATCTTATAGTATTTTCACTAGTATTTCCTTTTTCTAAAGTAGCAACTATTTCTTCTAGATCCATACTTTTAGTTAAAAGATATGTTGAAGCTTTGAGCGTTTTTGAGTTATTTAATTTTAAATATATTTTAAAGAACAATTCACTTCTAATTAAATCTTTATCATAAAGAGTTTTTGCAATATTACTAGTGGACATTCCTTCAGGAATAACTACTTCTATATTTGCTTTACTACTACTATCAATAGGCATTATATTATATTGATAATATATAAAAATTGCAATTAATAATAAACCGATCAATCCAAGTATAAGAGATAACACTCTTGTTTTATTCATATACTGCCAACCCCTTTAAATTATGCTATATTACCTTCAATATTATCACTAGCTTGCAATTTTATTTCTTCTTGGATTGTTTCTAATATTTTTTCAATTATTTTCCATTCTTTATCTGTCTTTATCGGATCTAGTTTAGTTGAATCTGTTCCTTTATAATATACACTAGCATAAACTTGGACATTCCCAAATTCATCTAAACTATTATCAGTATATACAATATAACTTTTAGAAGTTTCTTCATTATCAAAAGTAAATAAAACATCATATACTGTTTCTTTTCCATACTCATCTTTTAATTTAAATTGATTTTTACCATCCATGTTATTTTCTCCTCCCGTCCAAAAATGATTGTAATATAATTGTAGCAGCTACTTTGTCAATTACTTTTTTTCTCTTTTTCCGACTAGTATTTCCCACAATTAAAAGTGACTCTGCACTTTTTGTAGTTAACCGTTCATCTTCTAGATAGATAGGAATATTTATATTATTTTCTAAAAACTCTTTAAACTCAATTGTAGCTTTTGCTCTTGGTCCTAGAGTATTATTCATGTTTTTGGGTAATCCTAACACCAATGCTTCTATCCTATTTGTTTCTATGATTAATTTTAATTCATCTAAACAAGACTCTGGATCATTATCATGATGCAAGACTTTATAAGATGTTGCTATTAGTCCCATTTTATCACTAGTCGCAAGACCTATCGTTTTTGTACCTAAATCTAACCCTAAGTATTTCATTATTTATTTAACATACTAGTAAGTAAAACTTCAATAATTTTACTTCTATCCAAAGTTCTTATTTTACTTCTAGCATCTTGATAACTTGAAATATATCCTAAATCCCCACTAATTAAATATCCTACTATTTGATTAGTTGGATTATATCCTCTTTCTTTTAGAGAATTATATACTTCTAGCAATGTTTTATGAACTTTTGCTTGATCATTACTAACTAATTTAAACAATCTAGTCTTGTCATCCATATTATCACCTCACTACAATCATTAAAATAAGTTTAGCATTTTTTATAAATAAGTTCAAGGGAAAGAAAATAAAAAGCATATAATACAATTTGAAAACGAGTATATAATTATTTAAAATTTATATTTTTCACATTTCTATTATTTTTTATCTGAATAAACTATAATTCAGTTTAAAGCAAATAAAAAAACGGAATTCCATCTTTTTATTCACTTACGCTTTCAAATTGTGAATTATAAAGTTCAGCATAAAAACCATTTTTCTTAAGTAAATCATCGTGTGTGCCTTGTTCTACTATATCTCCATCTTTCATTACTAAAATTAGATTAGCATTTTTAATTGTTGAAAGGCGGTGGGCAATTACGAAACTTGTTCTACCTTCCATTAAATTGTCCATTGCTTGTTGAATAAGCGTTTCCATTCTTGTATCTACGCTGCTTGTAGCTTCATCTAAAATTAGTATTTTAGGATTCTTAAGTATTACTCTTGCAATAGTTAATAATTGTTTTTGGCCTGCTGAAACATTATCACTTTCTTCATTTAAGATCATATCATATCCTTCTGGCATGGTTCTAATAAAGTGATCTACATGGCTTGCAATTGCAGCATCATAAACTGCTTCGTCATTAGCATTTAGGTTACCATAGCGAATATTTTCTTTAATAGTATCACTATAAAGCCAAGTATCTTGTAAAACCATACCAAATAGACTTCTTAAATCATCACGTTTCATGTCTTTAATATTAACACCATCTATTTTAATAGCACCTGAATTAACATCGTAAAATCTCATTAATAGTTTAACTATTGTTGTTTTGCCTGCGCCAGTTGGTCCAACTATCGCGATTTTTTCTCCTTTTTTCATAGTAGCACTGAAATCATTAATAATAATTTTATTTTTATTATAACCAAACTTAACATTTTCAAAGGTAACAGTATTACCAAGTTTTTCTAATTCATAATTTACTTTTGAAGTTTCAGGCACTTCTTCTTTTTCTTCTAGAAATTCAAATATTCTTTCACTTGATGCCACCATTGATTGAATCATATTACCAATTTGAGCAATTTGAGCAAGTGGATTCATAAAGTTTCTAATATATTGTGTAAATGATAGAATATCACCTACTTCTATTTTCTTTTGAATAACTAAATATCCTCCTAATATTGATATTAAAACATAACCAAGATTGCCAATAAAGTTCATAATTGGATGCATCATACCAGAGAAAAATTGAGCTTTCCATGCTGAATTATATAGCTTTTCATTTATTTTATTAAATTCATCTATAGTTTTATCTTCACCATTAAATAATTTAACAACAGTATGACCAGAATAAACTTCCTCAATAGTACCGTTAATATCACCTAAGTAATTTTGTTGGGCCATAAAATATTTTTGAGAATGTTTCATAATAAAACTCATCATGAATAAGGCGATTGGAACAATTACTACTGTTACTAGAGTCATTAAAGGACTTATAGTCAACATCATAACAATAACACCTATTAAAGTTGTAGCAGAAGTTAATACTTGAGATACTGACTGATCTAAACTTTGTGATAATGTATCCACATCATTTGTAACTCTTGAAAGTATTTCTCCTGTTGTTTTACTTTCAAAATATGATAAAGGTAATTTATGCATTTTCTTTGATATTTCTTCTCTTAAGTTAAATGTTACCTTTTGGTTTATACCACTCATAATAAAAGCTTGTAAATATGAAAATATTGCACTTATTATATATAAACCTAATAATGTTAAAAGAATACCGGCTATTTTTTCGAAATCAATACCTGTAGTTGTCCCCATTACTTTACCAACCAAGCCATTAAATATTTCTGTTGTTGCCCTACCTAATATTTTAGGACCAATAATTGAAAAAACAGCACTACAAATAGCAAAGACTATAACAAGAAATAAACTTATTTTATATGTACTTAAATATTTAATTAATTTTTTTAAAGTACCTTTAAAATCTTTAGCTTTTTCTATAGCTGGTGCTCCCCCTCCCATTGGTCCTCTTGGTCCTTTTGGTCTATTATTTGTACTAGGCATTTTTTAATTCCTCCTCTCCAAGTTGGGATTCTGCTATTTCTTTATATACAGAACAAGTTTTAAGTAGTTCTTTATGATTACCTATTCCTACTACTTTACCTTCATCTAATACAACAATTTGATCAGCTTTTAGTATTGTATTAATTCTCTGGGCAACGATAAAGATAGTAGAATCTTTGGCATAATTATATAAAGCTTTGCGAAGTTCTAAATCAGTTTTAAAGTCTAGAGCTGAGAAACTATCATCAAATATATAAATTTCAGGATTTTTAGCAACTGCTCTTGCAATAGATAATCTTTGTTTTTGTCCCCCACTTACATTAGTACCACCTTGACTAATTTCACTTTTGTAACCATCTTTTTTTGATAAAATAAATTCTTCTGCTTGAGCAATACGAGCAGCAGTTATCATCCTTTCATCACTCATATTACTATCACTATATTTAATATTAGACTCTATTGTACCTGAAAATAATATGCCTTTTTGAGGAACATAACCTATCTTATCATGCAAATCTTTCCCTCTAACATCTTTAACATTAATACCATCTACTAATATTTCTCCTTTTGTTACATCATAAAGTCTTGGTATTAAGTTAATTAATGTGCTTTTACCAGAACCAGTAGAACCAATAAAAGCTGTAGTAGTTCCAGGTTTAGCTGTGAATGTTACATCTGTAATTACATCTTCATCACTATCAGGATATCTAAAGGAAACATTTTTAAATTCTACTAATCCAGTAATTCTTTTACTAAATGTCTTAGGTTTTATAGGGTCTTTTATAGATTCATCTTCTTCTAATATTTCCATTATACGATTAGCTGATACGTTAGCACGAGGTAATAAAATAGAAAACATTGATATCATCAAAAATGACATAATTATTTGCATTGCATATTGAATAAATGCTAGCATATCCCCTACTTGTAAAAGTCCATCATCAATAGCATAAGATCCTTTCCAAATTATTAAGATACAAATACCATTCATAATAAATGTCATGGCTGGCATCATTAAGTTCATAACTCTATTAACAAAAAGGTTAGTCTTTTTCAAATTAGTATTAGCTTCACTAAATCTTTCTTCTTCATATTTTTGATTAGAAAATGCTCTAATTACTGGAATACCTGTTATTATTTCTCTTGTTACTAAATTCAATTTATCTATTAATTTTTGAACTTTTTTAAACTTAGGCATAGCAAGTGCAAATAATGTAAAGATTAATGTCAATACAACAATTATTCCTAACCAAATTATATAAGTCATTGAAGGAGCTGTCTCAAGTACTTTTCTAACCGCTCCAAATGCAAGTATTGGTGCATAGATAAATAATCTTAAAGTCATTATAATCATTGTTTGAACTTGTTGAATATCATTAGTACTTCTAGTAATTAAAGAAGAGATACCAAAATTTTTATATTCTGCCGTTCCAAAATTAAGTACTTTCTTAAATTCTTTTCTTCTAACTAATTTAGATAAACCAGAACCAACACGAGAAGCTAATAATACTGTAAGTATTGTAGATACAACACTAAGAAGTGATAAGCCTAACATCTTAAGTCCTGTAATTATAATATAATTAGTCTGAATGCTATTAGTGTTAAGACCTACTTTACTATATTCTTCTTTAATAGCAGAAACAGCACTTTGACTTATTATACTATCTGGCATAGATGAAAATTGTTCATCAATAGATTTTCTAAAATTATCAAGTTCTTCACTAGGTAAACTTTTAATAATTTCTATTATTTCCATATTTTGCATTGTACTAGGCATATCTTCTTTGATTTTACCTTGAATCTTAAGTGCTTCTTCTTCATCACTAGTTAACATATAATCAAGTAAAATAGCTTTTTCTAATGCTTTATTTTCTTTAGTTGCATCTTTTATAACATATAATTCTTCTTCATCTAAAATGTCATAATTATATGAATCGTTTTTTTCATCTACTAACTTATAATTAGATAAAATTTCTTTTTTATCTTTATCATTTACAAATAATAAAATTTCATCCAATTTACTTTTTCTAATTATTTTAGGATTAACTTCAGAAATTCCACCTTGTTGTACTCCTACATTAATAATATTGGAAGTATACTGTGGTATAGTTAAATCACAATTAGCTTGTACTATTAAAAGTAAAACTATTAAAATAACAGAAATAATATTTTCTTTTAAATATTTAAATATTTTTAACATTTTTCCTCCTATTTCTTATTTTTTTGCACCACTTTTTATAATTTCTAGTTGTTCATAATAATTTTCAATTATACATTTATCAAGTTTTTCTTTTTTTAATAGTTTAATTAGATTTACCATTAATAGGTGCATGTTAATGGTAAAAATAGTCTCGATATGCTTTTTAGCATTATCATTCAATATTTCTAAATTGATGTTAGGAATGAGTTCATGAAGAAGATGTTTATCACGAAAACCAAACGTTTTTCTTGATTCTTCTATCATAGTAATATTTTCAATTGACTTTTTAAAGAAATCAGTATGGCATTTCTTTAAAGATTCATAGCATTGTTTAATTGCATCTTTAAACATTAAAAAAATATTGCCATTATTTTTAATCAGTGCCATTTTCATATTAGTACATAGAATTTGGCTATATTGTTCTAAAAGATAAAAGTATAAATCTTTTTTATCTTCAAAATACATATAAAAGCTTCCTCTTGGAATACCAGCTGTTTTTATTATTCTATTAATTGATGCTTCATTAAAATTGTATGTTCCAAATTCATTAAAGCTAGCTTCTATTAATTTTGTCCTTTTCTCTTCACTAAGCCTTAAAAATGTATCACTTGGCATATTTATCCTCCTAACAGTCACTATAACATTATATGTGACAAGTTGTAATATGTCAACAAAAAAAATAAAAGACTTTTAATAATTTTTCTTGCATATTTTATTATTTGATTATTCATTTTTATGATTAAAACAAAATTATATTTTAATACATAAAAAAAAGTCCAAAGAAACGATCTTGGACCTACGATAAAACCTATACTTATGTACAGGTGGGTGTATATAGTTAGCCATTAGGATCCCTTTCAAAAAGGAAAGGTATTCAACACAAGCATAACAATCATCAATACTCCCTTATCGTTAATTTAGTCGGTTTTATACTAAGATGTCCTTATCAATTTCTTTAGACAATTATAGTATATCATATTTATTTTTAATTATTCAATACTTTCTAAGTTTTTTATAAAATTTTCAATCAAATGACTTACAGTAGCACATCCCATAAAAGTTACTACTCCATCTTTATCCTTTAATATTTTGTCAGTGCAATCGTCATCTACAATTTCACTATTTGATATTAATTCTATTATATCTTCTGATTCTATCTTTGGATAATCATTTTTATTTTCTCTATCACATTTAATTGGTGTTATATACACCTTATCTGCAATACTTAAAGAATCTGCAAATTCTTTTTTAAAGAAAGATGTTCTAGAGTATGTATTAGGTCGAAATACCACAGTTAATCTTTTGTTGGGATATTTTTGCCTAATTGCTTCTAAAGTTACCTTGATTTCTGTAGGATGATGAGCATAATCATCAATGATTATAGTATTTTTTATAATCTTTTCTGAAAATCTTCTTGCAGCATTCTTAAAACTTGGTAGTATTTCTCTGATTTGTTCTTTTTTTAATCCCTCTTTTAAAGCTTCTATGATAGCTGATGCTGTATTCATGACCATATGATGACCATATAATGGTATATAAAATGTATCAATAAATTTATCTTTTTCATATAAGTCAAAACTTGATCCTGTTGTTTCTAATTTAATATTTTTAATAATATAGTCATTATTATTGTTTTCCCCATAAAAAATGACTTTATTATTAAATTTTATTTTTCTAACATTTTCATCATCTCCATTTGCAATAACAACAGAAGCTTTATTAGCAAACTTAGCAAAAGTATTTATAGTATCTTCTATATCCTTATAAATTTCTGTATGCTCAAGTTCAATACAAGTAATAATTGCAGTTGTTGGATAATATGCTAAAAAATGACGATTAAATTCATCTGACTCTATTACTAATAATTCATTTTTCATGTCAATGTGGCCAGATCCATCTCCAATAAAGTAATTACATCCAACAGTATTAGTAAATAGATGTTTTAAAATTGAGGTTGTTGTTGTTTTCCCATGAGTTCCTGAAATAGAAATTGTCTTAAACTTTTTTGTTATTTCTCCTACTACTTCATTATATGGTTTAATAGTAAGTCCTAATTCTTTTACTCTTTTTATTTCAGGATGATTATCATTAAATGCACGTGATGCGGTTACTATAGTATCTCTATCTATTTCATGATTTTGATCATAAAAGATTTTTATACCACGTTTTTCTAATCCTTTCTCGGTAAATTTATAATCCTTAGCGTCATCATATCCTGTTACATCATTACCCATATCATATAACATTTGGGCAAGCGTACTCATACCAGAGCCTTTTATTCCAATACAATAATATTTCATAAGTATTCCTTCTTTCTTTACTTATTATAACTTATGTAATATTTATTTTCAAATATACTGTATTTTCTTTACAATGATTGACAAAAAGATTATTATATCCATAGGTGATTTTATGGAAGAACTATATAAAAAGTGTAATTTATGTCCAAGAAATTGTAATGTTAATAGAAATACCAGTTTTGGAGTATGTAAGAGTTCTAATTCCGTTAAAATTGCAAGAGCAGCTCTTCATTATTATGAAGAACCATCAATTTCAGGTAGCGCTGGTAGTGGGACTATTTTTTTTAGTGGTTGTAATTTAATGTGCTGTTATTGTCAAAATAAAGAAATATCTCATAATAATTTTGGTAAAGAAATAACTGTTGAAAGATTAAGTGAAATTATGTTAGAATTGCAGAATAAAAAAGCTCATAACATTAATTTAGTAACACCAACTCATTTTATACCTAGCATTATTGAAGCTATTAAAATTGCAAGAAAAAATGGATTAAAGATTCCTATAGTTTATAATACTAGTGGTTATGAAAGTGTTTCATCATTAAAATTATTAAATGGTTATATTGATGTTTATTTAACTGATTTTAAATATTTTGATAACAAATTAGGACTAGAACTTTCTAAATGTTTTAATTATTTTGAAATAACAAGTATGGCTATTAATGAAATGTATAAACAAGTTGGGAAAAATATTTTTGATGATGACGGATTAATGGTAAAAGGAATCATCGTAAGATGTTTAGTTTTACCCTCTAAAGGTAATGATACTAAAAAGATAATTAATTATTTATATAAAAAATACCAAGATAATATTTATCTTAGTATTATGAATCAATATACTCCTGTTAATTACATAGAAAAATATCCTTTTTTAAATAAAACTGTTAGTGATAAAGAATATCAAGATATTATTGATTACGCTCTTGATTTGGGCGTTAAATATGCTTATATTCAAGAAGGAGAAACATGTAGTGACTCTTTTATTCCAGCATTTGATTTAGAGGGTGTTTAGTTTATTAATTCTTTCTATTTTAGAATAAATACAACCACAATAATTTTGACGATATAAGCTGTAAAGCTGTGATAGCTCTATACTTCTTTTGTACCCGTTTTTCTTTTTAAAATCCGCATATAAATAATTAATATTATATTTACTAGCTAGTTCTTCTCCTATTTCGTTTAACCATTTACTATTTTTATAAGGACTTATTGATAAAGTAGTTGTAAAATAAT
>CALVRG010000007.1 GCA_944358505.1 uncultured Bacilli bacterium | reverse complement strand
CCATTAGGAGGCCCTATAATACCACGTTCTTCAAGTAAATCGACAATCCTAGCAGCTCTATTATACCCAAGCTTAAATCTCCTTTGCAAAAGTGATGCACTAGCCTTTTGCGTTTCAATAACAAATTCTACAATCTCATTATATAATGGATCATCATATTCTTCAGCTTGAGCCATATCTTCTTTTTGAGAAGCACTTTTTTCACTATCACCTGATAAATTCATAAAAGCTTGATCATATTCTGCTTTTTGTTGCTCTATAGTATAATCAATAATTCTTTTAATTTCATCATCTGAAATATAAGCACCTTGAATACGCTCAGGATCAGCTTCTCCCATCGGCAAAAATAACATATCTCCTTTACCAAGTAACTTTTCTGCTCCAGTCATATCTAAAATAGTACGAGAATCTATACTACTAGATACTGCAAAAGAAATACGACTTGGAATATTTGCTTTAACAACACCAGTAATGACATCTGTTGAAGGCCTTTGAGTTGCAATAATCAAGTGAATTCCAGCAGCACGTGCCATTTGTGTAATACGCATAATAGATGCCTCAACATCCTTGCTAGCAACTAGCATAAGATCAGCTAACTCATCAATGATAACTACAATAAATGGCATCTTTTTTATTTGTTCATCTTTAGGTAAAGTTTTATTCATTTTTTCTACATAATCATTATAAGTAGCAATATTTTTAGTCTTGGTTTCACTAAAAGTATCATAACGTCTTTCCATCTCAGCCACTATCTTAGCTAAAGCAACACTAGCTTCCTTAGGGTCAGTTACAACTGGTCTCATTAAATGCGGAACACCATTATAACCAGATAATTCAACTTTTTTAGGATCAACCATAACTAATTTTACTTCATCAGGCTTAGCTCTCATTAAAATAGAACAAATAATACCATTAATACAAACAGATTTACCACTACCAGTTGAACCAGCTACTAAAAGATGTGGTGTTTTATTAATTTCACACCAAATAACATTACCCATAATATTCTTACCTAAAGGGCATAGTAATTTAGAACCATCAAGTGACTTAGGTACCTTTTCTAAAACCTCTCTAAAAGAAACTGATGCTGTTTCTTTATTTGCAATTTCTATTCCAACCGTATTTTTACCAGGAATAGGTGCTTGAATCCTAACATCTTTAGTAGCAATAGCAAGTGCAATTTCCCTATGAATACTAAGAAGCTTACTTACTTTAGTACCAGAATGAAGTTCAAGCTCATACTGTGTAACTGTAGGACCAATATGAACTTCTACTACTTTACCAACAATATTAAAATCTTTTAATACTTTTTCAAGTATCTCTATATTCTTTTCTATTAAACTTTGATTAATATTATTTTTTTTCTTTTTAGGAACATCTAATATGTTAATAGAAGGTAAGACATAATTATGTTTAATTATAACTTTATTTTCAGTCTCCTCTACTTTTAACTCACTAATAGCATTATCATCTTCTTTACTATCAGAAATACTATCATTTACTTTTACTTTAGTTAATTGGTCAATACTAGAAATAACTAGTTTTTTATCATCATCTTTAACTTCGATAATTGCTGGTTCTTCATTACCTGTAATAATTGGTTTTTTAGCATTAACTCTTTCTTCATCACTATTTTTCTTATTTTTAGGAAACTTTTCTTTTGCTTTAATAGCACTGTTTTTAACAAAATCGACAATAGAAAAGCCTGTAAATAAACAAAATCCCAATATAATTAATGTCCATGCGATTATTTGCATACCATTATAAGAAAATAGCAGCATAAATAATACCCCAAAAGTGCAACCAATAATTCCTCCACCAATTGCATTAGGACGTGCACCTTTCATAACATCTGAAAAAGAATTAATTAACTGATCTACTGTTGCACTAAAAACTTTTATTGCATTACTATCATTTTGAAACAAATAATTTTGATGCATTAAAACTAAAAGACCTATTACTAATAAATAAATTCCCAACATTTTTGTCGTAAATAAATTAGGCCATTCTCTATTTATAATTAAATATGCTCCTAATATTAATAGAACTACTAACAAAAGATTATATAGAACTCCCACAAGAAAAACAGCAAAAGACGCTATCATATTACCAACAATGCCATATCTACCTATACCAAGTATTGAAGCTAATACAAATAGTATTCCATACAACTCCGTTGAATGAGAAAATCCTTTTTTTGTCTCTTTCTTTTTTTTCTTTTTTGCCATAACTTCACAGCCTTTCTAACTCTCTACTATTTCAGTATACCAAAACTAAAAAATAATTTAAAGACTTAAACCATCTTTTAATTAAAAAGCAATAATATCACTAATATCATCATCTTTATTAGTACAAAATCAAATAATATATAAATTTCCTTTTATATTTACTTTAAAAACTTTATTAAATAAATAATACCATTTTTTAATTGCATTAGCTACCATTAAAGTATTCTTAATAATACATTTGTTTTTACTTACTTTAATACTCCATAACAAAATCATATCATATTAACTTAATTATTAATGACTTCAATATTTTTTATCTTTAAATATACTAGTTTTTCTGGTAAGATATACTTATAGAATAATAAGTAATGGATGTGTAGTATGAAAAGAATGTATAAAGAATATTTATTAAAAAACCATAATTTTGATAAAAGTACAATGTTGGGAATATTTTGTTTAATAATCGTAATAGCAGGAATATTTGGATGGACTTATGAGGTTATATTTTATTACTTTAATAGTGGTATGACTACAATATATTGGCGTGGCGGTAATTTTTTACCCTGGATAAATATTTATGCAATAGGAGCAATAATCATTTATTTATTAACTTATAAAAAAAGAAAAAATCCTTTATATGTTTTCTTAATTAGTATAATATCTACAGGAATATTAGAATATATTGCAGATTATTTCATGTAATACATTATGAAAATAAAATGTTGGGATTATAGCAAAGAAATATTAAGTTTTGGTAATATTAATGGTTATGTTTGTATTAGAAGTGTTTTAATATTTGGAATATCTAGCTTACTATTAATATATTTAATTGTTCCATTTTGCTTTTATTTAGCAAAAAAAATGAAAAAGAAAAACTTCTTAATTATAAGTTACACACTTTGTGCTATAATTTTATTCGATGAAATATATAATTTATTATTTACAAGAATTTTCTCACTTCCAAAAGCATCTTTAATTTATAAAAAGCTAGGCTTTAACTACTTATATTTTAAATAATATTATATAAAAAATAGTTAGTAATAAATTTTACTAACTATTATTTTTTTACTTATTCATACTTTTATCTAAATTTCTTATTATTTTTTTTACTTTATCAGTTCCAACTAAATTAGATGAATATCCAGCATAAAAATCATCATCTAAATCATAAGTTGTACTCACAACATTTGAATTATTAAAGCTTATAGAAGACAAATCAAAACTAAATGATTTTTTTGATGGACCAAAAGCAATACCAAGTGTCTCTTCATACCCCTCAATCAATAATTCATAGTTTGATCTTGCTAAATATTCATTTAAATATGAACTTACCTTTAAATTATTATCTTGATGATAAAGTATTGCTATTCTCTTTGAAAAGACATCATACAATTCAACTAATCTATCTTTAATTGAAGGAACACCTATAATTTCAGCTAAATCCATTTCAAATAAATATTTATTGATATCACTACACTGCTTAGGCCATTTATAATATTTTACTTGTTTACTTATATAACTAAACCAAATTTGTGCAACAATTTCAGCAGATACATATTTACCTACTATTAAATCTTTTTCATCTGTTTGAATTGTCTTATCAATTTTCCTTTTAGGTTGATTAGATAAATATTCACCTATTAAACTTCTAATCTTTACTGTTACCCTATCACTATTGTTTTTAGGCATATTATCCATAAAATGAGTATTAAGAACACTTCTATCATAATAACTCAATCTATAATTTGCACTTATAATATAATCATTATCTTTTTCACTATATTGTATTTCCATATGTGGTTGGATTTTATTATCAACAACAGATGGCTGCCAATCACTACCAAATTTTCTTTCAAAAAACCTATCAAATAAAGCTTTACTTTCATATAATGAATCTTCAACTTCCATTTTACTTTCAAAAAAATGCAAAAAATCTAAAAATTCTGATGCTGAAAATTTAGGTTCATAACCATTTTCAACCTTACATATCATATATTCAACAATCAAATCATCAACTGTCAATTTTTTTTCTAAGTTTGTCATAATATTATTCTCCTCATTTCTTCACTTGATATATAATACTATAACACATTTTTACAATTATCAACATTTTTTTTATTATAAACAAAATAAATACCATTATTGGATAATATTTTAAAAATAATTCTAAATATTATATTGTTTATTACTACACAAAAAGACCAAATTTACATAAAGGCAGCACATTAAATAATTAATTACAATATACTTTCATTTATATTCAAAAAGTTATAATTGTTCTACTGTTTCTATCCCCAATATTTTTAAAGCATTAGTTAAAACAGTTAAAATACACTTTAACAATCTTATTCTTGATGATTTTAATATAATATTAGATTCATTTGATATATTTACTTGTTCATAAAACTTTGAAAACAACTGTGTCAACCCAAAAACATATTTTGTTAATCGGGCTGATTCGTTCGATTTTAACAATTCATCTATCACTTCAGGAAATAAAGATAATTCCTTTATTATTTTGTTTTCAATATCGTTATTAAATTTAATTGCATTTACTAAATCAGATTTATTATTTTTTAATATTGAATTAATTCTCACAATACTATATAAAATGTACATTCCTGACTCACCAGTGAAACTTGTAGCATTTTTTAAATTAAAATTAACTATCTTATTTTTAGAAACATTTAACATAGTAAACTTAATACAAGCATTTACTAATATATTTAACTTATCTTCAGATATTTGACTATTTCTATTATTAAATTCATTTATTAAACATTCTTTTACTGTTTTCATAAAATCTGTAATTAAAACTACAGTACCAGAAGATGTGGACATTTTATCCCCACCTAGTAAAACATATGAATAACAAATAAGTTTTGGTGCCTTATATCCTAATATATCTAAAACTGCACTAATTTGTTTCATGTATACTTCTTGATCTTCACCTAAAATAATAAAGTTATTTTTACAATTTAATTTTAGTTTATAAATTGTATATGCAATATCTCTTATAGGATATAATGAAGTTTTATTAGAACGAGTTAAAACTAATACTGGTTCTTTTGTTGGTATATCATATCCAGATAATTCAACATATAATCTTCCTAACTCATCCTCATGTAATCTCCCAGTTTTTTCTAACTTATTTAAAATATTTTCTAGATAATTATTATAAACAAAATCAGATTCATGAGTAAATATATCAAAATGAATATTTAATTTACCAAATATTTTTAATTGCCCATCTACACATTTATCAGTTACTGTCTTAAATTTATTAATAAACTTTTTGTTGCCATTTTCAACTTCCTTTAAATAATCAAAAGCTTTTTGTTCTATTGACGTATCTTTTTTAGCCATATTACTAATTTTTACATAAACATCTAAGATTGAAGAAAAACTATTATCCTTTAGCCCAAGAATTTCTATACCAACAACAAGTAATGCTATCTTTTTTCCAATATCATTAATGAAATAATGTCTCTCAACATCATAACCAGTAAATGAATATAAATTACTCATAAAATCTCCAATTAAACTATTTCTACATCTACCTATATGTGGTTCAGCATTTGGATTAATTGAAGTGTGTTCAATAAGTAGCTTTTCTCCCCTACCTTGATTAAGTGAACCATAATTATTATTACTTTCTATTTTATTAATAATATCAATATTAAAGTTATCATAATTTAAATAAAAATTTACATATGGTCCTATAACTTCAATTTTCTTAATTTTATTCTCCACATCATTGAATTTTTCTTTTATCAAATTAGCAATATCAATTGGATTTTTATAATCGCTATTTCTTAAATTAGCACATTGTATACTATAATCACCCATATTATCCCTTGATGGAACTTCAATCTTAATCTGATTAACATCAACCTTAATTATTTCTAAAATCTTCTTCTTAATATATATTTTCATTTCTAACACTCCTATAAAAAAAATTCTATAAAATAAGGACGACAAAAAATCGTGGTACCACCTTACTTCATAGAATTTCCATGCACTCAATTCCTTAACGCAGATATACGGATGAACTCAAAGATTCATTCATAAAACATTATTATTATCTTTCACCAACCGACAACATCACTAAAACAAGAGGTTTTATTACTATTTCTTTTCAACGTTCATTCAATATATACAAATTATAACATACACATTTATTTTGTCAAATAATATCTACTTAACTATCCAAAATGTTGGTATATCACGAAGTCCATTATCACCACCTGCAACTGGATGATTAATAATCTTATTATTAATAACTAAAGCACTAGAACTGCCACCATCCATATTGGCTGCATTTATTGCTCCATAATTCTCCATTATTTCTGTTAAATCACCCATATCTGCACCAATTGAAGTAGCAATTCTTCCATTGATTACTAAAAATAAAACTATACCATCAGCACGTTGACCTATAGCAGTACGTGGCGCAATACCCCAGCCACCATTGCCTTTAACAAAACTACTCTTACCATTAACAATCAAAAATGGGCCAAATTCAATTGCATCTCTTATCCCCATATTAATTGCCTCTTCTTTACTAAATTTACCTAAAACCAGTTTATTATCATTAGTAAATCCAACAAATCCTCCACCCATTCTAGCATCCTCATAATCACTTACAATTTTGCCATTACTAATAACAGTACCATGTGGAAGAGCACCATTTGAATTCCAATCAGGATCATAAAAACCACCTGCATTTATAGCAACTACAGCATTTTCTCTTTTTGCAACTGTAGTAATAGCTTCCCCTCTTTTACCTAAATAAGCTGTAGTTGCAATTGAAACACGAGAAGGATCATAAATAGCAACCAAGTAACCTTGATATCCACTACCACTAACTTCAATTACCTTATATAAATCATTATCAGGATCCTTAGTTAAAATTTCCTTTTCATACTCATTTGCATATAGTTTCTGATTAACATCATAATCTTTAAAATTAATTAGATCAGGATTAGTATCCTCACCCACTTCAATTATATTATTGTTAGCAAGCACATCATTAATTACTTTATCATTATAAAACCAAGTCGCTAAATATTGATGAGACATTGAAGTCATAGCAGAAGTTATCCAAAAGTTTCTAAAAAAGGAAAGAGGGCCATAAAAAAGAAATAAAGATAAAGAACTTCCTATAATAAAAAAGGAAATAATAATTTTTAAAATTATTTTTCTTTCTTTTCTTTTTTCTTTTTTTATCTCTTTAAGAATACTTGGCATCAAAATTGTTTTATCCAAATTACTATTCCTCATTGCTAGAATCCTCACTATCATTATCCAACGAAGAACTATTCTGATCAATAATATCTACTTTCACATCTTCCTTGCCTTTATATTCTCTATCACCATTTACATCTAAATAATCTCTATCTAATTTTATTTTTTCAAGCTTACTATCACTACTATTATTATCAGATAACCATTTATTATAAGAAGAAATATTTTTATTATAAGATTTAACATTGCTAACATAGATATTAACTACTTCTTCATATCCAATAATAATTGCCTCACATTTATTATTAACTGACGCATCAGGATATAAAACATTAATACAATAATTCTTTATTTCTTTATAATCACCATCAATACCTTCCAAACTATCACTATAACTTTCAAATAACTCTTTATAATATAAATCATTATCTCCTAAAGTTTGATAATACATATCCTTCATAACCTCGTTATAAATCTGATCTCTAATATTATTAAAATCATCAACATGAGCCTTAAAAGTATCATAAGAATTTATAACTACTTCCATTCTCTTTTTAACTTCCGCTTGATCATTACTATAATTAATAACTACATAAGAAATTATTCCAATAACAATAAGCATAAAACCTAAAAATATAATTATTCCTAAATGTTTGTTATGATGTTTTACTTCCATAAACTACACTCCTAATCTTTTAAAAAGTCATTTTTTTCTTGCTTTAATCTTCTCTTAATTTCTCTTTTGTTATTTCTTTTAATATTATTTTTAGTATGTAATGCAATTAAGAAAATTATTAATAATATAACAATTAAACCAATAAGACCTAAAATAATAAAAGAATTAACTTGTAATTTATGATTTAAAGTACTAACTTCTTCATCATAATATCTTTGTAGGGTTTTATCTACACTATCATATAAATATAAACCCTTTTTACCTGTCTCAACATTTTCACCATAAACTAAATAATAAAGAGAATCTTTATTTAATTTATATACAACATATTCTTGTTTATTTATTTTAACTTTGTATTTTTTATAATTACTAGGAATCTTTTTTATATCATTTAAAATATGAATAACTAAATTACCACCATTTAACTCTTGATATAAAGTATATTTACCATCATCATAAATATAGAATTCAATATTTCCTTTACTATCTTTTAAAGCTACCAAAATAAGATCTAAAGTTTCTATTTTATACGCAGGAATTTCCTCATCATTAATTTTAATAGTAGTATCAACATAATAATCTTTGATTAAATCTTTTAATTCATCTTTTTTTCTAACAACATTGAACTCAAAATCATTAACTTTAACTACTATAGGATCTTTTTCTTTAACATTAGCAACAATAGTATAAGTTTTAATGGCACCAGATTCAGCTGTAACTAAAACATTTATAGTATTAGCCCCTTCTTTAACTTCAATTTCACCAATTCCACTAATTTTAGCACTACTATCATTTGCTACTGCTTTAACACTTATTTTTGTAACATCACTATCTAAATCAACTGTATAATTTGTAGTATTTTTATTAAATTCTGGGCTTAAATTATATCCTTCTACATCTAAACTTTTAAGAGTATTATCGGTACTATAATTTTCTACCACTTCTTGTTTAGTAACTAAATTAATAGTTGTACTATCAGTTGGACTAGTAATAGACTCATCCCAAGCAGCAATAGAAGTATTAACAACAGAAATGGTAGTTGAACCAGTACCTTTAACTCTAAAACTATAAGTATAAGTTTTAGTTGTTTCACCTTCTCCATCAACATAACCAACTACATGAGTAGAACCACTCAAAAGTTGTAATTTGCTACTATCATAGTCTAAACTATATTCCCAACTACCTAAACCCTTTGATTCATTAATAGTAACTTTAACTGTAATATTACCACCAACAGTTCCTGTTGCTGTAGTACCTGCTACTGAAATAGAAGCAGCATTTACTTTATATGGTAAAAACATCAAAAAGCCCAATACTAGTATAAATAAACCTTTCTTCATCATTCATCACCCTTGTTCTATTACAATACTACCAAGTATTTGTTTTTGGATTCTTAAAAGATCAACAACATCAACCTTGCCATCTCTATTAGTATCACTAGCAATCATATCATAATTAGATAAACTACTGCTACCTAAAATATACTTTTGAACTCTAAGTAAATCAACAACACTAACTTTTCCATCACCATTATTATCACCATAAATAACAACTTTATAATTTTTAGATGTAGTTCCATTACTAATAACTAAAGTATCACCTGTACCAACATTACCACTTGCACTATTTCCATATCTATCTAAATAACTAACAACAGATAAATTAGCACTTATACTATTTAAAGCATGGTTAATAGAATCTACACTAGTATTAAAATTAATATTATAAATAGTATCACCATTTACTTTCAAACCTGTTGCAACTATACCTTGATCAATATCAATTGTAGTAGGCTTTTGCAATTCTTCCCCTTCACTATCGTCAGGTAATATTACCTCATTATCATTTGGCATAGAATTATAAACAGGTATTAAAAATTCATATGAATTATCTAATAAATTATTTTCTTTATAACTTTTATAAGTACTATAAGCTTCTTGTGAATGAGCCCTAATATTAGTCATATATTGATGAGTATATATTGGATATAATGCATCAGGTGAAACATTAAATTTTTGATAATACAAAGTATTCTGATTAGCATCAATATACTTACTAGCAATATACTCTGTTCCACCCATAATAGCTTTTTCTTTACTATTCCATGGTCTTAAATAAGAGGTAACAGATGCATCAAAACCTCCATTGGCCCAAATTAACCCCCTAATCTGAGGAGACATATAAGAACTATATGCACCTATATTAAAATAATTATAGATACCACTATAAGTTTTACCATTACCACAAGAATTAATAGCATTCCAATCATCTCTATTGTTATTATAGCCCAAATTAAATAAACAATTATTATCAACATCAAAAGTAAAAGTACCACCAGTTGTAGAAATACTATCACTACTTCCCTTTTCTTGTCTTATTCTACTAGCCAAATAAACTGGACTAACATTATAAGTCTTAGCAGTCTTCATTAAAATATTAAGATATTCATTAGTATTTAAAAAACTTCCACTAGTAACACCTTTAACAACTTCTTCTGTTTGAATAGAAGAATTATATTTGATATTTTCAAACATAAATATATATTCTTCAGACAAAAAATTTCTTGGATCCAAATAATAAGAAACAGTATCCCTACTAGCAACATACCAACCGGGCTCAATTTGCTGATAAACACCATTTTGATAATATGGCCATTCCTTACTTCTTAATGATTCATCATTTCCATCGACCAAACTAATCTCACCATAGCTTTCATTAGTAACAGCACTTTCAAAATCAAGATTAGTTTTAACAGCTGTAAAATTCCAATTAGGATGTTTTAAATGCAAAGCCTTTAAATAAGGTAAATAGCTTTCACTAAAACCCTTACTTAACATTTCTTTTTCAAAATTACCATTTAAATCAACATCAGCGACATCAATAATTGACTGATCACTTGAACAAATATATCCTTCTAAATCATTATACTTAACTTTATACCAAGCATTTTTACAACCATATCCACTAGGTGCATCAGTACTAATTACATCAACCTTAGTACCTGCAACTAACACTCCATCAGTAACACCCTCAATAAGAGATCCTCCAGGTGTTACTCTAAAATATTTATTTGTATTTAAAACAATATAACTACTAGCTGATACAGTAGGAATAATAGTAAAGAACATTACTAAAATAAGAAATATATAAATTATTTTTTTCATATTCTATCAGCTCCTATTCTTACAAATACATTATAACAAAATATTCGACAAATTTCTCCACAAAATATTCATAAAAATAAATAATATCGTAAACTTTACAATATAAATAAAACCGCAAGAGTTGAAATGATACAAAATATAGTCTATAATTATTAAAGATTAATTTAAGTTTCAAATATGGAGGTTAATTAAATGAAAAAGAATAAAGAGAAAGAAACAACCCAAAAGAAAAATAAAAAATGCCGACTTTGGCTTGCTATTTTTAGTTTTATTACTATTATTGCAAATATATTTGCGATATATAACATTCTTTTATTAGGACCAATCGAAGAAGTAATAAGATATCTAATAATTGGTATCTTTGTATTACTAGATATTATCATTATTTTCAAAGTAAGAACAAAAAGACGACATAAAGAAAAAAAAATAAAATTATTAATCACAGTCTTAATTTTCTATTTAATTATAAGTTGTTTAATTAGCGCTATCATTATGTATTTCTATGGTACTTTATCAAATATTAATAAAGACTATGTTACCTACTCTAGTAGTATAATAGTTAAATTTGATAGTAAAATAGAAGATATAAAAGACCTAAAAAACACAAAAATAGGGATATTATCCGATGAAACTTCACCAGAAGGAAACATAATACCTAATGAAGTTATTAAAGAAAATAAATTAACAAATAATAACGAAATAGTAGAATATGATGATTATTTTTCAGGGGCTGCTGATTTATATGATGATGAAATAGATGCATTATTTGTACCAACTGATTATCCTTCTATATTTAATAGTATTGAAACATACCAAAATATAAAGGACGAAACTAAAATTATATTAACCAAAGAAAAAGAAATGAAAAAAACAGATACTAGTAATAGAGAAACTGCATCTGCTGGTAAAAGTGTAACTGAACCATTTACAATTCTTTTAATGGGTGTAGATTCTGCTGAAGAAGGTCTTTCTAAAAATACAGTTGCTAATGGTGATAGTTTAATTCTAATTACATTTAATCCAAATACTTTAAATGCTACAATGTTAAGTATTCCAAGAGATAGTTACGTTCCAATTAGTTGTTGGAGTGGAACACCTGAAAACAAAATAACACATGCTGCTGCTTATGGAACTGATTGTATGATGAGTACAATTGAAAATTATTTTGATATAACAATAGATTATTATGCTAAAATTAATTTCAAAGGGCTTGTTAATCTAGTTGATACTTTAGGAGGAATTACAGTAGACGTACCACAAGATTTATGCACAGATGATTCTAATCGAGAAGGACAAGTTTGTATAAAGGAAGGAATTCAAACACTTAACGGAGAACAAGCATTAGTACTAGCAAGAAATAGAAAACAACTAGCCGCTGGTGATCTAGATAGAGGCTTAAATCAACAATTAGTTATTCAGGGAATATTAAATAAAGTCAAAGATATGAAAAATATTAACCAAGTAATGAATGTATTAAATACTATTACAAATAACTTAGACACAAACTTCACTGAAGAACAAATTTTATCTTTCTATGATATTGCCAAAGACATTATGAACAATGCGTTACAAAAAGATGATGCTGACCTCATTAACATTGAACAACTATATTTAGATGGTGCAGGTCAAATGATTTATGATGAACGAAGCAGATTAGTACTATGGGATTATGTTCCAAATACAGCTAGTCGTGATGATATTATAAATGCTATGAAAGTTAATCTTGAAGAAAAAGAGCCAAAAATGACTAAGAAATTTTCATTTTCTATTAACGATCCCGATTATGAAAAAACAGTAACTGGTACTGGTCCTTATAAAACTTCATTTACCTATGATTTATTACCTGATTTCACTGGTGATAGTGAAAGTCAAGCTAGAAGTTATGCAAATGCTCATGGCATAAGTGTTACTTTTAAAGGCAGTGGTGGTTATGTTGTTAGTCAAAGTTTACCTGCCAATAAAAGAATAGATTTAATAAGTGGTAGTGTTATTTTAACATTATCCGGAAAAGATGATAATAATAGTACAAAAGATGATAATAAAACTGATAATAATACAACACAAAATAATAATTCTACTGAAATAAAAGACGAAGATAATGATGATGAAGAAATTGAAACAGAACAACCAACTGAAGATGAAGATCCTCCTATTAATGACACTGAACCTGACGAAGGACTTGAGGATTTACTACCATAATAAATAAAAGAAATTTAAATAATGTATTAACTTAAGAATAGAAACCATAAAATTCTATTCTTTTTTATCATTATCAACAAAAAAAGCACTTAATAATACTAAGTGTTTTCCATCCATAAAAATATAAATTTTAATTTTTAATTTTTTTACTTTCTAAATATTCAACCGCTTCATCAAAAGTCCCTATAGCTTTAATTTCAATATCATAGTCATTTTTTTCTTTCTCTTTTAAGGCTTCTTTATAATTATCACCTTTAGGTACTAAAAACAAATCTGCTCCCGCTTTAATTGCACCATTTAATTTATATTTAATACCACCAATTTCTCCAACTGTTCCATCACTACTAATAGTACCAGTACCTACTATTGTTAACCCATTAGCTAAATTACTATTAGTTAATTTATCATAAATAGCAAGAGTTAACATGAGACCACCACTAGGACCACCCTCACTATCTTTAAATTTAAGTTCTATTTCAGGATTAGTTTTAAAATCATAAATAGTACTAACAGAAATGCCAGTTAATTTAACACCATCTATATTTTTAACAGTCACCTCAACATCCTTTTCTTTACCATTTCTTAAAATAGTTACCATCAACTTACTATCAATCTCACTATTATTAACTATTTTTGTATAATCACTTATATTCTCTATTTTATTATTATTAACAGCAATTAATTCATCGCCTACTTTTAAAGAATTATCGCCTTTATCATCAACATAAATAACATAAAAATGTTTATCCCTAACTTCAAATTTTTTATTTGCTTTATTATAAGCTAGCATAATAGCTGTTTGATTAGCATTCTCTAAATAAATCTTATTTCTAAAAGCTATATCCTCCATGCTCTCATCTTCACCTTCAACATCCTCTATTTTTTCAATATCATAGCTTGGAATAATATTACCTAAAATAAAAGATGCAACATTTCCTTCTAATTCCTTTACATAAGCAAAATTAAGACTACCATCACCTAAAGAACTGCCATTAATTTCCACTCTATCATCAATATTAATAATACCACCACCAGCATAAATATAATAAGGAAGAGGATAAGTAAACACAAAATAACAAACTATTAAAAAAACTATACTTTTATAATTTTCTTTCATAAATTTTTTAAATTTCAAATAAATTTTATTAAGCATATCATAACTCCTCACTATACCATTATACCAAAAGAAGGAAATTTTATGAAAAGAAAATATCAAGAATTACTAGTTGTACTAATTATTTCATTCATGTATTTAGGCATTTTTCTAAAACCATCTCTAATTATTGAAACAGGTATTACAAGTATTAATATATTTAAAAATAAATTATTCCCTGCAATTTTTCCATTTTTCGTTTTAGCATCACTACTTTTAGAACTTGGTATTGCAAATAAAATAAATAAAAAAACAAATTACATTTTTAAAAAAATATTTCATGTAGAAGGTAATAGTGCTTTCATAATCTTAATAAGTATTATTTCTGGATTTCCTAGTGGTTCTAAATATATTGCTAACTGCTATCAAAAAAAAGAAATAAATAAAAAAACTGCTAATTATCTTTTAACATTTACCCATTTTGGAAATCCCTTATTTATATTAGGTACATGTGGACTTATTTTAAATAATATTAAACTAGCTTATAAAATATTAATAATTCAACTCCTATCTAATTTAATACTTGGTATTATACTAAGACCTAAAGATATAGAGTATTCTAAAATTACAATAGAAAAACATAATAGTACTATAAAAGAAGCATTACCAAAAGCTATAAATGAAGCAACTAAACTGTTATTATTTATGCTAGGATCAATTACCTTTTTTATGTTTTTAAGCAAACTAACTATCTCATTTCTTAATTTAAATTCTTTTAATGCAGCAATACTAACTGGAATATTAGATATGACTAGTGGAATTAATATGATACCTAGTCTTAATACAACTAATTTTTTCTCCGGATTAATTATACTTAATTTTATTACCTTTGGCAGTCTTTCTGTACATTTACAAGTTTTAAATAATATAAAAGAAGAAGATTTAGAATATAAATACTTCTTCATAGGAAGAATAATACAAACAGCTATCGCAACAATTATTTATACTTTACTATCATTATTGTAATTTAATAGTAAAAGGATTATCTTTGGTGCCCTCACCACCTGTTATTACCACATTAGATTTTAAATTTAGAGAAGGACGAATACCTGACACTTCAGTTGGACTAGAACCATAAGCATAACCAGAAATATTTACAAGAGATGAACTACGTGGTGTTATAAGCCAATAAGTTGTTGTTAATCCTGTTGCACTTCCATCTATACCTATATTTCTATCATAATGACTGCTCATTAATTCGCCTAATCTTAATAAGCCTACTTTAGCTGTTATTTTATTTGATGTTAAAGTAGTACCTGTTGCAGTTGTATATTTAGAAAGACGATAGCTTTGTCCACTACCAGAAGTCCCCAAATACCATGTTGTATTATTACTAATCATATTACTATAAGTACTACCAACATAAGAAGTTAAAAATGTGCCATTCAAAAATTTTCCTATTGTGTTTGTACTTGAATATTTAACACTACTTCCAAAAACCATTTGATTAAAAGTTTTGGAATTATTAAGTGGAGACGCACTAACTATTTTTGTTAATCCACTAGTTTCATGATTTACTATCATATATAAATTATTGTTTCCCGTTCCAAATTGGACATATTCACCACTATACCTTGTATTAAGCAAAGTACCTGCCAAATTAATGTCACTATCTCCTTCAAAACGATATGGATCACTTGCAGTACCTGTCCCAGCTACAATTGAAACATCAGATTTTATAACAATTGCTGGTCTAATTCCACAACCATTTACTGGATTATAATTGTTATTTGAATTACCATTACGATTGATACTTCGTATATAAGCAGAACTATACGGTGTTAAAGTCCACCAATATAACCCATTATTTAAATATCCTTCACTATAAGAACTACCCCTAATGCTTTCTTGATACTCATACAAATTTAAAAGTCCTACCGCATTTGTTACCGTTGTTGTTCCTTTTGGTCTAGTTAAACTCCCAAGAGCAGTAGTAGTTGTTGTCGCATCCCACTTAGTATTTGTTACTATAAAATTTTCATAATCTCTTAAATTTCCTAAAAAACCATCAGTTGAAGTATCATTTAACCAATATTCTACATATGAATTTTTAAATGCAGAAGAACCACTTGAATGTGGAATAGCACTCATATTCCATTGCGTTACTAATTTAATATTCCTAGTTTCATTATTAATAGACACAGCTCTCCACAATTTTCCACTATACCAGATATAATTATTAGGATCACCACAAAGTGATGTAATAAAAGTATCTGTACCATCATTATATATTGAATTACATGTTAAATTATCAATTATAACATCACTAGCTGGTTTGTCACCAACTGTTACACTATATGCCAAAGGACAATTTATCATAAAAGAATAAGTCTCATCTGGAAAATTCGGATGTGTTAAAATTATATTTATTTTTAAATATTCATTACTAGAAGAAACATATGTTATACTAGAATCAGGAGATAATGATAAATCAGCAATAGCTGGAATTTTATAATCAATAATATTATCACTTTTACCATAACTAATGATTCCTTCATCTGGCTTAATTGAAATATAAGTAGAATACTCATCAGGATTATCAAAAGAAAAAGTGGCATTATATCCGTTTTCACTTACATCAGTTACATCAATTAAATGTCCCATAATTAAATCAGTTTGAATAACTTTTTGTAAATTATTACTAAAAGATATAACCTCATTATTTACTTCTTCTATCTGCTCCCTATTTCGATAGTTTAATATCAAATTATACATACTAACAACAATCGCTGAAATAATAACAAAGCACACCAATAATTCAACAGAAGTCATTCCTTTTTTATTTAACATCAATATCACCTAACCTTTATGAACTTCAATAGTACCATAGTTATAGGTATTATTTGAAGTATACTCAATTATTACTCTATAATAACCACTTGCAGGAGTTTTGGTTGTATTTTTACTATAAGTTGGCAAATAAGAAATATATTCTCTAAAACTTCTGCTAAAAGAGTCATTATCTTTAACAAAATCTTTAAAAGTAACTATTGAATATGAAGTTAAATATATTTTAGAAACATTATTAATAGTTTTAAAAGCATAGCAAGACTCCACACCATCAGCATTTGTATATATTGAACAATCGCTTATATCTAAATAACCATTAGTACTAACACTAGCATAAATAGAATCAGGAAGTCCCTTTAAAGCATTAACTCTAGCCCAATGCGCAATATAAGTTGCCTCTACAGTATTATAATTTTTATACCTTTCATATTCACCTATAAGAGGAAAAAGATTAGTATAAAGCAAAGAAAAAATTCCAATAACAAAAACACTAACAATCAAAGTCTCAACTAAGATAAAACCCTTTTTATTTATATTCTTTTTACAATTCATATAAAGCTCCCTCTTGTAATTAAGTTACACTTACTATATAATATATTATAGTAGAATAATAAAGGAAAGTAAAGGGGTTGATAAGTTTGGTAACATATGATATGGCTAAAACACCTATAGTTAATGTTGTTGATGACATCATCGCAAACGCCTCAATAAAAGGAGCTAGTGATATCCATTTTGATCCAAGAGATGATTATTTAATGGTAAGAATTAGAATAGATGGAGATTTACAAGATTATACAAAAATTCCTAAAATATACGAAAGAAACTTGATAACTAGAATTAAATTAATTGCCAATATGAATATAACTGAAAGTAGATTACCTCAAGATGGATCTATTAAAGGAGTAATTAAAGGCATTAATTTAGAAACTCGTGTTTCTACTCTTCCTACTAACGAAGGAGAAAAATGTGTTATCCGTATTTTAGATTATTCAAGAAGTTTGGAAGGAATTGATTCACTAGGATTTAATGAAGATAATTTTAAAAAACTAAAAAAAATGATTGCAGAGCCTAACGGAATCATTCTAATAACAGGTGCTACTGGTTCTGGTAAAAGTACAACCGTTTATTCTATTTTACAAGTTTTAAATAAAAAAGAAACAAATATTATAACTGTAGAAGATCCAATAGAAATGAATTTAGAGGGATTAAACCAAGTCCAAGTAAATAGTGAAATAGGATTAGACTTTGCTACAGTATTAAGATCAATTTTAAGACAAGATCCAAACGTTATCCTAATTGGAGAAATTCGTGATAGTGAAACTGCAAAAATAGCAGTTCGTGCATCTATTACTGGTCACTTAGTATTATCTACAATTCACACTAACAATTCTTTAAGTACAATCGAAAGATTATTAGATATGAACGTTGAAAGATATCTACTATCAAGTGCCCTAACCGGTATCATTTCTCAAAAGCTTGCAAAAATGCTTTGCCCACATTGCCGTATAAAAGAAAAAACAACCCCATATCAAAAAAAAGTTTTTAAAATGGCTTTAAACAAAGACGTAGAAGAAATATACAACGCTAATCCTAAAGGATGTGACAAATGTAATAATGGTTATCATGGACGTATTGCTATTCAAGAAGTATTAATGATAAATGATGAAATTAGAAATGCTTTAAATGAAGAAAATCTCGAAAAAGATGATTTAAACAAACTAGTATATAAATCAGATGTTATTACTATGTTACAAGATGGATTATTAAAAGTATTAAATGGCTCTACTTCTTTTGATCAGATATATAAAATTATCGATGTTGATGATGATTTAGATATTTACTGCAAAATTAGAGATATAAAATATGATGAAAATAAAGTTTTAAACAAAGAAGACAAAGAAAAAGAAACAAAAAAAGAGGAAGAAATATTATAAATTTGAATAAGTCAATAAAAAATAGACACTAAAAAAGAATTTCTTTAAAACCCCAATTCAGTACAAGACCGAATTAGGGTTTTATAATCCAACGAACACGCTAAACGTTCATTATTATAATAATATATATAGGCATCAATAAATTCTTCAAATGAATCATAATCATCGATATTCCAATCATTAATGATTTCATCTTTAATCCA
>CALVRG010000006.1 GCA_944358505.1 uncultured Bacilli bacterium | reverse complement strand
CCGCAACCATTTGGTTCCGTGGTGCAGCTGGTTAACACGTCTGCCTGTCACGCAGAAGATCGCGGGTTCGAGCCCCGTCGGAACCGCCATTTTTTTTGGCTTCATAGCTCAGTCGGTAGAGCAAGGGACTGAAAATCCCTGTGTCGCTGGTTCGATTCCCGCTGGAGCCACCATTAGTGTGTATAAAGTTGGATACCCAACTTTTTATATTTGAAAGTTTTATATTTGAAAGTTAATAAAATTGTTGACAAATAAATAATTTTATCATAAACTATATGGAGTAAAGGAAAGCGATGGGTTTATTTATTAATATTACCACCACCTGATTGATATTAAGTCAATAGGTTAAAAGCCAATGTTAAGATATAATAAATATTATTTTGGTTTTTAAGTGGGTATTAATTTATCCACTTTTCTTAATTTATGGAGGTGTTAATTATAGCAAAGGATAATAAGAGTCAGTTAATTAATGAGCAAATTACTTTTAAAGAAGTATTAGTTATTGGTCCTAACGGAGAACAAGTTGGAATTAAATCTATTGATGATGCTAGAACTTTAGCAAAATATGCTAATTTAGATTTAGTTTTGATGAATCCTAATGGAACTCCACCTGTTTGTAAAGTGATGGATAATAATAAATTCCGTTATGAAAGAAAGAAGAAAGAAAAAGAAGCACTAAAAAAACAAAGAGCTAGTCAAGCTGAATTAAAAGAATTTAGATTATCTCCAGTTATTGATGTTGGAGACTTTGAAACAAAGCTTAAGAATGTGATTAAATATTTACAAAAAGGCGATAAAATTAAGCTTACTATTAGGTTTAAAGGTCGTCAAATGTTTCATACAGAACTTGGAAAAGAAGTGCTTGAAAAATTTGCTAGTAGGACTCTAGATTATGCAACAATTGATCAACAACCGAAGTTAGATGGGCGTACTATGACTATGTTTTTAGTACCAAACAAAGATAAGTAAAAGGAGGAATAACAATGCCTAAGTTAAAGACACATAAAGGTAGTAAAAAAGTATTTAAAAAAAGAAAAAATGATTATAAAATAGGACATCCAGGAAGTCGTCATAATACTGGATATAAAAGTAGTAAAGTAAATAGAATGAAAAGAAATGCATCAAGTTTATCAAAAGCTGATCAAAATCGTTTAAAGAATATTATTTAGTAAAGAAGGAGGAATTGAAGTATGGCAAGAGTTAATAATGGGGCTACTACAAAGGCTCGTCATAAAAAAGTATTAAAACAAGCTAAAGGATATTTTGGTAGTAAACATAGACTTTATAAAAGTGCCAAAGAACAATTAATGCATTCTGGTCAATATGCTTTTCGTGACCGTAAACAAAAGAAAAGAGAATTTAGAAAGTTATGGATAACTAGAATTAATGCAGCATGTCGTGAAAATAACATTAGTTATTCTAGATTTATAGAGGGATTAAATAAAGCAGGTGTTTTAGTTAATCGTAAGATGTTAAGTGAAGTTGCTATTAATGATCCAAAAGCTTTTAGTGAATTGGTAGAAGTTGCTAAAAAAGGTAAAGAAGGAAAAATAAAAGTAGCTGAAGTTAATAATAAAAATGAAGTAACTGTTAAAAATGTTAAAGAAAGGGTAGAAACTAAAAAGACTACTAAAACAGAAGAAACTAAAGATTATAGTAAAATGACAGTTGCAGCATTAAAAGAAATTGCAAAAGAAAGAAATATTTCTACAACAGGTCTTAAGAAAAGTGAAATTGTAGAATTATTAAATAAATAAGCATATTTTGGAATTTAATTACCTAGTGCTGTATTAACAAATGAACAGTGGTAATTTTTAGAACAAAATAGAAGAATTAAACGAAAAGGAGATTATAATATGAGCGTAGTATCAATGAATTATTTATTAGAAGCTGGTGTTCATTTTGGACATCAAAAGAGAAGATGGAATCCTAAAATGAAGGAATATATTTATACAACTAGAGATGACATTTATATTATCGATTTACAAAAGACATCTAAATGTTTAGATAAAGCCTATGATGCTTTGAAACAAATAGTGGAAAATGGCGGTAAAGTTTTATTTGTTGGAACAAAAAAACAAGCTATGGAAGCTGCTGAAGAATCTGCTTTAAGAACAAATATGTATTTTGTTAATGAAAGATGGTTGGGTGGTACTTTAACAAATTTTAGAACTATTAGATCAAGAGTTAGAAGAATGGAAGAAATCGAAAAGATGGAAAAAGATGGTACTTTTGATTTATTACCTAAAAAAGAAGTTATTGGATTAAAAAAGGAATATGAAAAATTAAATAAAAATTTAAGAGGAATTAGAGATATGAAAAGAATTCCTAATGCTTTAGTTATAGTTGATCCAAAAAAGGAAGAGATTGCTATAAAAGAAGCTAAAATTTTAGGTATTCCTGTATTTGGTGTAGTAGATACCAATTGCGATCCTGATATGGTAGATTATGTTATTCCTGGTAATGATGATGCTGTTAGAAGTGTTAAATTATTAATTGGTGCTTTAACTAATGCTATTGCTGAAGTTAATGAAAATGAAGTAATCGATTATATAACTGATGAGGACAAAGCAAAAAGAGACAAAAAAGAAGTAAAAAAAGAGAATAAAAAGGAAATAAAAGAAGAAGTAGAGAATTTTACTAAAGAAGAAGTTAAGGATTATAGTAAAATGACAGTTGCAGAGTTAAAAGAAGTTGCAAAAGAAAAAAATATTGTTACAACTGGTTTGAAAAAAGCTGAAATTATTGCAGCTTTAACTAAATAAGAAGGAAGGAGGGAGGGTTTCTCCTTCTTTTTATATAAATAAAAACAGAAAGGGAAGATTTATTATGTTTAAAGCAAGTGATGTAAAAGAATTAAGAGATAAAACTGGAGCTGGAATGCTTGATTGTAAAAAAGCTTTAGAAGCTGCTAATGGTAATATGGCAGAAGCTATTGACTGGTTAAGAGAAAAAGGAATTAGTAAAGCTGCTAAAAAGGAAAATAGAGTGGCTGCTGAAGGACTTTGTAAGATAGTCTCAAATGGTAATAAAGCTGTTATTTTAGAAGTTAATTCAGAAACTGATTTTGTAGCTAAGAATGAAGAATTTGTTAATTTTGTAAATTATTTAGCTAACGTAATTTTAAATAATGATTTAAAGACTCATGAAGATGTATTAGCATTTAATGATAATGGAGAAACTATTGAGTCTAAATTGGTAAGTTTAACTGCAAAAATTGGTGAAAAAATATCTTTTAGAAGACATCAATTGGTTGAGAAAAAAGATAATGAAGTATTTGGTAGTTATTTACATATGGGTGGTAGAATTGGTACTATAGTAGTTCTTTCTGATACTACTCTTGATGTTGCCAAGGATGTTGCAATGCATGTTGCAGCAATGGCACCTGTTTGTGCTACAAGAAATGATGTTCCAGCTGATATGGTTGAACATGAATCTAAAGTGATTAAAGAACAAGTTATGAATGAAGGGAAGCCTGCTGATATAGCTGAAAAAATGATTGCTGGTAGATTAAATAAATTTTATAAAGAGATTTGTTTAGAAGAGCAGGAATTTATTAAAGATTCTAGTGTTAATGTTGGTACATTTGTTAAAAATAATGGTGGAAGTATTGTTTCAATGATTCGTTATGCTGTTGGTGAGGGAATTGAGAAAAAAGAAGAGAACTTTGCTGATGAAGTAATGAGTCAAATCAATGCAAATAAATAACATATTTAGTAAAATACTAGAAAATATCTAGTATTTTTCTTTTGTTTATGATATAATTTACAAAGTGTTTTGGAGTGTGATAAGTATGAAAAAAAGAAATGTAGCAATTATTGCCCATGTTGACCATGGTAAAACTACATTAGTAGATGGTATTTTAAAAACATCTGGTATGTTTCGTGATAATGAAGATGTTAGTAATGTTTCAATGGATTCTAATGCTTTGGAAAAAGAGCGTGGTATTACTATTCTTGCTAAGACAACAGCTTTAGATTATAATGGTTATCGTATTAATATTCTTGATACACCAGGTCATGCTGACTTTGGTGGTGAGGTTGAAAGAATTATGAATATGGTTGATGGTGTTATTTTAGTTGTAGATGCTTATGAGGGTGCTATGCCTCAAACTAGATTTGTATTAAAGAAAGCATTTGAAGCTAAAGTTAAACCTATTGTCGTTATTAATAAAGTAGATAAGCCAAGTGCTAGATGTTCTGCAGTTGTTGATGAAGTACTTGATTTATTTATCGAACTTGGTGCTGATGAAAATCAACTTGATTTTCCTGTTGTTTATACTAGTGCTATTAATGAAACTTGTAGTTTATCAGATGATATTACTACTCAGAAAAAAGGATTTGAGCCATTACTTGATTTAATAATTGAAAAGATTCCTGCACCAACTGGTGATAATTCTAAATCATTACAATTTCAACCAGCTTTACTTGATTACAATGAGTTTGTGGGACGTATTGGAATTGGTCGTGTTCATAATGGTATTATTAAAACTGGGGAGATGGTTAGTTGTATTAGATTAGATGGTACGGTTAAGAATTTTAGAATTCAAAAATTATTTGGATACTATGGGTATAATCGTATAGAGATAAATGAAGCGGAAGCAGGTGATATAGTTGCGATAGCAGGACTTGCTGACATATCAGTAGGTGAGACTATTTGTAATCAAGGTGATAATTTACCTCTTCCTATTTTGCATATAGATGAACCTACATTACAAATGACTTTTGGGACAAATTCTAGTCCATTTGTTGGTCGTGATGGTAAACTTTTAACTACACGTAAAATAGAAGAAAGACTTATTCGTGAAACTCAAAAGGATGTATCTTTAAGGGTAGAACCAAATGGTACTGATAGTTTTCTTGTATCAGGACGTGGTGAACTTCATCTTGGTATTCTAATTGAAAATATGCGACGTGAAGGTTTTGAACTTGAAGTATCTAAACCTAAAGTTATTATAAAAGAAATTGATGGCGTAAAATATGAGCCTTGGGAAGAGTTACAAATAGAAGTTCCAGAGGATGCTTGTGGTAGTGTTATTGAACAATTGGGTACACGTGGTGGAATTATGTCTAATATGACTAATTTTGAAAATCAAGTTAGGCTTAATTACTCCATTCCTTCTCGTGGACTTATTGGTTTTTCAACTGATTTTATGACTATGACTAAGGGTTATGGTATTATGAATCATACATTTAAGTCTTATGAACCATACGAAAATGTTGAAATTGGAGAAAGAAAATTTGGCGTTTTAGTATCAGTGGAAAATGGTAATTCTACAGCTTATGCTATAGGTAATTTAGAAGATCGTGGCACTATGTTTATAGAGCCTGGTACCGAAGTTTATGAAGGTATGATAATTGGTGAATGCAATCGTGATAATGATTTAGCTGTTAATGTAGTTAAAGGTAAACAGTTGACTAATATGCGTGCTGCTGGAAGTGATCATACAGTGGTATTAAAAAGGCCTCGTCCTATTACTTTAGAATATGCACTTGACTATATTAACTCTGATGAACTTGTTGAAGTCACTCCTAACTTTATTAGACTTAGAAAACGTATTTTAAATACAGAAGAAAGAAAAAAGGCAGATGCTAAAAAAAATAAATAAGGAAATAGTAAAGTAATAAGCTAAAAGTGAACACATAAAACTGTGATTCACTTTTTAATTGATACAATATTACAAGGTGATTATATAAATGCAATTATATATTGTTATAATAATTCGAAATTAAGATATATTTTAATTATAAAACCCCAATTGATTATAGAAACTCAACTGGGGTTTAAATAATGTTTTAAATTATTTATTTTTTATATAACCTGCTTTTTTTAAATGTTCTTTAATTTTATCATCATTAACTGCTCCATATATTCTATTGCTTGTTTCTTTACCATTTTCAAAAAATAAAACTGTGGGAGTACCGCTAATAGTTGTTAGGTCATTGAATTTATTTTTTTCATCTTTTGTTAGATTATATAAATTTAATGAATATGCCTCAATATTATTGTTTTTTAATATATTTTTAAATCTAGGTGTGAATTCTTCACAGTGACTGCAACCAGTTTGTACTATTTCTAAGATAAAACTTTCTTTGTTATTAATCATTGTTTCTAATTTATTGTAATCTATATTAGTAATTGGATTGTTATTAGTACATCCAGTTAGAAATATTATTCCAATTACAATTATTATATATTTAACTTTATTTTTCATTAGTTATACCTTCTTTCTTATGTATTATATCAATTGATATTAATAAACTCAAGTAAATACTTTTCAAATTTAAGTATTTGGGTTATACTTATTATAATAAAGGGGTGCTTGTTATATGATTTTAAGAAAACCTTATGCACTTTTAATTCAATATTTTCAAAGAATACATTTAATCTTAATTTTTCTAAGTATTTATATATTTTATAAGGTGGTTTCTTTACGAAATTTCGTAGCAGATTTTTTACAAACAGAAAGTTATAATGCTTATTATGAGCCTATAAGTAATTATATTAATTTTTTTGTTATTATTGCCATTATATTAGTCGTTGCAATAAGTATAATATTAATTATCTTATTAAGATATAAAAAGAAACCTTGGAAAATATATTTAATACTTGTATTTGAATATATTTTTATGCTTGGTGTTTTAATATATGTAAGAAGTTATTTTGATAGTTATAATGAATTTTCAACTATTACTTCTATAATGGCGGGACGAGATTTACTAAATATAGTATATTTACCACAATATGTTATTTTTATTATTTTAGGTATTAGATTTTTGGGTATAGATTTAAAAGAATTTGGTTTTAAAGAGGATGAAGAATATTTAGATATAAAAGAAGAAGATAGAGAAGAATTTGAAGTAAATATTGAATTTGATAAAGATAAAATAACAAGAAATATTAGGAAGTTTATTAGAAATGTTAGATATGTTTATTATGAACACAGACTTATTTGTAATATCATTATTTTGACTTTAATTCTTTCTGTTACAGGTTATACTTATTATTATTTTGGGGTTATACATAAAACTTATAAAGAAGGAAGTACTTTTTCTGCTAATTATTATGATATAACTATTAATAATAGTTATTTAACTAATAGATCCAGCAATGGTACAATAATTACTAATTTAGATACAGCATATTTAATTTTAGATGTAACTGTTAAAAATAATGCAAATAAACGTAATATTAATTTAGATAGATTTAGAATTATGAATAAAAATATGCAATTTAAATATGTTAGTGGTGTTTATGATTATTTTAAAGATTTAGGTAATAGTTATAGTATGGACAAAAAATTAGATACTGGTGATCAAACTTCGTTTATATTAGTTTATAGGGTAGATAGTAATCTTGATAACGATAAATATGTTTTATATTATAGTGATGTTTCAAAAAATATTCTTTTGAAAAAAACGAAACTTGATGTTAAGGATATGCGTGATGTAAAAACTGTTTCTGAAGTACAATTAAATAATAAAATGACTTTTAAAAGTAAATTTACTCTAACTATTACTGATGCTAAAATTGATAGTAGTGCGGTTTATAATAAGTATACTTGTACAGTAGAGGGGTGTTCTGTTAAAAGTCAAGTGATAACTTTACAAAATAGTAAAATTCTAAAAATTTCTTTTGTAAGTAATAATTTTACAGGCGAAAGTTTTGTTGACTTTTCTTCTATATATGCTAAAATTAAATATGAGGATAAAGACGGTAATATTAAAGAAATTGATACTTCTTCAGTTATAGATGGTTATAATGGTAATTATGCATATTTTAATATTCCTAATGATATTGATGTTAATAGTTATATTGATTTAATATTTACTTTTAGAAATGAAAGGTATGTTTATCATTTGATTAAAGGAGGAAATTATGACTAAACAAAAAATTATTAGAATTGTTGGAGTAGTTTTAGTTATAGTAATTGTAGTTTTGCTTATCTGGTTTTTATATTTGTATCCTAGAAAAGTGTTTAAAGATAATGAAAGAATATTAGATGAAGCAGGTAAACGGTACTATCAAATAAATAGGGCAGTTTTGCCTAGTGATGAGGGAAGGGTTGTTTCTGTTAGTTTAAATACACTTGTAAAGCAGAAATATTTGGAAGGCTTTTATATACCATATAGTAATAAAGTTTGTGATTTAAATGAATCTAATGTTAAGGTTGTAAAAAAAGATGGTGAATATGTTTATTATACTTATTTAAAGTGTGGTAAATATGAGTCTAATGTTGATCATGATGGTCCTGTTATTGAACTTAATGGTGACAAAAAAGTTACAATTAGTTTAGGTGATACATATAAAGAACTTGGCGTTAAGAGCGTTAAAGACAATGTAGATGGTGATATAGCAGTTTCTAATGTTAAGATAGAAGGAAATGTTGATACTTCAAAAACTGGTACCTATGAAATTACTTATACTGTTAGTGATAGCTTAGGAAATAAAAGTGAAGTAATTAGAAAAGTGATTGTTGAAGAACTTTTTAGTGATGTTGTTAAAAGTGATACAGCAAATACTAATAATTATTATATTGGTAATGCTTTAAATAACTATGTAATGTTTAATAATATGTTATTTAGAATTATAAAAATTAATAGTGATAATACAGTTGTTATTGCTAGTGATGAATTACTTGCTAATGTTGACTATACAAATAATGGTAGGTTTTCTGATAGCTCTTTAGATAGTTGGTTGAATGATTATTTTTATAAACTGTTGGATGAAAAGTATCAAGATTTAATTGTTTCTTCTAAATGGTGTGATGATGTAATTTCAACTGATAACTATTTAACTAAAGAATGTACTAGAACAAGCAGTAAGAAAAAGGTTGGTATTTTATCTATTCAAGATTATAATAATACATTAAATGATGGTGTTAGTTTTTTAGATTATGAAGGAATTGTTTGGTATTCTAATTTTGATTCAAATAATAATCCTTGGACTTTAACAAGTCTCTTTGATTATCCTTTAAAGTCTGAGCCTATGAGTCAAGATAGTTTATTTAATGTAAGACCGGCTGTTACTCTTAAAAGTAATACAAAAATTTTAGATGGAGATGGTACAATATCAAATCCATATATACTTGTAGAGAATGAAAGTGGTCGTAGAAATAGTAAAATTAATGAAAGACAAATTGGTGAATATGTTTATTATTCTGGGTATACGTTTAGAATTTCTAATATTACTGGTGATAATACTACTGAGATAATAATGACCGATGTTCTTAAAAATGATGGTGTGGAGTTAAGCATCGGCTATAACAATGATGATAATGTATATAATCCAAATAAAAAAGGTAATTTAGGCTATCAAGTTGTTAATGAAATGACTAGTTATATTTCCACAAAATTATTTGAAAAAACTAAAGTAGAAGTGCCAATCTATAAAAATAAGGTCACTTATAATGGTAAAAAAAATATAAAGAGTTATAATAATCTTATTACTATTCCTTCTACATTTGATATATTTACGGGCAAGGGAAATGATAGTAGTGATGGAGGTTATTGGTATATTGATTCTTCAAATGAAAGATATAATAAAACCGTTATGAATCCGGTTGGTACCGTTAATTATACTGATGTTACTGATGATTGGACTGCTGGAATAAAAGTTAAAGCTTATTTAAAAGATGATGTATTTATAACTGACGGAGATGGTACTTTAACAAATCCATATAAAGTTAGTAATTAAGTTTTGAGGGAGTAATATGAAAAAAAGAGTATTAATAATTTTTTCTATAGTGGTGTTTATTATTGTTGCATTTTTGGTGTATTATAAATTTAGTTTTAAAGTGAGTGATTTTACTATTTTGGATGAAACTGAAAAGATTGATGCTGCTAAAGAATATGGTGATGAAGTTGTAGGATGGCTTAGAGTTGAGGGGACAAATATTGATCTACCTTTGATTAGAGCAGATGAAGATACTGATGTTTTAAAGCGTGATTATGATTTTGCTTGGACCAATTCTTTTCCAGATGGTACTGGTAATCGCCCAGCTTACATTTCTCATAACATAAGAAATGTATCACGTAACCCTATAGTTGGCGATGATACAATGGTTAGATTTGAACAGCTTATGTCTTTTATATATCCTGATTTTATTGAGGAAAATCAATTTATAGAATTTACAGACAGTGAAGGCAATACTGATTTATATAGAATTTATGCTGTTGCATTATTAAAAGATGATCAAAATGCTTCTTTTAGTGATACTTATACTGATGCTGAACAAAAAAGATATCTAAAAAAAGCTAAAAGAGAAAGTATGTATGATATAGATGTTGATGTTGATGAAAAAGATTTAATGTTAACCTTGTTTACTTGCACTAGATTTTATGGTGAAGATACTAGTTATTCTTTTAGAGTAGATGCTAGAAAGTTGAGGGATGGTGAAAGAAAGGTATATGCAAAAGTAAAGAAAAACTCAAATTATGAGAAAATTGAAGAAAGGATGAGAGAAGGTGAAAAAGATGAAGAAATATAAGATTTTATTGGTAGTATTTATTGTTCTATTTTGTGGATCTTTTCTTGTTTTGTCAAATACAATGAAAGTAGATGCTGCTAATAATGAATGTTCTGCAGGTTATACAAAGGAAACCTATATGAATAATATAAGTTATAATGTTTCTGGTAATGTTGTAACTTATACTGGTGCTAAAGGATTACTTTATTCAACTAGTTTTGATGCTACAAAACGTGCTGTTGCTGAGGATGGTAGTTTTTCATTTACTATTCCTGAAGAAGAAATGAGTAGTCGAATTATTGTTACTTTTTATCTTGCATCAAGTGATGGTGTTTGTGATGCTGATAAAGAAGTAGGTAATAATACTTTTTATGCTAATACTTCAGCTCGTAATCAATTATATGATGATGCTTTATGTGTGAATTATCGTAATAAGTGGTCTGATAATGAAACAATGAAGGAAGCTGTTCCTTATTGTTTTACAGAAGAGGTTTTTGTTCAATATTCTTATAATGAGGTAAGTAGTTGGATAAAAGAAGCTGAAGAACTTTATGAAATGCAAACAGGAGGTACTTCTGTTCCAGTTGATCCTGATTATACTAACGTTGATGATGTTAAGAAAACTGATAAATTAGTATGTGATGCTTTTAGTGATAAAAATTATGAAACTATGCATAAATATAGCCATACTGAAACAGAGACAGTTAATAATTGTACTACTACTTGTGTAGAAGAAATCGAAGTTAATTTTAGTGATCCGGTAGCAACACAACCTGGTATGTGTTTTCAATATTTAATTGAGATTAAATCTAAAGTTACTTGCGATAGTAAATACACTGCTCCAAAACCTGGTAAGCCTGCTGTGTGTGTTCCTACTGCTAAATGTGTAGCAAGTAATGGTTATGTTAGTGATAAAGGTGGACCAAGTGAGGATTTTGATGCTTGCATAGAGAAATGTGATGGTGGAGAATACTCTCAAAAATGTATTGATAAATGTTATACAGAGGTGTATGAAAGTGATGAATATTCTACAGATATAATAGCAACGCCAACTAGACAAACTACTTTTGAACCTATTGCTTCGGTATTAACTTTTGATACTACTTATTTAGATGGTTCTAAAAAAGCTACTCAAATAGCTAATGGTTGTTTAACTCCATGGAATGTTACTAGTTTAAATCAGGCTGGAGCTTTATATCAACAACATCAAAAAGATCCAGGTGGTAAATATGTAGGTAAAAAATGGGTACCTAGCAGTAGTGGCTGTCCTAGTTCTATTGGTCAATTTTATTTTAGATCTCTTAGTGCTACAAGACAGACTATTAGAGAGGCTAAAGGTTGGTATAGTGACGCTTATGGTCAGAAAACATATGGTGTTGGATCTAATGGTTTCCTTATTAGAACTAAAATAAATGGTTATACTAATGTATGTAATGATACTTGTACATGGATTAATAAGTGTGGTTCTAATACAGTTTTAACAGAGTATTTAGCTAATAAACAATATCAAGAAGCTTTGGAAAAGTGGGAGACAGAAAAAGCTGCATGTGAAAGTAAAAGTGCTACTTGTAGTAATGAATCTACAGATTATAAAATTGTAGTTGATAATTTAGATAAGAATGATAGTAAAGAAGATACAGATAAAAGTGATTGGCAAGAAGATTTTACTTCTTCACAAAAATTAAATAGTACTAATGTAACAGGTAAATTCCCAAGTATGGTAATTTTAACGGATGGTAGTTGTGAAGATGGTAAAGATGATCCTTGGAATTATCATAATATAATTACTTTCCCTGGTACATGGATTAATAATAAAACTGGTAAGCCTGTTCATTCTATTCAACCAGGTCATGAAGACTTTTATACTTATGTTGGAAATGAATATTGTACTAAATTAGATTCTGTTCCTGTTAATACTGCATGGTATGATTGGAAAGTTAATCAAAATGGTAATTCTAGTTCTTTAACAGATAGTCAAAAAGAAGAAATTAATGATTCAATAGATATGAATATTAGGGGACATATTGATAACTATGGTTATTTTGGTTGGAATTTTGATGTTAGTTGTTTCTATGCTGTTGATTATCCTGGTTCTACATGTTCACCAAGTGATCCTAATTGGCCTGATTGTGATGATGGAAAAGAAAAAGAGGAAACTCCAATTAATAACTATGAATTTAGATCAATAGCTTTAGACAATCTTTTCCCTAACAGCACTACAAAGACTAGTTCTAGTAAAGATGTAATTGCTTCTAACTTAATTAATGAAGTTGAAAGCTTAAGAAATAATAATGTTACAGCTATTGCTAATAATACACGTGAAATTGGATTTAACTGGACTTGTGCTGCTACTAATTTGGAAAATTTAGATTATTTAGTTCAGCCTGTTACTGTTATGAATGAAATTCAGAGGTTAGGTGATAGTATTTATGAAGGTAATGAATATTTAGATTATCATATTAGATTGACTTCTGATACTATAAAAAAAGTAAGGCAATATAATGATAGCTATGATAGTTATACTCAACCAACTAGTATAGATAAAATGTTATCAGTAGATTCTGATAATAAAACTCCTGGTATTACTGTTTATAATAGTTATTTATTACATAAAGTTCTTGATAGTAATGAGTTACTAAAAAGTGGTATTATAGGATGTAATAATGATGATAATAGAACTTGTCCTAGGGGAGAAGCTGCTATTGATAAAAATACTAGTTGTTATAATGAATATATAGCCCAAAGTGCTGTATTGAAAGGGGGAAAGTAGTATATGAGTAAGGGATTTTTAATTATTGGTATTATTCTTTTAGCAGTTATTACTTTTGGAATTGTTAATATTGTTCAAAATTATCAAACTGGTAATGAACTTGATTATTATTTATTGAAAGAAACAGCTGAAGCGGCAATGACTGATGCAGTAGATGTTGGTTATTACCGCTTAAGCGGTTTGCTTAGGATAGATAAAGAAAAATTTGTTGAAAGTTTTATTAGACGTTTTTCTGAAAATGTTTCTAATAGTAGAACTTATGATATTGGATTCTATGATATTAATGAAACTCCTCCTAAAGTTAGTATTTTAGTTAAGTCTGAAACTGCTGCTAGTATTGAAGGTGAAGCTTTAGATGTGTCAAATAAAATTGATGTGATATTGGAATCTAAATATTTGGATAATAAATATGTAACTAATATGACTAGATCTGGTAAACTAGATTATAGTGAAGTTGATAAATAAAAAGGATAAGGAGGATTTAAATGAATAATTTAATTGTAGGTATAAAAAAATTTTTTACAAATAAAAATACTGTTACTGTTGTTGGTGTTATTCTTGCTATTGTAATTCTTTATGTTGGTTATAATATGCGTATTAAACAAGCAATTACACCTGTTACTGTTCCATATGCAGTTGAAGAGATTAATCCTGGTACACAGATAACTGAAGATATGATTTCAACTAAAGAGATTCCTAGTTCGATGGTTGATGATAGTATTATCACTAATAGTGCTGATGTTATAGATATGTATACAAATTATGATAGTGTTGTTCCTGCAGGCAGTTTATTTTATAAAAGAACTGTTGTATCTCGTGAACAATTACCTGATAATATAATATTAGATTATCCAAAGGGTTATGTATTATACAATTTGGATGTAGATATGGCTAGTACTTATAGTAATTCAATTGTTCCAGGAAATTATATTGATATTTATTTAAAAGTACAAAATGCTAGTACTGATGATAATGGCCAAGTTTCAGCTGATAGAATTATGGTTGGTAAATTATTATCTAATGTTAAGGTTTTAGCTGTATTTGATAGCAATGGTAATAATGTTTTTGCTAATTTAGATGAAAAAACAACTCCTTCACAAATTGTTTTTGCAATTCCTGAAGAATATCATATTTTACTTCGTAAAGCTGGATTTTTAAGAGCTTATGAGTCTGAAATAATACCTGTTCCAACAAATGAAAGTTTACAAGATGAACCTGGTGATGTAACTTTATCAAGTGAAGATTTAAAGAACTTTATTAATAATGTTACTGCTATGACGGAGCAAGATTTATCTTATACACAACAATAAAGGAGTGATGATTTATGAACGATTCCATATTTGATAAATTAGATTTTGGATTGTTTGAACCATTAATTAAAGATGACGATATAACTGATATTTCTTATTGTAATCATGGCCAAATTTGGATTCGTTCTTTAACTGATGGTTCTAAAAGAGTTGAAATAGCTGGCCTTAATGATGCATTTGTTGAAAAATTAGCTTTTCAATGTTCTAATGTTATGGGTACAACATTTAATAATGCTAAACCATTTTTGGATGCTGAATCTACAGAATTACGTCTTAATTTTGTACATGAATCTATTGCTACTAATGGTATAGCGGTTGTCATTCGTAAAACTCCAGCGAAGATTAGATTGTCTCGTGATAAGTTACTTAATGAAGACTATTTTACTGCTAATATTCATGATATTTTGATGAAGTGTGTCGAGGGTCATTGTAATATTATAGTTAGTGGAGAAACTGGTTCTGGTAAAACAGAATTTGTTAAATATTTAGCTAGTCATACTAAAGAAAATGAAAAGATTATTACTATTGAAGATACTCTTGAATTACATTTAGATAGAATATTTCCTCATCGTGACATTGTTGCAATGAAGACTAATAATGTTGCTAGTTATAGTGATGTTTTGGTTACTTGTATGAGACAGAATCCTAAATGGATTTTACTTTCTGAAGTTCGTAGTGCTGAGGCTGTTACAGCAGTTCGTAATTCAATTTCTACTGGACATAATATTTTGTCAACTATTCATGCTGATAAGGCAAGTGCTATTCCGTATCGTATGTATTCTCTTTTGGAAAGTGATATAGATGTGGATCAATTTTTAAATACAATTTATCGTTATATTCAATTAGGTGTGCATATTAAAGCATATTATAGTAAAGAATATGGTAAATTTCATCGAGAAGTAGATGAAGTTGTTGAATTTTATGTTGATGATGATAACAAGCCACAAAGTCATATTCTTTATCAAAAGACTTTTGGTAAGGCACCAATTCAAAATATGCCAAGTAAATATTTAAAAGAATATTTAGAAAATCAAAATATATTTATTGATAATCTTTTTACTAAAGGCGATTCAATGAATAATATTAATAATGATGTTGACAAAATGGTTGAATCTTCAACTAAAACTCAAGTTAGTGTAGTGGAGTCTCCTAATTTTAATACTACTTCTAGTTTTGATTTCCCTACTGAAATAGTTTAAAGAGAGGAGGGGTTTTATGGTACTTTTCTTATTGTTACTTATTGCTATTGTAATTTTGTTATATAGAAATTATAAGGGTCAAAATGTATCTAAGTTTATTACAGAACAATTTCAAGCTGTTTATGATCGATTTGCTCCTTATTCTTTTAAGGTTGTAAGGGAAAAAACTAAAGAGTTGGGACAAGAATATTCTCCAAGGCAATACCTTGTTCAAGTTCTGATTTTGGGCGGTTTTGCGGGGGTAGTTACTTATTTGTATTTTTATAACTTGGTAGTTTCTTTAATTTACATAATTATTGCTGTTTCATTTATACCTTATTTAGCTTTCTTAAGATGTAAAAGAATATATAGTGAATTTATTTTTGAACAAATTCAAGTTTATACAACAAATACTATTATGGAATTTGCTACAACACAAAGTTTTGTTAAGTCACTTGAAGGTGTTAGAGATTCTGGTATTTTAGAAGATCCAGTACTTTCTGATGTTAACCACATGATAGATATGGCTTATGAAGAAGGTTCTATTGATGGTGCTTTGGAGTATATGAGTTCTAAATATCCATATTATATTGTAAAAAATATGCATCAATTATTTTTACAAATAACTAAAGAAGGTGCAAGAGATACAGGGGAGAGCCTTGAAAATATGCAGCTTGATATAGATACTCTTGTTGAGAGTGTTTATCGTGATAGAATGGATAGGGCTAATTTTCATAAGAAATTTTTGCAATATGGTATTATGCTATTTTTATTAGTTATGTTAATTCAATATATGCTTGGTAGTGAAAGTTATATTGAATTAATTAAACAAGTTTATGTTCAAGTTATACTTCATGGTGTTATTATATTTAATAGTTATTTTCTTTTGAAAGGCGAAAAATATTATAATGAGAATGTGGGGGTTGAATAATTATGGAAATAGTTTTTGTTGCAGTTATTATTTTGTTTGTTTTAATATATAATAGAACAATTGATAAGAATAGATTTATTAATGATAATAAAAAATATTTTGAAATATTAAGAGAATCC
>CALVRG010000005.1 GCA_944358505.1 uncultured Bacilli bacterium | reverse complement strand
ACATTAAAAGAACAGTTAGTCTTTTGGAAAAGTAAAAATAAAGTAGAAGAAAGAACAGTTTTGAAAGATATAAATATAGAAATAAAAAAAGGAGAAACAGTTGCTCTAATTGGTACTAATGGTAGTGGGAAGAGTACACTTTTAAAGTTAATGACAAAGATAATATATCCAACTAAAGGGAAAATTACTACTGTTGGGAAATTGACATCCTTGCTTGAACTTGGAGCAGGTTTCCATGATGATTTTACAGGAAGAGAAAATATTTACTTTAATGCTTCTATTTTTGGGCTTACTAAAAGTGAGATAGATAAAAAAGTAGATGATATAATTGCTTTTTCAGAACTCGAAGAATTTATTGATAATCCAGTTAGAACATATTCATCAGGTATGTATATGCGACTTGCTTTTTCTGTGGCTATTAATGTTAATGCTGAAATATTATTAATAGATGAAATACTAGCAGTTGGTGATCAACATTTTCAAGATAAATGTTTTAATAAGTTAAAAGAACTTAAAGAAAGTGATAAGACTATAGTAATAGTTAGTCATAGTTTAGAGTCTATTAGAAAATTATGTAATAGGGCAATATGGATTAAAGATGGTAGAGTAGAGATGGATGGAGAGGCCAATAAAGTAATTGATAAATATTTAGAGGAGTGTAAATAGAGGTGATAGAATGCAATTAGTTAAGAACTTATATAATTATAGAGAACTTCTAAAAAGTAATGTTAAAAAAGAAATACGTGGTAAATATAAAGGTTCTTTTTTAGGGGTTTTATGGTCTTTTATCAATCCTTTATTGCAAGTAGCTGTTTATGCAATTGTATTTCCATATATTATGAGAGTACAAACGGAAAATTATTTAATATATTTGATTATTGGTATTATACCTTGGACTTTTTTTACAACAGTTATTAATCAAGGTATGGTAACTGTTAGAATAAATGCTGGAATCATTAAAAAGGTTTATTTTCCAAGAGAGATATTGCCTATTTCTGTTGCAGTTAGCGGCTTAATTAACTTTTTAATAAGTTGTATTATCATATTGCTTTTTTGTATATTTGGAGGAGTTGGTGTTAGTTGGCACATTATCTTTCTTCCTTTAATCGCTATAATTCAGTTTATTTTAACACTTGGTATAGCTTTTGCACTTAGTGCTATTAATGTATATATAAAAGATACAGAATATTTGATTACCTTTTTTATCAACATGCTATTTTATGCTACTCCTATTCTTTATGAAGCAACTTTATTTCCTGAGAGTATTAGATTTATTCTTTATTTGAATCCTATGACACAGGTAGTTGAAGCTTATAGAAATATTTTTTTGTATCATCAATTACCTAATTTAGAAGGCTTTGTATATTTGGTTGTAATTTCTATAATAATATTAGGAATTGGACTTTTAATATTTAGAAAACTGGAGAAAGGTTTTGCAGAGGAGGTATAATATGAAATGTGATTATGTGCATATAGAAGAAGCAAGAGTTTATGGTATTAAAAATCCTAAATTTATTATTAAAGGTAGTCTTACGGATAAAGATGTTAGTTTTAAAATATTAGCGGATGGAAAAGAAATAAAATATGATAGTTTACCTAATCTTGTTAATCTTGGTTTTTGTTTAGAAGCAGAACTTACTAATGAAATGAGAAAAGTAGAAGTATATGCTGTTAATGGTAAAAAAGAAGAATTAATTTGTATAAGAGAAAATTCTAAAATGCATAGGATTAAAAGCAAAATTAGAAAAACTACAAAACCTCTAGAAATAAAAATAAGAAAAATTGGTACTGCCTTTGGGAACTTTTTTAAAACTATAGGACATGGTTTCAAATTTTTATGGAGAGAGCATCATTTGCTTGTTCCACCGGCTTTGTGGGGAAAATATTTAAAAGCCTTTGGTAGAAAAATGAAGGAAATTTTTAAAAAAGGTTTATATTTGAATCCTGGTATTCCAGAAGAATATCAATTATGGTTAAAAAGACAAGCTGAAGCTTTTCCTAGAGAAGAGGTAAAAAAATTAGAATATAATCCTAAAATATCTATGGTTATTCCTGTTTATAATGTTAGTCGAGAATTATTAAGTGAATGTTTAGATTCTATTTTAAATCAAAGTTATACTAATTTTGAAATATGCCTTGCCGATGATAAATCTACTAATAAAGAGACTATAGATACTTTAAAAGAATATGAAAAGAAAGATAAGAGAATAAAGGTAGTTTATAGAAAAGAGAATGGTCATATTTCTAAATCTACTAACAGTGCTATAGAAATTGCTACAGGTGAGTTTATTGGTCTTATGGATAATGATGATACTCTTGATTTAGATGCCTTGTACGAAGTAGTAAAAATGCTAAATGATGATAAGTCTTTAGATATGATTTATACTGATGAGGATAAACTTGATATGAAAGGTAAAAGGCGTGATCCTCATTTTAAAGCAGATTTTTCTCCTGATACATTATTAAGTAGTAATTATATTTGCCATTTTTGTGTTTTAAGAAAGAAAATTGTAGATAAAATAGGTGGTTTTAGAGTTGGTTATGAAGGTAGTCAAGATCATGATTTATTCTTAAGATTTACAGAAGTTAGTGATAGAGTAGGTCATATTCCTAAAGTTTTATATCACTGGAGAATGATACCAGGTTCTACTGCTGCTACTATAGATAGTAAAAGTTATGCTTTGGAACGTGGTAAAAAAAGTGTAGAAGATGCTTTAAAAAGAAGAAAAATAGAAGGCAAAGTAACTATAAAATACAATCATTATTTAGTAGAATATGAATATCGTAAAGAGCCTAGTATTTCTATAATAATACCTACTAAAGATCATGCTTTTGATACTAGAAAATGTTTAGAGTCAGTGTTTACTAAAACTAATTATAAGAACTATGAGGTTGTTTTAGTTAATAATAATAGTACTGAACAAGATTTGTTTGATCTTTTAGATGAGTATAAAAAGAAATATAAGAACTTTAGAGTTGTAGATGCACCTATTCCATTTAATTATTCTAAAATTAATAATATGGCTGTTAAAACTTGTAAGTCTGATTATATTGTTCTTTTAAATAATGATACTGAATTAATAACCGAAGATTGGTTAAAAATAATGGTAGGTTATGCTATGCAAAAACATATTGGAACAGTAGGAGTTAAACTGTTATACCATGATAATACTATTCAACATGCTGGAGTTGTGCTTGGAGTTGGTGGTATTGCTAATCATGCCTTTTTAGGTGAGTCAAGAGATTCTATTGGATTATATGCTAGACTTGCTTTACCTCATAATTATAGTGCTAATACAGCTGCTTGTTTAATGGTTTCAAGAAAAAAATATAATGAAGTTGGTGGGCTAGAAGAAGAGCTTATGGTTGCTTATAACGACATAGATTTTAATTTAAAGCTTTTGGAAAAAGGTTATTATAATGTTTTTGTTCCCCAAGTGGAATTATATCATTTTGAATCTAAATCAAGAGGACTTGATACAACTACAGAAAAGTATAAGAGATTTATGCATGAACAATATTATATGTATGAAAAATGGAGTAAGTATATAGATAAAGATCCATTTTACAATAAGAATTTTAGTAAGACTAAAAGTTTCTTTTTAGATAAATAATTAGGCAAGAGTTGGTGAGCATAATGAAAGAAAAGTTATTAAATATTTATAAAAATAAATATTCTATGTTTATAGTTTTATTTCTTTTAATTTTTATAATTCAATTACCTATTAGTTTTTCTTTAGATGATATTTGGTTTTCAAAGCAATTGAATAATAATAGTTTGTTAGATTTTTTGAATTTTAGATATCATAATTGGACGAGTAGAATAATCATAGAAACGTTTTTAGTTTTTATAACGAGAATAGATGTAATTGTTTTAAAAGTTTTAAATGCTTTATTATTTACTGTATCAATTTTTATTATAATAAAACTGATTAAGGGTAATAAAACAGTTTGGTTTTTGGGATTTTTATTTATATTATATCCATTTACTAATATGACAGAAGCAGGATTTGCTGCTACTACTCTTAATTATTTGTGGCCATTTAGTTTGGGTGTTATCTCGTTTTTACCATTAATAAATAAGGAAAAGAGAATTAAAAATAATATGCTAATTTATATAATTTCATCTTTAAGTCTATTATATGCTATTAATCAAGAGCAGATGTGTGCTATTATTTTTATGTTTAATCTTTTATATTTCTTTTATAAGATATATAAAAAAGAAAAGGTAGATAAATATAATATTTTTTGCTTACTTCTAGCATCTATTGGTTTAATATTTATTTTAACGTGTCCTGGTAATAGTATTAGAACACTTGAGGAAACTAAAACGTGGTATAAAGATTTTGCTCATTTTGGTTTAATTGAAAAAATTTATTTAGGATTAGTACCAACTATAGGGGTGTTATTACAAAATAAAGTTATTTTAGGTTTAACATTTATTATTTTATCACTTGCATCTTTTATCTATTCTAAAAAGAATTTCACTAAATATTTATCTGTATTTAATATTATATTAACTATACTTTTGATGATTTTTAGAACTTCTTTTTTAGAGATGTTTCCATCACTTGTTAAAATATTAGATATCTTTAATTATCAACAAGCACCTGATTTTTCTAATATAAAAATATTTGTAGCAGTACCTATTGCTATATTAATAATAGTGGATTTAATTTATATGATATTGGTAATATTTAAAGAAAAAAGCCTTTTACCATTACTCATACTTTTAGCAGGTTTTGCTAGTAGATTTATAATTGGTTTTTCTCCTACTATATTTGCATCAGGTGTTAGGACTGCTTTTATATTATATATGTCTTTGATTATAGTAATACTTTATACTTTAAATAAGCTTTATAAAGACAATAAGTTATCTTCTAAAAATACAATTATCTTAAATGG
>CALVRG010000004.1 GCA_944358505.1 uncultured Bacilli bacterium | reverse complement strand
TTTATTGTAATGGATGCCAAATGGAATGCAACAATGGACGCAGCAGAGTTAGGAAGTATAACAAGACCAAGTGATGAGACAGGAACAATAGTAGAAGATGCTGTAGGACTTTTAAATATGTATGAGTATCAAACGAGTTATAGAGGTAGTCAGCATAGCTTGGGGTATTTCAATAATGGACTTCAGTGGTGGACGCTAACCCCATACAGTACCTCTGACGTGCGTAGTGTGTTCTTCCTTGGCCTTGCGTACAACCTTAGATCTTCATTCGAGAACGGAGTGCGGCCATCTATAAATCTAAAATCTGATATAAAAATCGTAGATGGTAATGGAACAATAGATAATCCATATAGATTAAAAGGAGATAATGATACAAATCTAACTGGTACATTGCTTAGTACTCGATTCAGTGGGGAATATATAAGATTTGGAACAGGAGAAAACAACTTGTATATGATAGTAAGTCATGAGACTGAAGGCTTGACAAAGATAGCCAGTGCAGGACCATTAAAAGATTCAGGAACATTCAAAACAAGTGCCTATGGAAGTGATGAAAACTATTCAAGTACAAATACAATAGGAACATTTTTAAATGGAGAATATTTAACGAGTTATGTAGGAAATCAATATACTGAAATGATAAGTGATGATACAACTTGGTATTTAGGAACAGTAGGAGGTGGTGTTTCATATAAATTAGCAAAATATACAGATGTAAATGGTAATACATTAACATCAAGTACTGCTACAGCAAAAGTAGGATTATTAAGATTAGGAGAATTAGGAGCAGGGCAATATGAAAGATGTGCAATAAAAGGAGAATTTTCAGGTACAGGATTAACAACATCCTATTGGACTCTAACCCCACGCAGTACCTCTGTCGTGCTTTATGTGAACTCCGATGGCTATATGAGCAACAAAAGCCTTGCGAGCCCGTACGGAGTGCGGCCATCCTTAAATCTAAAATCTGACGTTGTAATAACTTCAGGAGATGGAACAAAAGAAAATCCATTTGAGATAGAATTAGGAAGTTAGTATTATAGTTAATAATTACATTATAAATCTAGATATAACTTTTAGATTAAATTAAAAAAGATTAATATCTTTTGACGTCAAATATATTTGACGTTTTTTTGTAAAATAATAAATTTTATAAAATTAAATATCAAAGGCTATAGTTTAACTTTCATTTTTAAATTAATTAAGATATAATTTAATTAGAAAGTGTTAATAATAAGATTATAAGAATATTGACATTTTTATAATCTTTTTGTTTAGGAGGTAGTTTTATGACAGTTCATATAGAAAGTAAAAAAGAAGATATCGCTGACATTGTTTTAATGCCAGGAGATCCTCTTCGTGCTAAATATATTGCAGAGAAATTTTTAACTAATTATAAATTAGTTAATAAAGTTAGAAATATGCTTGGATATACTGGCTATTATAAAGGAAAACTAGTAACTATATTCGCATCAGGTATGGGTATTCCTAGTATTGGTATATATTCATATGAATTATATAAATTTTATGACGTAAAAAAAATAATTCGTATTGGTACTAGCGGATCATTTAATAAGAATGTCAATGTATTAGATGTAGTATTATCTAGTGGTGCTTTTTGTAATACTTATTTTCCAAAATTATTAGATAATAAAAATATTAATTATATAGAATCTAGTGAGACTTTAAATAATACCATTAAGGAAATTGCAACCACTAAGAATATTCCTCTAAAAGTTGGTAAAACTATTACTAGTGATGTATTTGATTTGTATGCTAGTTCTATGGAAGAATTTAAGAGTAATTTTCCTGATGATAATTTTTTAGCAGCAGAAATGGAAGCTTTTGGACTATTTTATATTGCCAAAAAGTTTAAGAAAGAAGCATCATGCCTTATGACAGTTGTTGATTCTTTTTATGATAAGAAAAGTCTAACAAGTGAAGAACGAGAAAGGTCATTAGATCAAATGATTACATTAGCTTTAGACGCTATAATAATGTAAGAGAGGGGCTGAAGTATGAAATATGTAAAAAAAGATTTAGGTGCATATAACTTACATATTATTAAAACTAATTTATTTAAAACAATTACTATAAAAATATTTTTTAGAGAGAAAGCTTTAAAAGAAAACATTACTAAGCGTAACTTTTTAAGTCGTATTATGATGCTTGGTAGTAATGATTATAAAAGTAAAGTAGAACTTACTAAAGCTGAACAAAATTTATATGCTGTTAATATTTCAGGTACTAATAGGAGAATTGGTAATTATTTAGATACCGGTCTTACTCTTAAAGTATTAAATGATAAATATACTGAACCTGGTAACTTTGAAAAAAGTATTGACCTACTATGTTCTATTATCTTTAATCCTAAAACATCCAATAATTCTTTTGATGAAGAGTTTTTTAATACCGTTTATGAAGAATATAAAGCTGACCTTAATAGCTTAAAAGAAGATAAAATGACATATGCATTAATTAGAGGTTTAGAAGAAACAGATAATAATAGTGCGGTTGGGTATCGTGGTATTGGATATATAGAAGATTTAGAAAAAATCACCAAAGAAAATCTATATACATATTATTTAAATGTAATTAAACATAACTTTGTAGATATTTTTGTTTTAGGAGATGTAGATGAAGAATATATTACAAAAGTTATTAAGGAAAAGTTTAAAATCAATACCTTTAAAAAACAGCCAATTAAAGCATTAGTTGATACTTCTAAAATTACTAAAAGCAAAACTGTTGAAGAGAAGACAACAGGCGAGCAAGATAACTTAATTATTACTCTAAGTTTTAATAATTTAACGGATTATGAAAGAAATTATCCACTATCTTTATATAATGCAATATTAGGAGGAGGTAATGAATCATTACTATTTTCTAAAATAAGAGAAGAAAAATCTTTAGCATATTACATATCTAGTACACCAAATAAATTAGATAACTTAATAATAATAAGAGGTGGTATTAGTAAAGGTAAAAGTTTAGAAGCCATTAGTATCATTAAAAAAATATTAAAAGACTTAGGAAATGGTAAAATAGAAGATGACCTGATAGACAAAGCAAAAGAATACTATACTAGTGCTATTGACGATATAATTGAAAGCCCTTTTCAAATTATAGAAAGTTATTATATGATTGAATTACTTGGAGTAGATGATATAGAGACAAAACGCAAAAAAATGTTAAAAGTAACAAAAGACGAAATTATCGCTCTTGCTAAGAAAGTAAAAATTAATACAATTTATATTTTAGAAGGAGATGATAATAATGGAAATAATTGAACTTAAAAATGTAGATAAAACTATATATAAAGAAGTATTAGATAATGGATTACAAGTTATTATTATTCCTAATAATGAAACAAGTAAAAAGAAAAATTATTATCTAAATTATGGGACATATTATGGTGCTGCTATTAATGAATTTGTACCAGTTGATAAAACTAAAATGACTAGTTTTCCTAAAGGAATTGCCCATTTTCTTGAACATAAAATGTTTGAAAGCGAAGATTTAGATAAACCATTTGATTTTTACGCTAAAACAGGTAGTTATGTTAATGCCTTTACTAGTTATAAAACTACTTGCTATGTTGTTACAGGAAATAAAAAATTAAAAGAAAACTTAGAATTTCTTTTAGATTTTGTTAATAGACCATATTTTACAGATGAAAATGTATCTAAAGAACAAGGAATTATTGGCGAAGAAGTAGCGATGAACGATGATAATAAAGATTATTTAGCTTTTAAAACTTTAAGTAAAAATCTCTATAAATTATCACCATATCATACTCCCATATTAGGGACTATTTCTAGTATTAGACAAATTACAAAAGAAGATTTATATACATGTTATAATACGTTTTATCGCCCTAACAATATGTTTTTAGTAGTTGGAGGAGCTGTTAATCCTGATGAAGTTATTAAAATTGTTACTAATACTCTAAAAAAATATAGCCTAAATAAAAACAACAAAATAAAAATTAAAGAATATAAAGAACCTGTGGAAGTAGTAAAAAAATATGAAGAAATAAAAAGTAATGTAAACTTTGATAAATTAGCTTTAGGTTTTAAGATGGATAAAGTTAAATTTCCAATAAAAAACAAAGTAATATTAGATTTGTACTTAAATATGATAAGTTCTCTTTGCTTTGGATCTAGTTCTAAATTTAGAGAAATGATTAGAAAAAGACATCTCGCAAGTAGAAGTGGTTATTATTTTCAAGATATAGGTAACATTATTACTTTTATTGTAGAAGCAGATTGTTTAAATACTCCTGTTTACTTAAAAGAATTAGAAAATTATTTATTAAATTTAACAATAGAAGAAGAAGATTTAGAAAGAATAAAGAAAGTATGGATATCTAGTGAAGTTATTAAAACAGATTATGCAGATAGTTTAGTTGATACGGTTGTAGATGATTTAATAAATTATCATGAGGTTATTACTAATTATGTAGAGTTAATTAAACAAATGAATATAACAACTATGAAACAAATTCTTCAAAGTTTAGATTTTACTAATAAAGCTATTGTTAAAATAACTAGTGACAAAAAAGAAGATAACTCTTTACAAAACATATAATACTGTGATATAATCAACAATGTCAAAAAAATGTTCCGCTATCTTTTTAGGTATGAGCATTGGTTATATGCAAAGGAGGATCTAATATGAATATACTTGACAAAATTAACGAAAAACAAATTAATAAGAATATTCCTGAATTTAGAGTTGGAGACACTGTTTGTGTAGATGTTAAAATCATCGAAGGTAAACGTGAAAGAATCCAAGCCTTTGAAGGAGTTGTAATCGCTCGTCGTGGTGGTAGTGTTAATGAAACATTTACAGTTCGTAAAATATCAAGTGGTGTTGGAGTTGAAAGAACATTCCCAATTCATTCACCAAAGATTGCTGCAATAACTGTATTAAGACATGGTAAAGTAAGACGTGCTAAACTTAACTTCTTAAGAGGAAGAGTTGGTCAATATCGTATTAAAGAAAAAGGACAAAAATAAGACCATATAAGGGTCTTATTTTTCTTTAAAGGAGTTATTTATGAAAGAAAAAGTAAGAGTTATATTACCATATATAATAATTATAGTTACTGTTTTATTTATTAAGGCTTTTATAGTAACGCCTATAAAAGTAAATGGAGAGTCCATGCAACCAACCCTTCATGAAGGCGATATTATGATTTTAAATGAGACAGCATATTACTTCAGCGAACCTAAAAGATTCGATATTGTTGTAGTAAATATGCCAAATGAGTATTTAATAAAAAGAGTTATAGGGTTACCTGGAGAACATATAGAATATATTGATAACATTTTATATGTAGATGGCAAAAAAGTAAAAGAAAATTTTAAGCATGGTAAAACAGAAAACTTCAATATAGAGAAACTAGGAAGTACTACTATTCCTGATAATTGTTATTTAGTACTAGGGGATAATAGAGAAAATTCTCTAGATAGTAGAGAATTAGGATTTATTAAAGAAGAACAATTACTAGGGAAAACCAGTTTAATAATATTACCATTTAATAGAGTAGGCAAAGCCTATTAAACATAAGAATTACTACAAAGTAATTCTTATTTTATGTTATAATAAAATAAAATAAAAAAGAATTGTCAATATCTAATTTGATTGAAAAACAACAAATTAGATATGAAAATTAGTAAAAGAAAGTAGGTAAAATAAAATGAAAGATATAGAAGAAATAATAAAAGCTACTAATGAAGAAAATGAGAGTAAAATAGATTGGACTAAAGCATGGAGTAAGAAATATCCTGTTTTAGGAACTTATCAAAATAAAGTTGACATAGATAAATATTCTAAAAAAATAAGAGAATTATTAGACGATTTAAAAGAAGAATATAACTATAATGACTTAGATGCTATGTTAGTATTAAAAGATATACTTGCACATGAATATAGAAAGAAGTAATATTATGAGTAATTTGTATTTAATAACAGGTCCTGCTGGTGTAGGAAAAAGTACAGTATCAAAAGAATTAGCCTTATCATTAAAAAAGTCTGTTTTATTAGAAGGTGATGATTTTTATCATCAAGTAATAAATAGTTATATTCCCGCTTGGAAAGAAGGAAATCATTTA
>CALVRG010000003.1 GCA_944358505.1 uncultured Bacilli bacterium | reverse complement strand
TGTATTTGGGGATGCTTTGGTTTCGACAGGAATAATAGAGCATAAATGGCAAGTCGAGTTGTTTACGTTACAAACTAAATTAAATATAACTGGAAACAGTATTAAAACAGCATTTGCTAACTTATTTAATAGAAACACTGAGTTAGCTTTCGCCTAATAAAAGGTAAATGCACTGTCTTCTCTTAATTTCCTGTGTTAAGTTAAGATGGTTTATTTTAGCAGGATATAGTTATAGTTTGTCTAGGCTGTAATTGAATTTTTTAGACTAAAATTATTTTTATAGTTGATGGTTACTAAAAAATAGTTTGATAATTTCTTAATCATCTAAACTTGTAGAAGTTTATGTAGCTTTATTTTTGGACAGGAGTTCGATTCTCCTCATCTCCACCATAAGAAAATTAGTCGAACTAATCGACTTTTATATATAAAGTTAACTAAAGTTAACTTTTTTGTTTGGTAAAAAATGAACAATTAGATATTTTGATAATAATTGAGTAATTAGTAATGAATTGCTTTGCTTTTTTATTAGTTTGCAATTTGATTTTGTTAATAGTTTTTACTTGTAATTAAGTGAAATTACTTTTAATGTAAAATTGTGTTTTTTTAAATATTATGTTAATATTTTAATTAAATACAATATATGCGTAGGTGATATTATGTCTGTTGAAGATCAATATAGATATATGATTAGTGGTTATTTTGGTGTTAAAGAAATGGATTCTTATGATTTGAAAGTTTATATTTTAAAAGAAATAGAAAATTATATTAGAGAATTTATTCGGCAAAATCCAAGTTCTAATTTTGATTTTTTATTTGAAGTAGAAAAAATTAAAAGTACAGTTCCTATTAAGACAAAATTACAAGATGCTTTGCTTATTTTGAATAAAATGAATGCTCCAATGGATTTAATTTTACAAATTAAGCATAAATTAAAAGAGAAGTAGGGTTAGTATTATCTTTTTATATAAGTTTAATTTATTTTTTAAAATTATAAAAATAAATTAAAAGCTTGAAATATAGTATATAATAGATATAGGAGGATTAAATGTTAGAATTAAAAAATATAAATAAAAGTTATAAAACAGGTGATTTTATACAGTATGCTTTGAAAAATGTTAATTTAAAGTTTAGAAAGTGCGAATTTGTTGCTATTTTAGGAAGTAGTGGTAGTGGTAAGACTACTCTTTTAAATATTATAGGTGGACTTGATAGATATGATACTGGGGATTTAGTTATTAATAATAAAAGTACTAAAGAATTTAAAAGTGTAGAATGGGATTATTATCGTAATAATTGTGTTGGTTTTATTTTTCAATCTTATAATTTGATAAGTCATATCAATATTTTAGAAAATGTTGAAATGGCCTTGATTTTAAGTGGATATAAAAAAAAGGATAGAAGAGAAAAAGCTCTTTTAGCTCTTGATAGAGTTGGTCTTAAAGATCATGCTTATAAAAAGCCAAATCAATTGTCTGGTGGTCAGATGCAAAGGGTTGCTATTGCTAGGGCTTTAGTAAATAACCCTGAAATAATACTTGCAGACGAACCAACAGGTGCTCTTGATTCTGTTACTAGTATACAAATAATGGAACTTATTAAAGAAATTGCAAAAGATAAATTAGTTATTATGGTTACTCATAATCCAAACCTTGCTAATGACTATGCTAATCGTATCATAGAACTTAAAGACGGTACTATTTTAAGTGATAGCAATCCTGTAACTGAAAAAGATAATTTAAAGGATAAGTTAACTATTAGAAAAACTGTTCTTGATTATATGTCTGCTTTAAAACTTTCTTTTAATAATATTAAAACAAAAAAGGGAAGAACTTTTCTTACTTCTTTTGCAGCTTCTATTGGTATTATTGGTATAGCTTTGATTTTGTCTTTATCTAATGGATTTCAACTAAAAATAGATGAATATGAGAAAGATACTTTATCGCAAATGCCTGTTACTATTAGTGCACAAGCTATGAATATTAGTGAAGAATCAATGCAAGATTTAATGAATAATAAAAATGAGCATGAAGAGTATAGTGACAAAAAGATTGTTTATCCGAAAAATAATGAATTAGAATCCATGATGCATATTAATAAATTAGATAATAATTATATTGAGTATATTGAGGATATAGATAAAAATAAATTAAATGGTATAGGGTATGAATATGGTACTACTTTAAACGTTGTTGCAAAAAATAGTGATGGTAGTTATTCTTTAGTGCCTACATCTACTAATTATAGTATGTCTACAACTTCTATGGTCGGTATTGCTGGATGGAATTTATATCCTGATAGTATTAATGGTAGAAGTATGCTAGAGAGTAATTATGATGTATTAGCTGGCTCTATTAATACTGATGAGCCTGGAATAATAATTGCTGTTAATTCTAAAAATGAGTTGGATAGTTCTACTCTTATGAACTTAGGATTTGATATTAATAGTACGTTATCTTTTAATGATATTTTAAATAAAGAATTAAAAGTTATTCCTAATGATTTATACTATCAAAAGTTTAATGAAAGTTATATTCCTAGTAATGATTATCAGAAAATGTATGAAAGTAGTGATTCTATTACTATTAAAATACAAGCTATTATAAGAGGAAAAGAAGATAAGGATGAATTAACGCAGTCTGGTGTTTATTATAATTCTTCTTTAGTTGATGCTGTTATTGATAAAAATAAAAATAGTGATATTGTGAATACTCAAAAAGAAGTAAGTTATAACGTTTTAACTGGGCAGGATTTTGATCAAACTAGTTCTACAATAACGAAAGATAGTATTTTAGGAGTATTAGGTGCAGAAGTTACTCCTTCTATCATATATTTATATCCTAAAGATTTTGAGTCAAAGGATTATGTTACTAACTATTTAGATAATTATAATAAAGATAAAAGTGATACTGATAAAATTTTATATACTGATTATGCTGCTATGATTGGTTCTTTATCAGGCAGTATTATGGATGCGGTTACTTATGTTTTAATTGCTTTTTCGTCTATTTCATTAATAGTTTCTTGTATAATGATTGCAATTATTACTTATATTTCTGTATTGGAGAGAACAAAAGAAATAGGTATTTTAAGGGCTTTGGGTGCAAGAGGAAAAGATATTACACGTGTTTTTAATGCTGAAACATTTATTATTGGTATTTGTAGTGGAATTTTAGGTTTGGTTATAGCTTATATTTTAACTTTCCCTATAAATACATTAATAAATAATTTAGCAGGTCTTTCTAATGTAGCAAATCTTAATATACTTCATGCTATTATCCTTCTTTTTATTAGTGTGTTTTTAACTGTTTTAAGTGGCTTTATTCCATCTAGAATGGCAAGTAAAAAAGACCCTGTTGATTCTCTTAGGACAGAATAATCTTTTATAATAAAAAAAACTTTGCTATAATAAATTAGTAAGTTTTTTTGCCGACTTAGCTTAGTGGTAGAGCAACTCATTCGTAATGAGTAGGTCAAAGGTTCAAGTCCTTTAGTCGGCACCATATTTATTTTTATTAAATTTTAGTTGTTTGTTGAAAAAGATTTCAACTCATGTTATCATTATAATTAAGAATAAAAGGTGGTGTGTATGGATTTTATAATTGAATTTTTTAGGGATACTTTAGTTGGCCCTTTTTATATTGTTTGGGTAGTAGTTTGCGTAATTTTAATTTTTGCTTGTATTGGATATTTAGCTGAAAAAGGTATAAATATAAAAAAAGAAAAAGAAAAATATGTTACTGTAGATGATAATAATACATCTTTAGATAACCAAGTTGTAGGTGCTATTACTAATAATAATAACAACTTATCTAATAATTCTAATAATGATGTTTTGTTAAGTACTAATTCATCAGGCGATATACCTATACAGAAGACTTCAGTTGTGTCACCTGTTAGTGAGGTGCATGTTGGTTCTATTCCTAAAGTCTCTTCTGTTAATGATATAGTTACTGGTGTTCCTGAAGTTATTGCATCCAATGATTCAGCTAAGAGTGATGCACAAGTAATTATTCCTTCTATTACTCAAAATGAAAATGATAATACAATTTAGAAAATACAGTTAGGAGAGATGTTATGGTTATTACTGTTACTAGTGTTTTATCAATCATAAGAAAGATTGTTGATATATCAATTGTATGGTTGATGTTTTATGTTATTTTAAAAAATATTCGAAATAATGTTAAACTTACTCTTTTATTTAAAGGTGTAATAATTATTATAATTTTGAAAATAGTTAGTGATTTATGTGGTTTTACTACGGTTGGCTTGCTTCTTGAATATGTTATTATGTATGGCCCTTTAGCTCTTATAGTAATTTTTCAACCTGAAATTAGAAATATTTTAGAGCAACTTGGTAGAAATCAATTATTAGGTAGACATAAAGTTTTAACGGTTGATGAAAGGGAGCATTTAGTATATCAATTAGTTCAGGCTTTAGATTATTTAAGGAAAAATAAAATAGGAGCTTTAATCGTATTGGAAAAGGATATTAGTCTTGGTAATTATATTGATAAGGCTAAAAAGATATATGCTGATATATCAAGTGATTTGTTAATTGCTATATTCTATGAAGGTAATCCTTTGCATGATGGTGGTGTTATTATTCAAGGAGATAGGATTACTTGTGCTGGTGCGGTTTTCCCTACTAGCAGTAGTACTAAGATTAATAAAAGACTTGGTACTAGGCATAGGGCGGCTCTTGGTATTGCAGAAGAGACAGATGCTATATCTTTAGTTGTATCAGAAGAAACTGGTCGACTTTCTGTTGCCATAAGAGGAGAGCTTTTCTATAATTTATCTACTGATGATGTTAGAATGATGCTAATAAATGAACTTAAGCCTAAAAAAAATAATGAATATGATGAAGATGAGATAGAAGAGGAAGAGATGTATGAAGAAGATAATTAAAAGTATTGGAAAATTTTTTCATCACATTGGTTCATTCTTTGATAAATGGTTGATTACACCTATTACTAAATTGATTCTAAAAATTACAGATTTTTCTAAAAACAATAGTAAAGGACTTGAAAAACTAATTGGTAAAAAGCAAACTTTAATAGTTATAAGTCTAATTTTAGCTTTGGCTGTATTTTTTATAGTTGATAGTGAAGGTAATACTACAATTGATCAATATGCAGAAATTTTATATAATCAACCTGTAAATGCTACATATAATGAGGAAGCATATGTTGTTGAGGGATTACCAGATGATGTTGATATAACTTTGATTGGGCAGAAAAGACATATATTTTTAGCAAAACAATCTCCTAGTGGAGAAGTTACTGTAGATTTAACGGGTCTTAAACCTGGTCAACATAAAGTAACTCTTAAATATACACAACAATTAAGTTCTATAGATTATAGAATTGATCCTTCAACTATAACTGTTACTATTTATGATAAGGTTAGTGAGACTAGATCTCTTACATACGATATATTACATCAAGACAATTTAGATACAAAACTTAATATTGATAACGTTGAACTTGATAGAAGTGAAGTTATTGTTAAAGGTGCTGAATATAAATTGAAAGAAGTTGCTACTGTTAAGGCTTTGGTTGATGTTGATAATTTCTCAGTTCAAGAAGCTGGTGAGTTAACATTAGATGATGTTCCTTTAGTTGCTTATGATACTAATGGTAAAATTGTAGATGTTGAAATTGTTCCTAAGAATGTAACTGCTAAAGTAACTATTTCTTCACCTAGTAAAGAAGTGCCTATTGAAATTGTTCCAGATGGTGATTTGGCTTTTGGTAAAGCTATAAAATCATTAAGTAGTAATATAGATAGTGTTACCATCTATGGTAGCAAGGACGCCTTGAATAAAATAGATTCTTTAAAAGTCAATATTGATGTAGCTGGACTTGATAAGGATAAACAATATAATGTAACTTTAAAACGTCCTAATGGTGTTACAGAAATAAGTGAAAAAACTATTACTGTTAACGTTGTAGTTGATGATTCTACTACGAAAGAATTTGAAAATGTTTCTATTGCTACCGAAAATTTAGATACTTCTAAATATAGTGTTCAAGCTCTTTCTGAAACAGATAGTAAAGTTACAGTAATTGTTACAGGTAGTAAATCTATTATAGACAGTATAGATTCATCTATAATTTATGCCTATGTTGATCTTGAAGGTCTTGGCGTAGGAGAACACGAAGTAGAGGTTAAAGTTAAGGGTGATGATGTTAAACTTAGTTATGCTCCTAAGACTAAAAAAGTCAAAGTAAAAATTACCGCTAATAATTAAAGAGATTCAAAAAATGAATCTCTTTTTAATTATGATTATCTAAGTGATCAAATAAGATACTTATATCAATTAATCCGGCAATTCCTATTATAATATAGATTATTCTAGCTAGTAGTTGGTCGCTACCTCCAAAAATAGATGCTACTAAATCTAGTTCAAATAGACCTACAAAAGCCCAGTTTATAGCTCCAATTATAATTAGAATTAAACTTATTTTTTTAATAGTTTCCATAATTTCCTCCTCTTTTATTTATTACATTCATATAATGGACACATTTACTTTGTTTTATTCATGAATATTGGACAATTTTTTATAATATAATAAATTAGAATTTGAAAATGAGGTGAATTTATGAAAAAAATTAGCTTATCTTTATTGATTTTAGTTTGCTTTTTAATTACTGGATGTGGTAAAAATAATGAAAGTGATGTTTTAAGACAAATAGATAAAAAAATTACTAATGGTAAAGGATATGTTATGAATGCTAGTTTAGAAGTGTTAAATAACAATGAAATATATAATTACGAGGTGGAAACAGCTTATAAAGCAGATGATTATTATAAAATAACTCTTACCAATACTTCTAACAATCATGAACAGGTTATTTTAAAAAATGATGATGGTGTTTATGTTTTAACACCTAGTTTGAATAAGAGCTTTAAATTTCAAAGTGATTGGCCTTATAATAATTCACAAATTTATTTGTTGCAATCTATAATAAGTGATATAGAAAATGATGAAGAAAGAACTTTTAAAAATAAAGATAAAGATTATGTTTTTACTAGTTCTGTTAATTATCCTAATAATAGGAATTTAATAAAGCAAAAATCAACTTTTGATGAGAATATGAAGTTGAAGGAAGTAATGGTTTTAGATAGTGATGAAGTTCCTAATATGACTTTAAAAGTTAAAGATATAGATTTTAATCCTAGTTTTAAAGATAATTATTTTGAGCTTGATGAGATAATGAGTACTTTTAATAGCCTAGAAGAAACTAAAGAGACTAGTTCTATTGATGATGTTGTTTATCCTTTATTACTTCCTGAAGGTACTAAACTTACTAATGAAGAGAAAGTAGATATGAGTAATGGTGAAAGAGTAATTTTAACATTTTCTGGAGACAAACCGTTTTTACTTATTGAGGAAACAGTAAGTGCAATGGATGAATTTACAGTTATTCCTACTATGGGCGAACCTGCTATGTTTATGGATAGTTTGGGTGTTATTTCTGACAATTCAGTTAGTTTTACATCTGGTGGGATTAACTATTACTTGGTTAGTGATGTAATGAATCAAGATGAACTTGTTGAAGTTGCTAATTCTATAAATGTTTTACCTACTATGAAATAAGCACGAAAGTGTTTATTTTTTCTTTTATTTATGGTATTATTTTCTTGGTGATGTTATGAAAAATGATTATTTAAATACTAGAAAAGATTTTCCTGTTGAAGTTAAGAAAGTGTTAATAATTGTTGTAATTGTAGTTGTGTTGATTATTGCTATGTATTTTTTAACTACAAAAATTCTTTCTAAAGATAGCGATAATAGTAGTAATAAAGTTATGGAAAATGCTATTCAATATAATGAAATATTAGCTGGGGAATCTTTTAATATGAATGATGAAGAGTATTATGTTATTTATTATGATAGTACAGATGAATATTCTACTATTTCATCATTAATTAGCTCTTATCAGTTAAATAATACTACTATAAAATTATATAGTGTTGATTTAAGTAATGGAATGAACAGTAAATATATAACTGAAGGTGATATTGTAACTAGTGGAGCTTCTGATTTAAAAGTTAAAGCTACTACTTTAATTAAATTTAGTGATGGTGAAGTTAGTGAATTAATTACTGATATAAGTGAGATTACGGCTATTTTAAATAATTAGTGTAAAGGATAATTTTATTTATCCTTTTTTCTTTAGCTATTTTTCTTTTTATGATAAAATTGTAAGAGTAGTGGGGTGATTTAATGTTTAAATTAAATAATAAAAAAAATGATATAAATGAAGAAAATCTTTTTGATAATAGTGTAAGGGAAGTAATTGTGGAAAGACGTTCTGGTTTTAACATTTCTGAAGTTATTATTATTATGATAATTGCTATTATGTTTGGATTTCTTTTAGGTAATATTGTTAATTTTGTAGTCTTTGATAAGAATGATTCTAGTAGTGAATTGAGCGAATTGGTTACAACTTATGATAATATAGTAAATAATTACTATAAAGATGTTGATAAGGAAGAACTTATTGATGCAGGAATACAGGGGATGATTAATTATTTAGATGATCCATATGCTACTTATTTTAGTGGAGAAGCCAGTGAAGATTTCAATGATGAGTTAGCCGGTAATTATGAAGGCATAGGTGTCGAAGTAATGCTAAGTGATGGTGTTATTAGTATTTCTAAAGTTTTTGATGATGGTCCTGCTGATAAAGCTGGTCTTAAAGTAGGAGATATTATTAATAAAATTAATGATACTGATATAACGGGAAAAAGTTTAAATGATGTTGTTTCTTTAATTTCTGGTGATAATAGTAAATCTAAAGTAGATATTAATATAACACGCGATGGTAAGCCTTTAAATTTTGAGATTAGCAAAGAAAAAGTTGATGTTCCAGTTGTTAGTAGCGAAATTTACGAAAGTAATGGTAAAAAGGTTGGTTATATTAAAATTGATTTGTTTTCTTTGAATGTTTATGATCAATTTAAAAATAATCTAACTGCATTAGAAAAAAAAAATATTGAAGGTTTAGTTATTGACGTTAGAGATAATCCTGGTGGTTATTTATCACAAGTAAGAAGTATTTTGTGTTTATTTCTTTCTAAAAAAGAAGTTTTATATCAATTACAAACCAAAGATGAAACTGAGAAAGTTTATGGCAGTAAAAAAAGTATTGATAGAAATTATCCAGTAAGTGTTATTATTAATGACGAAAGTGCTTCTGCTTCCGAAATACTTGCTAGTGCTTTTAAAGAAAGTTATGATTCACATATAGTTGGTATTAATTCTTATGGCAAAGGAACTGTTCAGTCTGCTAGTGATTTAAGTAGTGGTGATACTTATAAATATACTGTACAAAAATGGTTAACACCTAAGGGTAATTGGGTTGATGAAAAAGGAGTTGTACCAACAGATAGAGTAGAAAATGTATTACAAGATGGTGAAACTCTATCTTATGAAAATGATGTTATGTTACAAACTGCTATAAGTGTTTTATTTGAGTAAAGATTTTTACTCTTTTTTATTTTTAGCACTCTAACTTGACAAGTGCTAAGATCTGCTATATAATATGTCTTGTAAAGGAGGGATAATATGTATCAAAATCCTAATCAAGAAAATGAAAATGTATTAGAAAAATATGGTCGTAATATAAATGAAGCAGTTAAAGCTGGCAAAATTGATCCAGTAATAGGGCGTGATGAAGAAATACGTAGTATTACACGTGTTTTATCTAGACGTACTAAAAATAATCCTGTTTTAATAGGTGAGCCTGGTGTAGGCAAAACAGCTATTGTTGAAGGGCTTGCTCTTAGAATAGAAAGAGGTGATGTTCCAGCTAGTTTGAAAAATAAAACTATTTGGGAACTTGATATGGCAAGTTTAGTTGCTGGCGCTAAATATCGTGGCGAATTTGAGGAACGTCTTAAAAATGTTTTGAATGAAGTTAAAAAAAGTGAAGGTTCTATTATTATGTTTATTGATGAAATTCATACAATAGTAGGATCTGGCAATATGGAAGGTGCAATGGACACTTCTAATATTCTAAAACCTATGCTAGCACGTGGAGAAATTCATGTAATTGGTGCTACTACTTTGAATGAGTATCGTAAATATATTGAAAAGGATGGTGCTCTTGAACGTCGTTTTCAAAAGATTAAAGTTAATGAGCCAACTGTAGAAGATACTATTACTATATTGCGTGGTTTAAAGGAAAAATTCGAAATTCATCATGGTGTTACTATCCATGATAAAGCATTAATCTCAGCAGCAACATTATCTAATCGTTATATTACAGATAGATTCTTACCAGATAAAGCAATAGATTTGGTTGATGAAGCTTGTGCTACTATTCGTGTTCAAATGGATTCTGTTCCTAATGCACTTGATTCTTTAACCCGCAAAATTATGAGACTTGAGATTGAAAGGCAAGCAATAAAAAAAGAAAAAGATCAGTTATCTATGAAACGCAAAGAGGAGATAGAAAAAGAGCTTTCTAAATTAAAAGCACAAGAAAAAGAATATAAAAATGCGTGGGAAGAAGAGAAAAATCTTAATGATAAAATTCAATCTAAGAAAAAGGAAATAGAAAAGGCACGTTTTGAACTTGAACAGGCTGAAAATAAATATGATTTGGAAACTGCTGCCAAACTTCAACATGGTACTATTCCTAGATTGGAGAAAGAACTTGATGAATTAAAACAAAAAGATGAGATGAAGCTTTTAAGTGATAATGTTACTGAAGAAGATATAGCAAGTATTATTTCAAAGTGGACTAATATACCATTGAGTAAATTAGTTAGTAGTGAAAAGGAGAAACTTTTAAATCTTGAAAATAGTATGAAAAGGCGTGTTATGGGACAAGATGAAGTATTGCATTTGGTTAGTGAAGCAATTATTAAATCTCGTAGCGGTATAAAAGATCCTAATAGACCAATTGGTTCCTTTATCTTTCTAGGATCTACTGGTGTAGGTAAGACTGAAGTAGCTAGAACTCTTGCTTATGAACTTTTTGATGATGAAAGACATATGGTAAGGATAGACATGAGTGAATATATGGAAAAATTCAGTGTATCTCGTTTAATTGGTTCTCCTCCTGGTTATGTTGGATATGAAGAGGGTGGACAATTAACTGAAGCTGTTAGACGTAATCCTTATAGTATTGTTTTATTTGATGAAATAGAAAAAGCTCATCCTGAAGTATTAAATCTTTTATTACAAATACTAGATGATGGTAGAATAACTGATTCTAATGGTAGAACTGTTGATTTTAAAAATACTATTATTATAATGACATCTAATTTAGGTAGTGAATCTATTTTAAATGGTGACACTAGTAAAGTAATGAATGAACTTAGAAGTCATTTTAGACCTGAATTTATTAATCGTATTGATGAAATAATTGTATTTAAACCACTTACTAAAGAGGTTATTTATCAAATTCTTGATAAAATTATTTTTGATATTGAAAATCGTTTAAGTATTAATGACATTCATATTAAATTAACTGCTAAGGCAAAGGATTATTTAGTTGACGCAGGTTATGATGTTAATTATGGTGCTAGGCCTTTGAAACGTGTTGTTAGTAAGACTATTGAAAGTTTGCTTGCTCATGAGTTAATTAAAGGTACTATTAAATATGGAGAAACTGTTAATTTTGATGTAGTAGATAATGAATTACGACTAGTAAAAAAAGAAGATTAAATTTTGAACTTGTCAATAAAAAGTAGACAGTAAAAAAGAACTATTTAAACCCTAATTGAGTTCTATACTCAATTGGGGTTTTATAATTTAATGCATAACTTGGTCTATAATTATTATTATCATATATTATA
>CALVRG010000002.1 GCA_944358505.1 uncultured Bacilli bacterium | reverse complement strand
CATTTTGCTTCTTTTTCTAAAGCATTATATTTTTTAACTAACATGTTCATTTCTCCTTTCAAAATAAAGAGCTCATCCCAAACAAAGGATGAACTTTATGCCCATGATACCACCTTAATTCATACTAAAAGTATGCATCTCAAAACTTTAACGCAGTAATACGTAAATTCCTACTATTATTTCAGAAAATATGCTCACAAGCTACCTTCAACTATTATTTAGTACAAGCTTTCACCTTCCGTTTGCTCTCTTTGAAAAAATAATAATTTACTCCTCTTGATCATAGCATTTCAATTTATAACTGACTTTCTAATAACTTCAACTTAGCTTCCTCTTCTTTTAGTTTTTCTTTATCAAGATCAACTATACTCTTAGGAGCTTTATTAACATAATTTTCATTACTTAAAAGTTTCTTACGTCTTTCAATAGATGCTTTCAACTTATTAATATCATTAAGTAATTCTTCTTTATTTATTTCATTCTTAAAATAATAAGTAATATCAATTATACTAGATTTATAATTAATAGACTGATAGTCATCTATTGCTTCTTCTATAATATTATCATCACTTATCTTTAGTTGTGATTTATAAATATAAGCCAAATCATCACTTACACTTAATTTTACTTTAGCATCTTTTTTAATATTATTAGTTACTTTTAAATTTCTGATTTCTCTTAAATCAACTATTACTTTAGATATTTCTTCCATATCACTATTAAATATAGTTTCACTATCTACTATAGGATAACTACTAATAACAATAGATTCACTATCTTTAAATGGTAACATAATATAAATTTCTTCAGTAACATAAGGCATAAATGGATGAAGTAATTTTAATATTGTAGTTAAAACATCAAGTAATACTGCTTTAGTAGTATCGTTCATATTTGCTTTACTTAACTCAATATAATTATCACAAAAATCTTCCCAAATAAATTTATATAACATATTACCTACATTATGAAAATCATAACTATCCATATTTTTTCTGACATCTTTAATTAATTCATTCTTTAAAGTTAAAATCCATTTATCAGCTTTACTTAAATTAATAACATCATATTTAGAATTTTTAATATCACTAATATTCATTAAAACATAACGTGATGCATTCCATAATTTATTAATAAAGTTCCATGTTGATTTAACTTTCTCTTCATCATATCTTAAATCAGTTCCTGGTGCCGTATTAGTAGTTAAGAAAAATCTTAAACTATCTGCTCCATACTTATCAATAACATCCATTGGATCTACTCCATTACCTAAAGATTTACTCATCTTACGTCCTTCTTTATCACGAATAAGTCCATGAATTAAGCAATCTTTAAATGGTCTTTTATCAGTAAATTCTAATCCTTGGAAAGTCATACGATTAACCCAAAATGGAATAATATCATAACCAGTTACTAAAACATTATTAGGATAAAATCTTTTTAATAAATCAGTCTCTTCAGGCCAACCTAAAGTTGAAAATGGCCATAAAGCAGATGAGAACCATGTATCAAGAACATCTTCTTCTTGTACCCATCCGTCACCAACTGGCGCTTCCATTCCTACATATACTTCTTCACCTTTATACCAAGCAGGTATTCTATGTCCCCACCATAATTGTCTAGAAATACACCAATCATATGTAATTTCCATCCAGTGATTCATAGTTTTCTCATATCTTGGAGGAACAAAATTAACTTTAGTATCACTATTCTTTTGATTCTCTAAAACCCTATCTGCAAGTGGTCTCATCTTAACAAACCATTGTTTAGATAAAGTTGGTTCAACTACGGCATCACTTCGCTCACTATGCCCTACATTATGAGTCATTTCTTCTATATCAATTAATAAATCTTGTTTCTTTAAATCTTCTACTAGTTTTTCACGACATTCTTCTCTAGTTAATCCAGTATAACCAATTGCATTTTCATTCATAGTAGCATCTAAATTCATAACAACTACTCTTGGTAAATTATGTCTTAAACCAACTTCATAGTCATTAGGATCATGAGCAGGAGTTATTTTAACAACACCTGTACCAAATTCTTTATCAGCATGATAATCACCCACAATAGGTATTTCTTTATTAACAATAGGTAAAATTACAGTTTTACCAATTAAATCTTTATATCTATCATCTGTTGGATTAACAGCAACTGCAGTATCACCAAATAAAGTTTCAGGACGAGTTGTTGCAACATCTAAATATTTATCTGTACCAGTAATAAAATATTTAATATGATAAAATGCACCTTTATCCTCTTTATAGATAACTTCTTCATTAGATAAAGCGGTCATTTGAACTGGATCCCAGTTAATAATTCTCTCTCCTTTATAAATTAAACCTTTCTTATAAAGTTCTACAAAAACATATCTAACCGCCTTACTAAGTCCTTCATCTAGAGTAAATCTTTCTTTAGTATAATCAAGTGAAAGGCCTAGTTTAGCCCATTGTTCATGAATAGTAGTAGCATATTCATCCTTCCAACTCCAAGCATGCTCTAACCATTCATCACGACTAATACCCCTTGGATTAATACCCATTTCTCTTAATCTTTTATCCACTTTCGCTTGTGTTGCAATACCAGCATGATCCATCCCTGGAACCCACAGAGCATCAAACCCACACATTCTTTTATATCTAATTAAAATATCTTGTAAAGTAGTATTCCAAGCATGACCTAAATGTAATTTACCAGTAACATTAGGTGGTGGTATAACTATACAAAAAGGCTCTCTACTCTTATCTTTATCACCCTTAAAATAACCTTTATTGACCCAATTATTATACTTCTCATTTTCTACTTCTTTATGATTATATTTCTTGTCTAGCATAATTTTTCCTCCTTTATAAATTTATATTTTTAAGAAAATGACTTATAATAGCCTTTTTTCTATAATAACAAACAAAATAAAAAAAACTATAACTTAAGGGAGTCTATACAAATGATATAACTCGGTACCACCTTAATTTATAGTTATTAACTAACTCATTATTGATAACGGACATACCGGAACAACTTACTAAAGATTTCAGAAGTTCTGCTTTATTCACTACCTTCCATATATCGTATTATTAATTTTCACCAACCATTAACTCTCTACAAATACTTTATATGTACTCCTTAAATATCAATCGCATTTAAATGTATTATAAATTAATTAATTAAAATTATCAATACTTTTTAATAAATAATAACACATATAAATTAATAGTTTTAAATATTAAAGTATGTTAAAATTATAATAGGTGATTTATATGATAAGGTTTAACGATGTATCTAAAGAATATAAAAGTAAAAGAGGACAAATTACCAAAGCGTTGACTAATATTAATTTTACTTTACAAGATAAAGGCTTAATTTTCATAATTGGTAAAAGTGGTAGTGGTAAAAGTACTTTATTAAATATTTTAGGAGGACTTGATAACAAAACAACTGGTAAAATTTATATAGATAATAAAGATATAGATAACTTTAAAGAAAAAGATTTTGATAATTATAGAAATACTTATATAGGTTTTATCTTTCAAGATTTTAATTTATTAGAAGAATATAATGTTTTTGATAATATTATGATATCTGCTAAACTAGTTAGAAAAAAAGTAAATAAAAATGAAATACTTAATCTTTTAAATAAATTAGATCTTAATGGATTAGAGTATCGTAATATTAATGAATTATCAGGTGGTCAAAAACAAAGAGTTGGTATTGCAAGAGCATTAATTAAAAATCCTAAAATAATTCTTGCAGATGAGCCAACCGGAAACTTAGATAGTACTTCTAGTTTAGAAATATTTAAATTATTAAAAGAAATAAGTAAAGAAAAATTAGTAGTTGTTGTTTCCCATGATTTAGAGAATGCTTATAATTTTAAAGATAAAATATTAGAATTACAAGATGGTAATATAATTAAAAATGAATTAATAGATAATGATACACCAAGCAATAATTTTTCTATAGTTAAATCAAAATTACCGTTTAAAGAATGTTTACACTTTGCTTTTAATTCTTTAAAAAGCAATAAAATAAAACTATTCTTTACTATAATATTAACTGTAATATCATTAGCATTTCTTGGAATAAGTGTTAATTCATATCTTTATAATAAAGGAATATTTATGTCTAATGTTATGAAAGATAATAATGAATATATTTTTGATATAGCAAAATCTGACATTAATATAAATGGTGGAGGTTATTATAAAACTAATTTAACTTCAAGTGATAAAAAATATTTAGAAAAAGAAACTAATACTATACTCAATCCAATATATACATTATATGATAATAGTAAAAACATATCTTTTAAATATGGAGAAGTTATTAATATTTTTGAAGATAAGGAATTTAAAGATAGACCTCTTTATTTTAATATTATAGACGTTCAAGATAATAAAATAATACCTAATCTAATAGGTAAATATCCTACTAAAAACAATGAAATAGTAATACATAAATATGTAGCTAAATATATGATTAAATATGGCGTCAAAACAAAAGATGGTACTATTTATAAACCTAATTCTCTTGATGAATTAATTAAATCTAAAAAAGAAGTTATGCTAGGAAATAATCCTGTAATAATAACTGGTTATGTAAATATAGATAAAGAAGATTCTATTAATCATTTCTCTTATATTTATACGAAAGATTTTGTTGATAGTGCTATATTAAATTATAATGAAGACGAAATACTTACTAATTATACTTATCTTAGTACTACAAATAATAAAGAAACATTAACAGAAAGAAATGTAAATATCTATAATAATGAAGAACTACTATATAGTAATAAAAATAATTTAGATAATAACGAAATTATAATTTCTCTTAATTACTTAAAAAAAATTAATGATGAATTTAATAAAGAACTAGATAACTATTTACTTGAAAATAGTAATAGAGATTATAATAGTTTATTAAAAGAATTTACTGCTAATTATTTAAATACTACCAATTATTTAAATACCCTATCTTTAAAATTATCTATTAGTGTAAATGATGATTATTATGAGAATAATGTAAAAGTTATAGGTATTAGTTATAATGACATAAATTATATAACAAAAGATTATTTTAATAGTCTTTTAGTAAACAATAATAATAAAGTAATCAAAGGATATAGAGTATATGAAGATAATTATAATAATTTAGCTAATATAATTAATAGTTTTGAAACTAATGTAGGAAAAGAAGGAAATTACTATTATTTAACTCTACCCCATGATATAGATTTAAATATGATTGATGCAATATACATTTTTCTTGCTAAATATATTAGTATTGTAACGTTAGTATTTATTCTTTTTACAATTTTATTATTTTCTAATTTTATATACATATCTATTATATATTCCAAAAAGCAAATTGGCATTTTAAGAGCACTAGGTACTAATAAAAATGATATTATAAAAATATTTTTATATGAAAGTATAATTATAGGAATAATATCTTATATAATATCTATTATCTTATGGTTTATATCTATTAACTTATTAAACAATTCATTATTTGGCAATAAAACTTATATTTTAAATGGCATTGTAACTAATCCTTTAGTACCTATTATAATGTTTATTTATACTATTATTATATCTATAATAATTACTATCATCTCTTTAAGTAAAATTACTAAAATAAAACCCATTGATGCTATTTTAAAAAAATAAAGCTTTACAAATAAAGAAAAAAATGATATAATATGCCTCGCAAACAAAAAAGGAGGGATATTATGAATATTCAAGAAAATAATATTATTATTAAAGAAAATCTTAATAATATAAATAAAAAACTAGTTGAAAACATGCAAAGTTTTGAAATCTGGAATGGATACCAACAATATTTTAGTGATGTATTAAGTATTGGTATATTAAGAATACAAGATGCACTTAGATTTGCTCAAAATTTATATACTTCTCGTACATTTTGTCTTAATGCAATTGAAGAAGAAGAAATGTTACACAAAAAAAGAGGTATAAAAAACTTTATAACAAAAGCATCTAATTCTAAATATCTAGAAGAACATGGTATTACTGAAGAAACTCTTGGAAATCTATATAGCGAAGAAATTACAAACGCTATAGAAAGAAAAAGAAAAGTAAATGGTACTACTAAATTTATGAATATCAAATAATTAAGAATTATCATAATTACAATGAAAATTAATTTTAAACATATAAAACTTCGTTTTTTATAGAAACGAAGTTTTATAATATTTTAATCTAAACAAAACTCTTTTAAGTAATGTTTTATTTCTTTATCAGTTAAAACATTACCAGTAGATACTACTTTATCTTCTATCATAAGAGCTGGAATGACATTTATGTTATACTTCTTCTTATAAGTAGAATCAATCTTTTCAATATTAAATTCCATATCAAGTTCTCGTTCTACTTTAGATAAGTTTTTTAGTATTTTCATACCATTACTACAATTAGCATTGTCTAATTTATAACTTTTATATTTACGATATAATCTCCTCCTTTCACTATTAAGTATAAAAGAGGAATATGGTAAAATTATGGTCTAAGTATGAAAAATTATTTTATTAATAAATCTTGATATTCACTATGATTACTAATCCATTTTTTAGCATAAGAACAACTACATTTAACTCTTATGTTATTTTTTTTAAAATAAATAAATGCCTTAGTTAATAATTTATCAGCAATACCTTTTCCTCTTAAATTAATATCAACAAAAGTATGATTAATATCAACTGCATTAAAAGAAATAAATGGATATGTAACTTCACCTAATATAGTATTATTCTCTACATAAATAGTTCTATTTTCTTCTACTATAAACATTACTAACCACCAACTATCTTAAATTATTAATTCCTTCAAGTTCTAAAAGTACTTTTTTATTTTCTAGTCCTAAAGAATACCCTACTAATTTTTTATTACTACCGACTACTCTATGACAAGGAACAATTAAAGGAATAGGATTTAAAGAAACCGCTCTTCCTATTGCTTGACATGACATTTTATAAGTTCCTCTTTTATTCATAATAGCCGTTGCTATATCTTTATAAGTAATTACTTTACCATAAGGAATATCTTTAACTATATCAAATACATCATTTCTAAAAGAAGTTAAATTATTAATTTTATATATAGGAGTAAAATTAGGATTTTTCCCCTTTAAATAAATATTTAACCATCTAATAACCTCGTTAAAAATATCTAAATCTTTTTCTATATAATTATCATTTAAAGTATAATTATCAAGACTTAATCTCGTTAAATATTCTCCATCACTTTCTAAACAAATTATTCCAATAGGAGAATTATAATATTTAATATACATACTTAATCTACTTTATAGATATAATTATCTTTTCTAATATTAGGTACTAATTTTTCACAATCAGGATAACCTAAAATCATATTACCTATTCCTTCATACTCACCATCAATACCTAAATCTCTTAATATTTTTTTCCCTTCATCTGTTTCAAACATCTCTTTAGCCCTATGTATCCAACAACTACCAAGACCTAAGGAAGTAGCTGCTATCATCATATTTTCCATAACAACACTACCATCATAAATATAAGTAGAAATATCTTTTAAAGCCAAAACAACAATAACTACAGGAGCACCATAAAAAGGATCAAAGTTTTTTCCCATTATTTTTGCATTAATATTAGATAACTTATCTCTAAGTTCTTTATTAGTAACTGCTATTATTATAGGAGATTGTTTCCCCATTCCACTTGGAGCATAAGTACCAGCTTCTAATATTTTGTCAAGTAAATCATTAGGAATCATCTCATCCTTATATTTTCTTACACTTCTTCTTTCAATTATATTTTTTATAGTATCATTCATACAATCACTACCCTTCATAGGTTATTATAGCATAAATATTTATTTTCTAAACTTTAATACATCAAAAAAAATAGTAATAATTATTGAAATTAATAAAGCAAGTAATAAATTAATAAAATGCAAAGGAACAGTCCCCACTATTTTATTGAATAATGGTACATATATTAGTAACATTAAACCTATTAATATAATCAAATTTATAAACAAAATTACTTTGTCATTTAAATCAGCAATAAAGTTTTTAATTGCATAATCATTAGATTGTAATACATATACAACTAATATATTTGATAAAACTAGAACTGTAAAAGCAAAGGTAATAGCATAGTTTTGATTAAATCCAAGTTTTAATAATATATAATAACTTCCAAAGAACCCTAAGAAAATGGCTAATCCTTGAATAACACTTTTTATAACAATATTTTTATTAACTATTGGATCATTTATTTTTCTTGGTTTTTCCTTCATAACATTTTTATCTGGTTTTAATCTTTGAAAAATAATAGATGAAGTTGGATCAATAATAAGTTCTAGTAATACAACATGAATAGGAAGTAATAATTCTGGCAAATTAAATAATGGTATAAATAGTGAAGCAAAAGCAATTGGAATATGAATAACTAGGATATAAGCAATTGCTTTTTTTATATTATCATAGATAGTTCTACCATTCTTAATAGCGCTAACTATTGTATTAAAATTATCATCCATTAATATCATATCACTCGCTTCTTTAGAAACATTAGTTCCCCTTAATCCCATAGCAATGCCTATTTCAGCTTTCTTTAAAGCAGGAGCATCATTAACCCCATCACCTGTCATGGCAACAACTTCATTATTATCTTGTAAAGCTTTAACTATTCTCATTTTATGATTAGGATAAACCCTTGCAAAAATATTTGTGTCTTTTACTTTTTCTTTTAATAAATCATCACTCATCTCCTCAAGTTCTAAACCTGTTATTACTTTATCATTATGTTTCAAATTAATTTGCTTAGCAATTCCTTTAGCAGTATCCCCATTATCGCCTGTTATCATTATTACTCTAACACCTGCTTCATAACAAGATTTAAGAGATGTTTTAACACCTTTTCTTGGCGGATCAACTAAAGCGATTAAACCTACAAAAGTTAATTTATTATCACTTAATTTTTTAGATATTTTAGATAAATTATCAACTTTTGCTAAAGCTAATACTCTATAACCCAAACTTGAATATTCACTTATCTTTTCTTCTATTTTATTCTTTTCTTTATTATCTATATTACATAAAGGTAAAACACTTTCGTATGCCCCTTTAACTGCTAAAATATTTTTATTATTTATTTCAAAAACTTGCCCCATCATTTTATCTTCATTATTAAATATATACTCATGAACTAATTTATTATCATATATATCTTTAGATAAATTATTATTAAAGCAATACTTTTGAATGGCAAGTTCCATTGGATCAAATGGATTTTTTGGACATGCTAAAAGAGCTATTTTAAAGAAATCTTTATCTATTTGTAAAGTACTTTTTACAGTCATTTTATTTTCTGTTAAAGTACCAGTTTTATCAGTACATAATACAGTAACTGCACCCAATGTTTCAACTGCTTTCATATTCCTTGTTAAAGTATTTTTCTTTGCTAAATATGCTGCTCCTAAAGCTAAAAACACAGTCAAAACTACTGGTATTTCTTCAGGAATAGTAGCCATCGCTACAGTAATACCTGATAAAATAGATTTAATTATTCTATCTTGTAATTCTAAATTACTATTATAAAATAAATTAATTATAATAACTAATAAAAAGAAAACTAAACTTATAATAGTACATACTAATACTAATTTATTTATTTGTTTTTCTAATGGAGTTTTTTCTTTCTTAATAGAATTTAAATCTTTTCCTATCTTACCATAAAAAGTATCAACACCAACAGAAGTAACCTTAATAACTGCAGAACCATTAACTACATCTGTACCAGAATAACACATATTGAGTTTAAAATGGTTTTTAGTATCATCAGTTAATTTTTTATACACAACTACTGACTCCCCAGTTAATAATGATTCATTAACACCTAAGCCTTGACATTCTAAAATAGTTCCATCAACAGATATTTTATCTCCTTCTTCTAATAAAACAATATCGCCTACCACAATATCAGAACTATTAATACTAACTATTTTTCCATTTCTTATTACTCTAGCATTAAGTGACGAAAGTTTATTCAAAGCCTCTAATGCCCTATCAGTTTTTTGTTCTTGAACAAACTCTATTCCACTAATAAATAAGACAAAAAAAAGCATTATTATTCCATCGCCAACATCACCTAAAATAAAATAAATACTAGCAGCTACTATTAACAATAAAAACATTGGCTCTGTAAAAATATGCAATATCTTTTGAAAAATATTTTCTTTTCTTTTTTTCTCTAGTTCATTAATACCATATTTATTTCTAGATTTAATTACTTCTTCATCACTAAGACCAAAATATTTATTATTTTTCAATAAAATCACCTCAACAATTATTTAATTAACAACTCTCCAATATGATTAATTCCATATTCTAATATTCCTATAACATGTAAATCAGTAATACTATAAACTACCACTTGTCCTTTTTTCTCATATCTTACCAAATTATATAATCTCAATATCTTTAACTGATGAGAAATAGCAGATTGACTAATATCAAGTAATTCACTAATTTCATTCACACATCTTTCCTTATCTTTCAAACAATATAAAATTCTAAGTCTTGTTGTATCCCCAAATATTTTATAAAATTCACTTAACTTAGAAAGAAACTCCCTATTAATTTCCATAGTCATCACCTTTTATGAATATTTGTTCATATATTCATTGTACTATTAAAAAGGAACAAGTCAATATATTTTTTTACTCTATATTGTATGCAACTTTAATATTAAAGTTTCTAATTACATAACAAAATACATAATATATAAATAAATTCTTAATTATTTACTACAAACTATATTAACTGTATTATTTATAAAAATCAAAATGATATTGACAATTTCTATAATTAATAGCCACATGCAATCATTTCTAATATGTTTTTCTTATTATTATCAAAATTCAACCATTTCTCTATGACATATTAATTATATTTATATCTTATTATCTTTATAAAGATTATTAAGTTTTTCTTCTATGTTTTTTACTGCTTTTTTCAAAGCTTCGATATCATAGCGCTTATCTTTGTCAACATCATTATCAGTATCTATTACACTCTTTTGAGAAGCATAAGTTTGCATAGTAAGTCCTACTAATTGAAGCCAATTACCAATACTATCTTGTTCTTCAAGAGATAACTCCTGCGATAATAAAATTCCAATTAAAAATGCAGAGGTAGTAAAACTATAAGGTCCAACATTAAAAACTATTTCCCCCATAAAAATCACCTTTAATTCTTTTATAATATATGCATCTTTTCATTAAATGTATTTTTAATAATAATAAAAAATATTAAGATAATTTTAATTCTTAAAATTTTATCAATCTTTATAAATTATTATAATTAGACAAACCACTTCATTTAATTAATTTTCAAAAACAAAACTATAGAAATAATATAAATTTAAATTACATATTAAATCATCTTTTCTTTATGATTACACACATAGATTTATTAAACTCCGGAATAACATTTGAAATCCATTTCTTCTTTATAATTAAATTATTTTGTAATATTTCTCTTTCTAATTGTCCCCAATTAACTACCTTACAAGATGTCGTGGCAACATTCAAAATCATATTATTATTCATGACAACACGTTTTACATTTTTAAAGGCTTCTTTTACATTAGTAGCATAATATTGCTTGCCATCACCAAGAACACATAATAAACATCTGCCATTCTCTTCTAAATGTGTTTCAATAAAAGATAAAAATTTATTTCTATGTTCACTTAATACAAACATATGAAGAACCGCAACAGAATAAATATATTTAAATCTTTCTTCCATCTTATCTTCAATTATGTCAAATTGTTTAAAATGCTCCTTATATTTATAACTGGTAAGCTTGTTACACATATTAATTGCACTTAATGAATAATCTACAGCTAAAACATTATATCCTTTTTTTAATAAATAAATAGCATCTCTACCCTCGCCACATCCTAAATCCAATATTCTATCTTTAAAACCTATTTTGTAAGTATTCAAAAAGTTAATTACATCAGGCGTAAAGTGTCTTGACGACCACAACATATCATTTTTATAAACTTGTCTATATCTTTTTTCATAAGCTTTATAATAATTATTCATAAATACTCCCATTTTATTAGAATTAAAAACATTATAACATATATCAATATAAAAAAATTGAAATTTCTCTTAACCATTAACTAATAATTATAAATAATAATGATTTATATAATAATTTATTTTTATTAACATTTTAAAATAAATTGAATTAAAATAATTTTTTTATTTACAAACCTTAAAAAAATAGTTATAGTAAGCGTAAAGGAGACAAATCAAATGAAAGAAAAAATTTTAAAATTAATTCAAAAAGATAACACTAGTCTAAATGAACTTCAAAAAATTACTGGCCTAGAAAAAGATGAAATTGAAAAAATTATTCAAGAATTAACAGATGAACAGCTTATATTCCTAAATACTGCAAAAAAATATGAAACATTAAAAAATGAATACAGGATAGGAATATTAGAAAAAACAACAAAAGGATCATGTTATGTAGTTGTAGGAAATCGAAAAATAATGATACCATCAAACAATTTACATACAGCATTAAAAAATGATTTAGTAGTAGTTGAAGAAACATACGAAAATTGTGGAGTAATTAAAGGTATTTTAAAAAGAAAAAACAACAAACTTGTATGTGAAGTAAAAGAATGGAAAAACAAATTAATATTAGTACCATTTAATGGAAACTGTGAAATAAATTTAATTACGCCACAAGAATTATTAAAAGATTGTATTATTGGAGATAGAGTCTACACAAATTTATCAAACGAATCTAGTGATGATAATGATATAATAGTAAGAAACATTACTAAAATTGGTCATTACAATGATAAGTTTAACGATGAAATTGCAATAGCTATTAGCAAAGATTTTGATATTGATTTTAGTGAAGAAGCATTAAAAGAAGCACAAGAAATACCTCAAAGCGTACAAGAATATGAAAAGGACAATAGGGTTGATCTTACAAAAGAAACAATATTTACAATTGATTCTATACATACTAAAGATATGGATGACGCTATTAGCATAAAAAAACTAGAAAATGGTAATTATGTATTGGGAGTACATATTGCAGATGTATCTCATTATATAAAACCAGGAACACACTTATTTAAAGAAGCCATGAAACGTAGCACAAGTGTCTATATAGGCGAAATAGTAATTCCTATGATACCTAGTATATTATCAAACGGAATATGCTCTTTAAATGAAGGTGTCGAAAGGCTTACTAAAAGTTGTATAATGGAAATTAATCCAAAAGGAAAAATTGTTAATTATACAATTCAAGATTCTGTAATTAAATCTAAAAAGAAAATGACTTATGAAGAATTAAACGAACTATTTAAAGGTAATCCCATAGATGATTCATACCTTCCATTTATTGAAGACTTAAATATAATGAGAGAATTATCAAATATATTAACAACTCAAAGAAAGAAAAATGGTCATATAGATTTTGAGTCAAAAGATATAAATGTTGTAAAAGATATATTCCATAATGATAAAATAATTGAATTTGAGAGCAGAAAACAAGATGAAGCAGAAAAATTAATTGAAAATTTTATGATTGCTGCTAATGAGACAGTTGCAACTGACTTTTATTGGAGAGATCTACCATTTATTTACAGAACACATAGCTCACCAAATGAAATAAAATTAGAAGATACTATTGAACAAATAAAAGATTTAGGATTAGGAAAACAATTAATTAAAATTCAAAATGCCTATGGACCTAAAGCAATCCAAAACATTTTAGATCACTACAAAGAAACACCTGTTTACTCTGTAGTATCAAACCTATTATTAAGAAGTATGTCTAAAGCACAATATACAACTGAAAATATTGGTCACTATGCCTTAGCACTTGATTCATACTGCCACTTTACTTCACCAATTAGAAGATTTCCTGACTTAATGATTCATACTTTAGTAAATAGATTTAATGGTAAAGATACTAAATATGAACATTTAGAAAAATTACATGATGAACTAACAAAAATAGCAAGTCATTCCAGTTATAAAGAAAGACAAGCTGATGATGCTGAAAAAGATTATCTAAAACTAAAAATGGCTGAATACATGGCTGAACACAAAGATGAAGAATTTGAAGGTATGATTCTAGATATTGACAAAGATAAAGTTTTCATAAGACTTGATAATAATATCAAATGTTTATTAGATGCAAATGGAAATTTTGCATTAGCATTTGATATTGATAATTGTAAAAAAGTATTATCATGTAAATATGGGAAACAAAAAGTTAAATTAGGAACTAGAGTCTCAACAAAAGCAACACAAATTAATATTCCACAAAAAGAAATTTATGTAGATATTAAAGAAATTATAAAAGAGAATGCAAAACAACATGTAAAAAAATTAGAGAAAGAATATCTCTAATTTTTTTCATAACTAACATATATTAAATATATACTATTTTTTATTTTCTATATTAAATTTAATATTATCCAAAAGTCTATTAACTTTATCTTTTACTTGTCCATCCTTAGATAATAGTTTTAACAAAGCATAACTTTTTTTACTTTGAGGTATCATAAATTCTGCTTCTCTCATTAAATCTTCTATAATAACTCTATTAGAATGTAATAGTGCTTTAATTAATTTTTTTTCTTCTTCATTTGTTGCTTTAGTCAAAAGATATTTTAAAATTCTAATTTCTTTAATCTTATTATTAGTATTAATAAACAATTGATCTACTACGTTCTTATCCTTAGGCTGTATTTTAGGCATTTCATTAGGTATCATTGTAATTGCCCTAGATGGACACGATAATGCACATACTCCGCATCCTATACATTTAGAAAAATCTATTTGGCCTGTTTCGTTATTAGTAGCACCCGTAGGACAAACAAATAAACATAAACAATCTTTAGTACATAATTTTGTATTACGGTATGCATGACATTTTACTTTATCCATATTATTTTACCTCCATTATCTTCATATTAGGAACTTTACATATAGGACAAACTAAAGGAGAATTATCTCCTATATATATAAATCCACAGATATCACAAACCCATATCTTTGTATTTTTAAGATAATCAAGTCCTTGTTCTTTATAATTATCTAATATTGTCTTAATAATATTAGTTGTTTTACTAGCCCAAGTAAGAACTCTTTTAGAACCACTATCATTACATTTAGTAGCAAGATTTAATGATTCACTAAATAGTTCTTTATCTTTTTCTATTAATTTAGCAATATCTTCAAAACTGCCTGGCTCTTCTTCAATTAATTCTTCATAATGATTATAAAGATCAATAAATAGATTTTTTTCTTCTTCCATATATTCTTTCTCACAAGCTTTAGATAAATTTGAACATATAAAAGCAATTTCTTCATTAGATAATTCTCTTAAATCTCCATCTATATCTGCTTCTAAATTTTCAGTAGTAACAATTTTAGTAGATTGCGTTTTAATTTCTTCTTTAATCTCTTCAAACATAGATTTAGGAGCACCACATAAAGGACATTTCCAATCATCAGGTAATTCACTAAACTTTACTTTTTCTTTCTCTTCATCATAAATATAACCGCATATAGTACAACGATATTTTTTCATAAAATTATTCCTTTCTTTTCTATATAAATTATTATACCATGAATTAAATTTGAAGAAAATAAAATATTATAATAGTAAAAACTCATTTTAAATATTCTTAAATTAATTATGAAAAACAAAAAATGAGGCCAAATTAATGGCCTCTTCAGGGGGCGAAGTTGTTTAGTCACTTTTTATTTTACAACTTCATTTTTCCTTTATTTTTTAACTTTTTTTGTTTATTTTATACCAACATAAATTAAATAATTTTAAAAGTTTTCTAACTTTTTAGCACCTAAATAGCACCTAAAATCTATTAGA
>CALVRG010000001.1 GCA_944358505.1 uncultured Bacilli bacterium | reverse complement strand
AATAATAATGCTTACTAATATTATTTTTTTTATAGAATTCTTTTTGGACATATAAAATCACCTTGCTGTTATTATATCTAAAAAAAACTAATTTTCAAGGGTGAAAAAAAGTGAATTTTGGATATTATGTAGAGTTACAATTGATGTGACACCATCAATATAGAAAAAAAGCAATAAGTCGTATAAAATATTAATTGAAAAAACAAAAATTATACGAAAGGACTTATTGCATATGACAAGTATATCACAAATAGGGCGTTATATTCCACATGAATTAAATACAAAATATTATTCTGTTAAATTATATAGAAAGGGCTATTCTGTATCCCTTGTATGTAGAAGATATAAAATATCAAAATCTTCTCTTATGAGATGGAACAAAAAATTTGATGGTACTAAAGAATCATTAATTGATAAATCGCACAAACCACTTTCAAAACATCCAAATGCTCATACTGATGAAGAAATTAGATGGATTAAAAATTTAATTAGAAGAAGTCCTCATATAACTTTATGTGAGTTATATGGTAAGTTAAGAATAAATTATGGATATTCAAGACATGCATCTTCATTATTTAGATTATTAAGAAAAATGAATTTTTATGTTAATAAAGAGAAACATTCTAAATATATCCCTAAACCTTATGATACTCCAACTAATATTGGTATTAAATGGCAAATGGATGTTAAATACGTTCCTAAAGATTGTTATTCTGGAAATGATGGTGAGAAATTCTATCAATATACCATAATAGATGAAGCATCACGTGAAAGATTTATTTATCCTTATAAAGAACAGTCTTCATATTCAACTGTAGATTTTGTTAAACGTGCCATACTTTATTTTGGATATAAACCATTAACTATTCAAACTGACAATGGTCAGGAGTTTACTCATACTCAAAAAACAGATAGAATTCACCCACTTGATGTATTACTCAATGAGTTAAATATTAAACATCAATTCATTAGGCCAAGAACTCCAAGACATAATGGTAAGGTTGAGCGTAGTCATAGAAACGATCAGAATAGATTTTATAATTATTTAAAATTTTATTCTTATGATGATTTATTGAAACAAATGAAAAGTTATTTAAACCGATCTAATAACATTCCAATGCAAGTATTAGGTTGGATTTCTCCTATTGAAAAAAGAAATATTTTAAAAGAAGCTTGTGCTAATGCACAGCTTCCTAATTAATATTTTTTACGACTTTTTGGTCTCACATCATTGACAACTATACACTTATACTAGTAGTCTTTTAATTTCATTTGCTATTTTAAAAAAAATGGATATAATTGTTTATATTTTATTGGACTTTGCAATAATTTAGATATAAAAAAGATGATTCCTATTAAATATAGAAAACATCTTCTATCCTCCATACATAGAGTTAATTTTTCGGTACTTAGCAAAAAGTTGAATTCTTATCTATCTTCCATTCCACCATACTCTTAATCCTGATGGAAATCCTACATATTGTCTTGGATTAATAGTACTCTTTTGATAAGTTGCCCAAGTACATCCACCACCAGCATGCCAATCACAAGTAGTTACTTCAAGATGTAAATGTGATCCAAATGAGTATCCTGTATTTCCCATTCTTCCTATTACTGTATCTGGTGTTACAACTTGCCCTACATTAACATACCATGCTGATAGATGAGCATATGTCGAATATATATACTTTCCATTAACATTATGTCTTATTTTTAATACTAATGCACCATAATCATCATAGTACTTTGCAAATACAACGCCTGATGCTATTGGATATATTTCTATTGTTTTATTAGTATTTGATAAATCTATTCCAAGATGTCCTGCATTCATCCAGTTTTGAGTTACATAACCGCTTACCATTGGTCTATAAAATCCAGATGCTGATGGAACACTATTTCCATTTACTCTCATTTCACAAGCTGTGATATCTTCATTAGAACCACACCCTAATTTTTTATAATAACTCAATTGTTTATTCGCTTCATCTAATTGTTTTTGAACACTTGGCATTGCTGCTTTTATTGATGCTGTATTCGCATTAATTTTATCTTGTTCTGCTTCAAGTTCGTCAGTTAATTTTTCTAACTCTTCATTTTTTGCAGTTAATTCTACTTTTCTTGCTTCATTCTCTTTGATTAAAGCAGTTAACTCATCCATTATTTTATTGTTATATTCGGTTAACTGTTCTACTATTGCCATTCTATAAATCATATCTGTAACATCTGTTGCACCAAAAATATATTCTAAATAGGCATTTTCTCCTTCACTAACTTGAATATATTGAAATAATGATTTGCTTTCTTCACTTTTTTCTTTTATTTCTTCATTTGATTCTTCTATTTCAGCTTCAAGTGTTAATTTTTCTTTTTCAATATTACTTATTTCAGCTTCATAATTTTCAATTTTCTTTTTAATCTCTGCTACTTCTTTATCATTTGTAGCTATTTGACTTTGCTTATCTTCTAAGTCTTTTGTAAATTTATTTACCTCATCTTCTAATTGTTTTAATGTTTTTGCATTAGTATTAAGTGGCATTAAAATTGTTAATAATAAAATTAGTACTACTATAATACTTTTTCTTTTCATTAATTTATATACCTCCTTTTTATTACACTTTTAGATATTTTCTAACTGCTGTAGATGAACCAATCATACCAACTATAATACCTATTACTAAAACTATTCCTGATATCATGTAAATAAATGGTTCTGGCTTTATTAATACTATCATTTGACTATATAGATAGCCATCAAAATAATCATATAATGCTACATAACCAAAGCAAATTATAAGAATTGGAATTATGGATCCTAATATACCCAATATCATTCCTTCAATTATAAATGGTGTTTTAATTGTAAAATTACTAGCTCCTACTAATCTCATTATTGAAATTTCTCTTTTCCTTGAGAATATTGTTAATTTAATAGTATTAATAATTAAAAATACTGTTACTAATATTAGAGCTATTACCATACCATATGATACTTTTTTTGCTGCTTCAAAAGCAACTATTAAATTATCTACCATTCCTTCTCCATACTTAACTGTACTAACCTTGTCTATTCTTTTTATTTTTTCGGCAGTAGATTTTATTTTTTCCACTTCTTTTACCTTTACTTGAAATGTATCTTTTAAAGGATTATCTTCATCACTCCAACTACTCATTACTTCGTTAAATATATCACTTTCTTTTCTCATTTCTTCTTTTATTGCTGTTTTACTTTGATATGTTAATGATTCTACATTATTTATTTTTTCTAGTTTGTTTTTAATATCTTGTACTTCTTCTTCAGTTGTGTTGCTATCTAAAAAGATTACAATTGTTAAATCTTTTTCCATCTCTTTAGTAAAGTTTTGAACATTAAAGGTTATAAGTATTGAAATAGCTACTATTATTAAGGTAATTGTAATACATGAAATTGAAGCTAGAGATAAACTAAAATTTCTAAATACACTTTTGAAAGCATCTCTTATGCTTCTTCCTAACATTCTAAAAAATTTCATTCTTCATACCCCCCTTTCTCAAGATGTTTAATAAGTCTACCATCTTTTAAAAGGATAACCTCTTTTTGCATTTTATTAACTATTTCTTTATCATGAGTAGCCATTAAGATAGTTGTTCCACATGTTTTATTAATTTCTTCCAAAACTTTAACAATTTCCATACTACGTTCTGGATCAAGGTTTCCTGTTGGTTCATCACAAAGCATAATCTTTGGTTCATTAACAATAGCTCTTGCAATAGCAACTCTTTGTTGTTCTCCTCCTGATAGTTGATCTGGATAATTATGAATTTTACTTTTAAGTCCAACTAATTCTAATGCTCTTAAAACTTTTTTCCTTGTCTCTTGTTTTTTTGCTCCTAAAGCCTCCATAGTAAATGCTACATTTTCATAAACTGTTAACTTTGGTAAAAGGCGATAATCTTGAAATACAATACCTAGTTTTCTTCTTAATTTGTATACTTTATTATTTCTTAATTTAGCAACATTAATACCACCTACAATAATTTCTCCACTTGTTGGTTTTTCTTCACGATATAGCATTTTTATAAAAGTACTTTTACCAGATCCTGAGCCACCAATTACAAAAGCAAAAGAACCCTTCTTTATATTTAAAGTTAGATCATATATAGCGGTTACACCATTTTTATATTGTTTATTTACATTTTTTACTCTAATTAAATCCATTAACATCATCCTATTCATTTTTAAGTATAACATATTTCGACATATTATGTACATAGTAATTATTGGTTATTTTGTAAAATAAAAAAAGAAGATTATTTTCCTCCTTTTACCTCATACGCATCTGTTACCATAAAAAATGCTTTTGAATCTATTTCTTTTATTTCTTCTTTTAATTTATAGTAATCTCTTGTAGGTACTACAGCAAGCAATACTCTTCTTTTTTTCTGTAAAAAGCCTCCTTTTACGTCAAAAATTGTAACTGTATGATTTAGTTTCTTTATAAGATAGTCACTCACTTCTTTTTCTTTACTCGTTGTTATATAAAATGCTTTATTGGATGATATTCCTAATATTATCTTATCAATAACAAAACTACTTATATATATTATTATAAATGCATATAGCATCATATTAAATCCAAAATAAATTCCACCTATTAATACTACAATAAAATTAATTACCATTGTACTTTTTGCAAGTGAAATATGAAAATATTTATATGATATTTGACTGATAATATTTAAACCTCCATTACTAAATCCTACTTTATACATAAGACCATTAGTTATACCTAATAAGATACCTACTAAAATGCTTATTAGAATTAAATCGGTTGTATCTATCACTATAGTTTTAGTTAAAGGCTCTGTTAAAGAAACAAAAAGTGGATATACAATAGTTGCAAGAAGTGAAGCCGATGTTTGTTCAAGTCCTAAAAAAAGATAACTTAGCCCCAATAATATTAAAGAACCTACTAATATTATTAATGCTGGGTCCGTATCTATAATATGGCTTATAATTATAGCAACACCATTCATTCCTCCCGTTACTAAACTAGTTGGATATAGTAATAAATTAAATACTATTGATGATATTAAAAGACTTATTATTAAGATACAATATCTATACCACAATTTATTTTTATCTATCTTTATCATACTACTCACCACTACTCTCCGCCTTTTACTTCATAAGAATCTGTTACAACAAAGAAAGCATTTTTATCAATACCATGAATTCCCTCTTTTAACTTGTAATACTCTCTTGTTGGAACGACACTCATTAAGACTGTTTGCTTTTTGTTATTGTATCCCCCTTTAGCAGAAAATTCTGTTACTCCATGATGAAGTTCTTTTATAACAAATTCTTTTACTCTTTTTTCCTCTTCTGTAATTATATAGAAAGCTTTAGAATCGGATATACCTAGTACAACTTTATCAGTCATTGTTGCAATTATATATAATATTATTAATGAATACATTAAGTTATTAAAACCAAATACGAAAGCCCCTGCTACAATAATTAAACCATCTGTAAAAAACATGCTATTACCTAAACTCATTTTGAATATTTTTGATACTATCATATTTAAAATATCTGTTCCACCAGTTGAATATCCTGCTTTGAAAATTAATCCGGCACCTATTCCTTGTAAAACTCCTCCAAAAATAGCCACTAAAAGCAATTCACTTTCTTTAAAACTAATATAGGTTGATAAATGCTCAGTCATACTGACAAATAAAGGAAATAAAATTGAACCTAGTATTGTTGTTTTTGTTTTTTCTTTTCCTAATACTATAAAAGATAATATTATCAAAATAATATTTGAAATACTGATAATTAATGATGAATTAAGGCCAAAAAAATATTTTAATATTAATGAAAAACCACTTACTCCACCGGCAACTAAATTATTAGGTGACATAAATAAATTAAAGGCTAATGCAACAAAAAGACAACCTATAACAAACTCTATTATTTCTTTAATTTTATATTTATACTTTACTTTCATTTAAGCCTCCTTTTAGACTGCTTTCAATAAAACCATCTAAAGCACCATCTAAAACGCTTTTAGTATCACTTGTTTCATAATTAGTGCGATGATCTTTCACAAGAGAATATGGATGTAAAATATAACTTCTTATTTGACTACCAAAATCTATATTAGATTGAACTCCTTTTTCTTTTGCTAACTCTTGTTCTTTTTTTTTTTTTTCTAATACATATTACTTGCTTTTTAAAACAGATAATGCAGTTTCTTTATTTTGAATTTGACTTCTTTCATTTTGACAAGTTACAACTATTTTAGAAGGTATGTGAGTAATCCTAACTGCACTATCTGTTGTATTTACTCCTTGTCCTCCTGCTCCTGTTGATCTATAAACATCTATTTTTAAGTCTTTTTCATTTATATCTATTTTTATATTTTTAGATATTTCTGGTGTTACATCTACGCTAGCGAAAGAAGTGTGTCTCCTATTAGAAGAATCAAATGGCGATAATCTAATAAGACGATGAACTCCTTTTTCATTTTTTAGATAACCATAAGCATAATTTCCTTTAACTTTAAAAGAAACACTTTTTATACCTGCTTCTTCTCCTGACTGATAATCTAAAAGTTCTACTTTAAAGTTATGCTTTTCACAGTATCTTGTGTACATCCTATATAGCATAGTGGCCCAGTCACAAGATTCTGTACCACCTGCACCAGGATGAATTTCTATAATACAATTATTTTTATCATATGATTTATTAAATAGCAGGTATATACTTAATTTCTTTAAATCTCTTTTTATAATATTATTTTCTTCTTCTAAAGTTCTCAATAAATCAATATCCTCTTTTTCATCTAACATTTCTAAAAGCTCTATCGAATCATTAATTTTTTTCTTTAAATCTATTAATTTTGTAGTTTGATCTTTTATGTTTTTTAATTCGTTAATAGTAGTCTCTGCCTTAGACATGTCATTCCAAAAATCTTTATTTGTAGTCTCTTTTTCTAGGCTTTGCTGCTGGATTAATTTATTATCTACGTCAAAGTAACCTCCATAAACTTAATATTTTTTCCTTTTCACCAATTAATTCTTTTAGCAATTCATTTTTATCCATTTTTATCATCTCTCTTTATTAGTATTATACAAGATATTTGTTTTTATAACAAAGTTTTTATAGTAATATTTAAAAAATAATTTATTTTTTTGTATATTTATTTAAATCTTGCATATAGTATTAATGAGGAAGGTTCACTGTTAAGTGTGAAGATCCTCATTTATATATAGATAAAGACTGTTAGATAATTCTAACAGTCTTATTTTGCTTTAATTTTATATAATAATTTGAAATATAATTAATGACTATACACTTTGATTAGATTGCTTTAATCTTATTATTAATTGTTTTACTTCTTCTCTTTTTGTTGCTGTTTTTTTTCTAGCTTCATTTTTTAATTCTTGACATTTTTGCTCTTCTATTTTCTTCATTAATATTTGTTGTCTTATCACTTGTGAATATTTTCTTTCATAACATTTTGTTGCCTGTTTTTTATTATTGATTCCTTCTAATAATTTATTAATATTATCGTTTAGGCCTTTTCTATATGCTTCTATATTTTTCATTATTATTTTTAAATCAGAGAGCAAAATTCCATAATCATCTACTTGTTCTACTTCTTTAACACTTTCTATAATTGTATGTGGAATTCTTGTATCTGTAACCATATCATAATATCCATCAGGCTTTTTTATTGTAGGTATGCCAGTAATTAGACCATAAAGTATTATTCCTCTTTCTATATCGTATGTAAAACCATCAAGTCCAAAATCATTGACCACTTCATATCCAATTTTTTTAAACTCATATGCACTATATTCCTCTTTATTAATACCAAAGTCAGGTAAATCACTACCTACTGTTTTTTCTGTTTCCATTAAAATATAATACTTACTTGTTTCTTTACGTTTTGCTTCATGATATTCATCTTTCATTAATCTTTTGCTTTCTTGAATGGTGTAAAAGCTTTTTTGTCCTTCAAATCTAATATAAAAATATCTATCATTATCTTCATTTATATTTTTCATTACTACATTCTCCTGCTCTTTATTTAAACTACTTTAATTAATTCACATATACAATCTATATTGTATTTATGTTATAGGTAGTTTATCAACATTTTACTGCCAATTATATTATAACATTTCTTTATATTTTGAAGCAATTATATATCTTTGTGAAAAACATGAAATTTGATAATTATAATTTTTTTATATTTATATTCATTCTTGTATGGTATCCTTTTCTTTCATAAAAGTTAACTGCACTTTCGTTATATGCAAACACCTCAACTAAAACATACTCACAATTATTATCTCTAAAATAACTTTCCATTTTATCCATAAGTTCTTTTCCAATCCCATTACTTCTAATTTTTGCAGTAACAATAAGTTCCGTAATTATTCCTCTTTTTGGACACTTATAATCTAAATAATCATATTTATCATAATCTGGTATAATTCCCATTATTAACCCAATTGCTTTGTCATTCTCTATTGCTAAATAACATTTTCCATTATTTTTTCTAACTTTTTCTAAATCAATTAATGCCATTTTTTCATGGTATTCAGAATGAAGTTGATCTAAATTATCTTTATCAATAGAAACAATATATTTTTCAAGTTCAGTAAGTAAATCTCTAACATCTCCTAAATATTTTTTGTTATATTCTATTATTTGCATTAAGCCATCTCCTAAACTTAATTAAGTATATCATTAATAAATTTTTAATAATTAATTGTTTATAATGTTTTATTATTACTGTGTATTTTAAAATACACTTTCTTATCTAATTACAGTAAGTAAAGTCTAATTGTATTATAGCAAGTTAGGATGCATGTTGAAAGAATCAACGTAAAAATATACTATTACCAAAATATCTTATAATTTTCTTTTTTTATTATTTTCTAAAATTGGTTCATTAATAAATATTTTCTTATTATCAAAGTCAATTGTTGCTTGTGCATCATAAGGTATTATACATCTTGGAGTTGAATGGCCAAAATTAACATTGAATAGTACTGGAGTATCTATATCTGCAAAAACTTTTCTATAAATATTTTTATATTCTTCGTAATATTGCTCATCTTGAGGTTTTCCAACTATGATTCCTTTTACTAAATATAATATTTTTCTACGCTTTAATTCAATTAACATTTTTTCCAATTCTTCAGGTTTAGGTTTTTCTTCAGATGTCTCTAAAAAAAGGATTTTTTCTTTCCATTCTTCATTAGTTGGAAATATATTATATTTTTCAAAGACATACGGTTCATCACCATATCTGTTTCCTGTAAAATCATCATAAATACTTTCAATACATCCACCATAAAGTTTACCTGTTACTGTTCCACTTCCATTTAATGTTTCATATCCATGTAGCTCTTTACGAACTTCTCTTGGTTTTCCTGTTTCTTCAACTCCAAAACTTTTTCTTTCTTTATACCAAATAGGGCTTGATATAATCTCATAATTTAAGTCATCTAAAAAGAATTTGTAAAACTGCTCTTTAGTATATAGAAGCATATCATTATCAAGTTCAGCTATATCAGCTATTAAACAAGGACCATAAAAAGTAGATAATCCTAGTTTATTTAACATTAAATGATTATTAGTTGTATCTGAAAATCCTGTAAATACCTTGGGATTATTTTTTACTGCTACTTTAAACTCCTCATCTTCCATTAAATAAGGAATTGTTCTATATGTATCATCTCCCCCAATAGCACATATTATTCCTTTAATACTATTATCTATAAATGCTTGTTTTAAATCTTGTGCTCTTGCTTTTGGATGTTCTTTTAGATAATCAACTCCTTTTAACGCATTTGGCATAATTATTGGAACAAGTCCCATTTCTTTTAATCTTTTTAAAGCAATTTTTAATTCGTGTTCGCAATATGGCATACCAAGGATACCACTTGATAAGCTCACAATTGCTATTTTATCACCTTTATTTAATTTTGGAGGTTTAGCCATAATAATCAACTCCTATTATTATAACATTAATATAGAAAAGGATGAACATATTATAAATATTGTGAACATCCTTATATTACTTATGCTTTCTTAATCTTATATATTGTTTTTCTCTTTATTTTATAAACTATTTGCCACAACATTGTTTATATTTTTTCCCTGAGCCACATGTAGTGGACTTTCCTATATTATCAATATTATTAGTATTTATAGTATTATCAGCATTTTCTTTAATATTGGTACAAGGTAACATCCGTATTATTAGTATTATTGGTACTATCTTTACTATAAATATTTTATCTACTGTGGACAAATTGTGGACACTGTCCACATCCGTTCACTGAAATAAGTATAACATATTCTGGCATTTTATAAAATGCACGATTCTATACCTCTACTAAACT